>NZ_CP090059.1:3915000-4215000 GCF_021391395.1 Sphingomonas cannabina | reverse complement strand
GGCTGGCTCAAGGTCAACGGCGAGGCGATCTACGGCACGCGGCCGTTCAAATATTTCGGCGAGGGGCCGACCAAGTCGGGCCAGGTCCGCGTCGGCGGGCAGGTCGAGGAGTCGGCGGTGAAGGGCTTCACCCCGGCCGACATCCGCTTCACCACCAAGGGCGATGCGCTCTACGCACTCGGCCTCTCGCGGCCGAAGGATGGGCGGGTGCTGGTCAAGACGCTCTACGCCGGCACGCCCTATCTCGACGCGCCGATCAAGAGCATCGAGCTGCTCGGCGGGGGCCGGATCAGCTGGAAGCAGACGCCCAAGGGGCTCGAGGTCACCTTGCCGGCGGTCGGCGACGGCGCCTTCCCCTACGCACTCAAGATCAGGACGCGCTGAGCCGGGAGATTGCGCGCCTGGCATCGGCGCGTCGCCGAAGATCGACAGAATAGGAGGGGGCGATGAGTCGAGGGCAACGGCTGGAATTTGATCCATCCGGCTTGAAGCAGCTGTTCCCCGGCGAAGGCCGGGGCCCAGTTGCGAGCGGTTCGAAACTGGGCCCCGGCCTTCGCCGGGGAACGGATTCATGCTGGCCGAATCCGACTCTAAGGCGCGTCCTCTCGGCGGCGTGCGCGCTGTTCGCCGCAGCGCCGTCGCTTGCGCAAGACATTCCGCTCCAGCCCTTTCCGGTCAACCATGAGCTGAGGGTCGATTCCGCCGCCGACGCCCGTTTCCTGCTGGATGGGCCGGCCGGGAAATACGGCTTCATCCAGGCGAGGGACGGCCATCTCTACCGCCCGGACGGCAAGCGTTTCCGCTGCTGGGGCGTCAACATGACCGGCTGGGCGGTGGGATCGGAGGAGATTCCGTCGCACGAGGATGCCGTGACCTATGCCGCCGCGCTGGCGCGGCTCGGGGTCAATTGCGTGCGGCTGCATTTCCTCGACATGCCCGACACGGTGAACCCGATCCGCAACGCGGGCGAGGAGGTCTCGCCGACCGCCGGGCCTTTCACCCATGCGCCGCGCGGGCTGATCCGCTGGGATCAGCAGTCCAGCCGGGGCGCGTTCAACGCCGAGCGGCTCGACCGGCTCGACTATTGGATCGCCGAGCTCAAGAAGAACGGCATCTACGTCGACTTCAACCTGAACGTCGGCCGCCGCTACAAGGCCGGCGACGGCATCCCCGACGCCGAGCTGCTCGGTCCGGCCAAGGCCTTCACCTATTTCGGCCCCGAGCTGATCGCCGCGCAGAAGGAATATGCGAAGCAGCTGCTCGGCCACCTCAATCCCTATACCAAGCTGCGCTACGCCGACGATCCGGCGGTGGTGATCGTCGAAGTGGTGAACGAGAATTCGCTGCTCGAATTCTGGATGCGCAACTGGCTGCGTGGCGAGCGCGTGCCGGGCGGGGCGAACATCCAGCTCGACATGACGCCGCACTATCAGGCGCTGCTGGTCGGGATGTACAACGACTGGCTGGCGAAGAACCGCAAGCCGGCCGAAGTGGCCGAGCTGCGCCGGATGGCGGGCGTCGCCGAGGGGCAGCCGATCCCGTTCATGCGCCGCGGCGACCATCCCGAGGCGCCGCGGCTCAGGCTCGATGCCGAGCTCGGCTTCCTGACGCAGGTCGAGATCGACTTCCACGCCGAGATGAAGCGGTTCCTGAAGGACGAGGTCGGGGTGAAGTCGCCGATCATCCCGATGGCGGACCACACCTATTTCATCGCCAACCAGCCGCTGATGCGCACCGCGGTGAAGTCCGACATCATGGACGCGCACGTCTATTGGCAGCACCCCGCCATCTACGGCCGCCGCAACGAGCCGATGGTGAACAGCCCCGAGCTGTCGATCATCCAGAAGCTCGCCCGCTCGGCGACGGTCGGCAAGCCGTTCACGGTGAGCGAGGTCAACCACCCCTATCCCAGCGACTATGGATCGGAGATGATCCCGATCCTGGCGTCCTATGCGGCGCTGCAGGACTGGGACGGCATCTTCTTCTACACCTTCGAGACCAAGATCGCCGGCCAGTGGAAGCCGATGATCGGCGACCATTTCGACATGACGCTCGATCCGGTGAAGATGGCGCAGATGCCGGCGGGGGCGATGCTGTTCCTGCGCGGCGACGTGTCGGCGGCGAAGGAGGTGCTGACGCGGTCCTATTCGACCGACCAGATCAGCGAGGCCTCGCGGCTGCCGCGTGCGGCGATGCCCTATTACACGCCCGGCTTCGACATGACGATCCCGCTGGTCCACGGCTCGCGGGTCTCGTGCCTCGACTGCAAGCCGCGCCTGCCGGCGCCGCTGCCGCCGATGAACCCGATCGTGTCGGATACCGGCGAGCTCAGCTGGCGTACCCAGGGCGGCAAGGACGGGCTGGTGACGATCGACACGCCGCTGAGCCAGGCGCTGGTCGGGTTCGTCAGCGCCAACGCCAAGGTGCAGACGCGCCACCTCGCCGCCGACATCCGCAACCGTTTCGCGACGATCACCCTGTCGTCGCTGGACGGCAGGCCGCTCAGCCTGTCGAACCGGATGCTGCTCACCACGACCGGCAAGGTCGAGAACAGCGGCCAGGTCTGGGACGAACGGCGCGCGATGCTGACCAACTGGGGCACCGCGCCGACGCTGATCGAGCCGATCACCGGGTGGATCCAGCTCAAGGACCTGGAGGGCGCGGTCGGCGTGTTCGCCCAGCCGCTCGACGGATCGGCGCGGCCGATCGGGCCGGAGATCAAGGGCAAGATGATCGAGCCGGGCTGGGAGATCGCGGTCGGCAAGCCCGCGACGACGAGCTACCTGATCCGGGTGGTGCGGTAGCGTAGGATCGATCCGGATCGGCTTCGGCTTGAAGCAGCTGTTCCCCGGCGAAGGCCGGGGCCCAGTCTCAAACCGTTCGCGACTGGGCCCCGGCCTTCGCCGGGGAACGGATTCACGCTGATCGAATCCGCTTCAGGATCACCGGCACCCCTGCGCCAGCACCACCGGCAGCGCGGTCTTCGCCATCGTCGTGTAGCCCGCGTCGTTGGGGTGGAGATGATCGCCGATCTGCTCGGCAAGGCGCATCACGGTCGGCTGACCGGGCTCCTGCATCGCCGCGTCGAAGTCGATCAGGCCGTCGAAACGCTTGGCATTGGCGCGCAGCCAGCGGTTGAGGGTCTCACGGCGCTGCTCGCCGTCGGGCGAGGCATAGCCGGCGCCCTCATAGGGCAGCAGCGTGCCGAAGATCACCTTAAGGCCGCGGGCGTGCGCGCGGGCGAGGAGCTGCTCATAGGCGGCGATCAGCTTGTCGGCGGGGGCCTGCCAGTCCTTCGCCGGGTCCTTGACCTTGCCGATGTCGTTGATGCCTTCGAGGATCACGACATGGGTGGCGCCGGGCACCGACAGCACGTCGCGGTCGAAGCGCGACAGTGCGTTGGGGCCGCGCCCTTCGCTGAGCAGGCGGTTGCCGCTGATGCCCTGGTTGGCGACCGCCCAGCAGCGGCCTCGCGGGCTCGCCGCGAGCATTCGGCCGAGCTGATCGGGCCAGCTCATCGCCTTGCCCGGCGTGGCGCCGGCGCCCTCGGTGATCGAATCGCCGAACGCCACCAGCACGCGCGAGGCCGCCGGGCTCACCACGTCGACCGCGCTGACGATGCCGGAGGCCCGGGCGCGGCGGGGCGAGGGCAGGTCGAGAGCGCCGGTCGCATCGCCGGCCGCGACGTCGACCATCTGGGCATGGGCGGGCGGCGCGGCCTCGTCGGGAAAATGGACCGAGACGGCGAGGCGCTCGCCGGCCTTCACCGGATAGGCGATCGGGTCCGACAGCAACGGCGCATGCGTCGGCACGCGGACGTCGCGGGCCCCGCTGAAGGTCAGCGGGCGGAGGCTGCCGGGAACCGGCTTCCCCGCCTCGTCGAGCCGCAGGATCGAAGCGGCGCCGATGCGAAGCGGCACGTCCGACAGCTCGTTGGTGAAGCGGATGCGGATCGTGGTGCCGGCGATGCCCGCGCGGACCTCCTGGCGCACCGTCTCGTCCTTGAACGGGCGGCCGAGGCCGTCGCGGATATCCGGCTCATAGCCGATCGGCGAGGAGGTCCAACCCGGCACCCAATGCTGGGGCACGGCGGCGTGGGCGGCGGTGAGCGCGAGCAGGCCGATAAGAGCCGGAGCCAGGCGGAGAGGCTTCATCGACGATCCTTGTTACGGGAGCTGGAAGAGGGCGACACCATGCGCGGCGACCTGGCCGTTCGTCCAGTCCCCGCCGGCCGGCTTCGCGCCGGCGGGCGGTGTGAGCGGATGAGCGACCGCGCCGTGGTTGATGACGATCAGCACGCGCTTGCCGGCGCCGGTACGCTCGGCGATCTCGAGGTCGGGGTGCGCGTCGGCGATCAGCGGCTTCACGCCGGCATCGGCGAGCAACGTTGTCGCCAGTTTCGCCATGGTGTCGGGATCGAGCCAGGCGCCGACATAGGTGATGCTGCCGCGCCCGACCTTGCGGGTCACGATCGCGGGCTTGCCGTCGAGCCATCCGCCGGGATCGGTGTAGGTGGCGAGGGTGCGGACGTCGGTCGCCTCCGGCGCCAGCGCCTCGGCCCAGATCGAGGCCGTGCCGGCGATCGAGCCAGTGATGCCGACGCCTTCGTCCAGCGCATAGAACTGCTCGACCCGCGCGCCGAGCAGCTTCGCGAGCGGGCCCGGCTGGCGTTCGGGCCATAGCGCGTTGGCGTCGTCCTTCATGCCCGAGCGCGGGCCGAGGACGAGATGGCCGCCGCCCCGGACATAGGCTTCGAGCCCCTGCGCCTGCGTCTCGATCAGCACGTTGAGGTCGGGCGCGACCACTAGGGGGTAATGTTTGAGGTCGGCCTCCACCGGCAGGACATGCACTCCCTGCGACTGCACCCGCAGCGGCCGGTAGAAATCGGTGAACGCCTTGATCGGATCGAAGTCCTTGTGGTGGCGCTGCAGGTCGATCGCCCAGCGGCTGTCGTAGGAGAAGATCATCGCCACCTTCGCCGCCGGCTCGGTATCAGCGAGCAGCGGCGCGGCCCTGGTGAGGTCGGCCGCGACGCGGGCGATCTCGGGCTGGATCGGGTTGGGCCGGCCGTCTTGGCCGAGGATGGCGCCGTGATAGGTCTCCTGCCCGTTCGCGGCCGGGCGCCACTGCCAGTAGAGCACCGCGTCGGCACCGTGCGCGACCGACTGCCAGGCAAGCTCGCGCACCTGCCCCGGATCGAGCGCGCGGTTGACCGGCACCCAGTCGACGCGGCCGGGCTGGGTCTCCATCAGCCAGAAGTTGCGCTGCTTGTAGCCGCGGACGAGGTCGTGGTTGGCGCCGTTCGCCACCCAGTCGGGCCGGCCGTTCGGGATGTAATTGTCCCAGGACGCCAGATCGAGATCGCGGTGCATGACGAAATGGTCGAAGCCCGCGTTCCAGAACATGGTGTTGGTGGTGACGAAGGCACGCGGGTCGATCAGCGGGCGGATCGCACGGACCTGGTTCTGGACGTAGTCGGTCCAGGTCGCGGTGGTGAAATGCTTGAAGTCGAGCAGAAGGCCCGGGTTCTGCTGGCCGGTGGCGTGGAGCGGGACCTGGTCGAAGTCGTTGTAGTGCTGGCTCCAATATTCGGTGGCCCAGCGGCGGTTGAGCTCGTCGATCGTGCCGTAGCGGGCCTTGAGGAAGGCGTGCCAGGCGGCGACCGATTCGGGATCGAAGGAGGGCGGCCCGACCTCATTGTCGATCTGCCAGCCGACCACCGCCGGATTGTGGCCGTAGCGCTTCGCCATCTCGGTCGCGATGCGGCGGGCGAAGTCGCGGTAGCGCCTGCTGGCGAAGGAGAAGTGGCGCCGCCCGCCGTGGCCGGCGCGCTGGCCGTTCTCGTCGACGCGCAGCGTGTCGGGGTATTTCTGGGTAAGCCACGCCGGCGGCGCGGCGGTCGGCGTGCCGAGTACCACCATGAACCCGCGCCGCGCCGCCGCGGCGATCGCCCGGTCGAGCCAGGCGAAGTCGAACCTGCCTTCCTCCGGCTCCATCCGGCTCCAGGCGAATTCGGCGAGGCGTACGGTGTTGAAGCCGGTCGCCTTCATCATGTCGAGATCGGTCGCCCAGCGGCTCTCGGGCCATTGCTCGGGATACCAGGAGACGCCGACGGCAATCGCCGGACGGTCGGCGAAGGCCGTCGCGCGGGCCAGGAATGCCGTCGTCTCAGGCGGCTGAGCTGGGGCGGCAACGCTGCTCAAGGCCATTGCCAGAGCCGCTATTGCTGGCCTACAGATCATACCACCTCCTCTTGCCATTCGTATTATCATATGAATATGTATAAGCGGGTTGGCGCGGGGAACGCCAGACGGAATCGGGCGAGGATGGGATGAAGGACGACATGGTGACCGAAGGCGTGTCGAGGCGCGGTTTCTTCCATTGCGCGGCCTGCGCGACGGCGGCGGCCGGCGCGGCGGCGATGCCCTCCACCGCCTGGGCGGGCGCGGCGGCTGCGGCGATGCGCGGCAGGGAAGTGCTCCATGAATTCCCCTATGGCGCGGTCCAGCTGACCGGGAGCGGCCGGATCAAGGAGCATTACGACCGCATCCATGCCCATTATCTGGCGCTCGACAACGATCGCCTGCTCAAGGTCTTCCGCCAGAACGCCGGCCTGCCGGCGCCGGGGCCGGACATGGGCGGCTGGTATGATGCCGATGGTTTCGTGCCCGGGCTCGCCTTCGGTCAGTATGTCTCCGGGCTCGCCCGCCTCGCGGCGACCACCGGCGACAAGGCGGCGCACGCCAAGGTCGCGGCGCTGGTCGACGGCTTCGGCGAGGCGATGATCGCCGCCAAGAATCCCTACGCCGGCAAGAACGCGCAGGCGCAATGGGCCGCCTATGTCATGGACAAATATGTCGTCGCGCTGGTCGACGCCTATCGGCTGAGCGGGGTCGCGCGCGCCAAGGAGCTGCTGCCGATCATCATCGACAAGTGCGTGCCCTATATCTCGCCGGTCTCGCGCGACCGCATCGGCAAGGTCGATCCGCCGTATGACGAGACCTATGTCCTGTCGGAGAACCTGTTCCACGTCGCCGACATCACCGGCGACGAGAAATACCGCGCGATGGCGGTCCATTATCTCCTCAACAAGGAGTGGTTCGATCCGCTCGCGGCCGGGCAGGACGTGCTGCCGACCAAGCACGCCTACAGTCACACGATCGCGCTGAGCTCGGGCGCGCAGGCCTATCTCCACCTCGGCGACCCCAAGTACCGGCAGGCGCTGGTCAACGCCTGGAAGTTCATGGAGCCGCAGCGCTTCGCGAGCGGCGGCTGGGGGCCGGAGGAGCAGTTCGTCGAGCTCCACCAGGGCAAGCTCGCCGCCAGCCTCAAGTCCTCGAAGGCGCATTTCGAGACGCCGTGCGGCAGCTTCGCCGACATGAAGCTGGCGCGCTACCTGATCCGCTTCACCGGCGAGCCGGTGTACGGCGACGGGCTCGAGCGCACGCTCTACAACACGATGCTGGCGACCCGCCTGCCCGACAGCGACGGCGGCTATCCCTATTATTCGAACTACGGACCCGTCGGCGAGAAGCTCTACTACCAGAAGAAATGGCCGTGCTGCTCGGGCACGCTGGTGCAGGGCGTCGCCGACTATGTGCAGGGGCTCTATTTCCATGACGACGACGCGCTGGTCGTCAACATGTACGCCTCGTCGCAGGTGACGTGGGACCGTGCGGGCGGCGCGGTCGAGGTGGCGCAGGAGACCGGCTATCCGGCGACCGACACGGTGCGGCTGACGGTGCGGAGGCCCGGCAATGGCCGCTTCGCGATGAAGCTGCGCATCCCGGCATGGGCGAAGGGTGCGACGCTGGCGGTCAACGGTCAGCCGCAGGCGGCGACGCCGGGCACGCTCGCGACCGTCTCGCGGACGTGGAAGGCGGGCGACACTGTCGATCTCGTCCTGCCGCAGCCGCTGCGCACGCTGCCGATCGACGACCAGAACCCCAATATCGCCGCCGTCCTGCGCGGCGCGGTGATGTATGTCGGCGTCAATCCGTGGGCGGGCATCGAGGCCCAGACGATCGCGCTGCCCAGCGCGCTCGCTCCGATCGCCAACCAGACCCAGGCCTATCGCGCCAGCGTCGACGGCCGCGACCTGGTGTTCGTGCCCTATTTCGCGATCGATACCGAGCGCTACAACACTTACTTCAAGGTCGCCTGATGACGAACCGCGTCTACGCGACCTATTGGATCGAGACCGCCTTCCCGCTTGCCCAGGCGGCGGAGACGATGGCCGGCGAGCAGTCGACCGGCACCTTCGTCCGCGTGCCCGGCGAGACCGACGCGCTGCGCGAGGCGCATGCCGCGGTGGTCGAATCGATCGAAGAGCTGGAGGATGCGGCGGCGCCGTCGCTGCCGGGCTCGGGCCTGCCCAAGGGCGGCGGCGACGGGCGGCGGCGGACGGCGCGGGTGACGCTGTCGTGGCCGGTCCATAATTTCGGGCCGTCGCTGCCGAACCTGCTCGCGACGGTCGCGGGCAACCTGTCGGAACTGAAGGCCTTCTCCGGCCTCAAGCTGCTCGACCTCAGGCTGCCGCCGGTGTTCCTCGACCGTTACCAGGGTCCGCAGTTCGGCGTACCCGGCACGCGCGAGCTGGCGGACGTCTGGGACCGGCCGATGATCGGCACGATCATCAAGCCGAGCGTCGGCCTCGACCCCGAGGCAACCGCTGCGCAGGTCGCCGGGCTGCTCGACGCCGGCATCGACTTCATCAAGGACGACGAGCTCCAGGCCGACGGCCCCGCCTGCCCGTTCGAGGCGCGGATCTCGGCGGTGATGCGCGTGATCAACGATCATGCGCAGCGCACCGGCAAGAAGGCGATGTACGCCGCCAACCTCACCGGCGATGTCGACGAGATGCTGCGCCGCCACGATCATGTGCTGGCCGAGGGCGGCACCTGCGTCATGGCGAGCATGAACTCGATCGGCCTGCCGGCGATGAAGATGCTGCGCGCACATTCTCAGCTTCCCATCCATGGCCACCGCAACGGCTGGGGGATGCTCGGCCGCTCGCCGGCGATCGGCATGAGCTACGTCGCCTTTCAGAAGCTGTGGCGGCTGGCGGGGATCGACCACACCCACGTCAACGGCATCGACAACAAGTTCTGCGAAGCGAACGAAAGCGTGATCGCCTCGGCGCGCGAATGCCTGACGCCGATGTTCGACCCGCCGCATCCGGGTTGCGAGATCATGCCGGTCTTCTCCTCCGGCCAGTCGGCCAAGCAGGCGCACGCAACCTATGAGGCATTGGGCTCGACCGACCTGATCTTCGCCGCGGGAGGCGGCATCCTCGCGCATCCCGGTGGGCCGGCGGCGGGCGTGACCGCGCTCCGCCAGGCTTGGGACGCGGCGGTGGCGGGCGTACCGCTCGATGAGGCGTCGCGCCAGGCGCCCGAACTGCAGGCTGCGCTCGGGGCGTTCGCGGGGTGACCCTGCTCTACGGCTATTACGGCGACGATTTCACCGGCTCGACCGACGTCCTCGAGCAGCTTGCCGAGGGCGGTGTGCCGGCGGTGCTGTTCCTGCGCCGGCCCGACGAAGCGTTGCGCGCGCGTTTCCCCGACGTGCGCGCGATCGGCATCGCGGGGGACAGCCGCAGCCGCTCGCCCGAATGGATGGATGCCAATCTGCCGGACGCCTTCGCGGCGCTCGGAGAGGCGGCGGTGGTCCATTACAAGACCTGCTCGACCTTCGATTCCAGCCCGGCCACCGGCTCGATCGGCCGCGCGATGGAGATCGGCGCGCGAGTGTTCGGCGGCGTGGTGCCGATCCTGGTCGGGGCACCGCATCTCGGCCGCTACGTCGTGTTCGGCAACCTGTTCGCGGCGGCAGGCGGCGAGGTTTTCCGCATCGACCGCCACCCCACCATGTCGCGCCATCCGGTGACGCCGATGCACGAGGCGGACCTGCGCCGCCACCTCGCGCTCCAGACCGACATGCCGGTGGCGCTGGTGCCGATCGACCGTATCCAGGCGGGCGAGGCTGCTGCGGTGTTCGACGCGGTGGGCGAGGGCGCGGTGCTGTTCGACGGCGTCGACATGCCGAGCCTCGCCGTGGCGGGAGAGCTGCTGCTGTCGCGCGGGACGCGTTTCGCGGTCGGCAGCTCGGGCGTGACGCGCGCGCTGGTGATGGCGTGGCAGGCGAATGGTGCGGTCGAAGCTCCCGGCGAGCTGGCGCGGGCAGGTGAGGTCGACCGGCTGCTGGTGGTGAGCGGAAGCTGCTCGCCGGTGACGGCGCGGCAGATCGCGCGGGGGATGACGGAGGGCTACGCCGGCGTGCGCGCCGACGTCCCGGCGCTGCTGAACGGCGAGACGGCGGAAGAGGCGCGGCTGGTCGGAGCGGCCGAGACGGCGCTGGCGGCGGGCGGGCGCTGCGTGATCCACTCGGCGGACGGGCCGCTCGGCGATGCCGCACCCGCGGCCGGTGACCGGTTGGGCGTGGCACTGGGCCGCGTGGCGCATGAGATCATCCGGCGGCAGCGCCTCAGCCGCGTCCTGTTCGCGGGCGGCGATACGTCGAGCCACGGCGTCGCCGAGCTCGGCATCGACGCGCTGACCTGGGCGGCACCGCTCGAACCCGGCGCGCCGCTGGTGCGGGCGCATGCCGGGGAAGCTGTCGTCGATGGCCTGGAGCTGGTGCTCAAGGGCGGCCAGATGGGCGGAGACGGGTTCTTCGAGACGGTGCGGCGGGGGCGCTAAAGCTCCTCCCCGGCACGGGGAGGGGGACCAGCGAAGCTGGTGGAGGGGGCTCACCTCCTTTGCATCGCTTGTGGAGAACCCCCTCCACCGCCTTCGGCGGTCCCCCTCCCCGTGCCGGGGAGGATTTAGAGCGTCGCCGCCGCCTTGTGATCGAACCCCTTGGTACAATCGATCACCGCGAAGATCGCCGCCGCCACCAGCACCATCGCCGCGACGCCCTGCAGCGGCAGGTTGTAGTTGCCGGTCGCCTTGACGACGTAGCCGAACGCGACCGAGCAGATGAACCCGCCCAGGTTGCCGGCGGTGTTCATCACGCCGCTGGCGGTGCCGCCGTAGCGGCCGCCGATCGCCATGCACATCGCCCAAGCTGCGGGCAGCATCAGGTCCATCACCATGAACGCCGCGCCGCAGCAGATCACCACCATCAGCTTGCTCGTCGCCAGGCTCATCGCCACGAGCAGCGCGGCGGTGAGCACCAGGCAGATCCCGGCGATCAGGCGATAGGCGCTGCGGATGCCGATCCGCGTCGCCAGCCGGTCGCACAGCACGCCGCCGAGCAGGTTGCCGACCACGCCGAGCAGGAAGGGGATCGATCCGTAGAGCCCCATCTCGGCTTCGCTGAAGCCGGCACCCTTGACCATCCAGGTGGGAAACCAGCCGAAGAAGAACCAGCTGCCGAACGCGTAGAAGAAATAGGCGGCCGCGATCAGCCACAGCTGCGGCAGGCCGAGCAGCTGGCCCCACGGCGTGCCGGCGTGGCCGGCGTGATCGTCGCTGCCGATCTCGGCGACCTCCTCGGCAGTGATGCCGGGCTGCTCCGCGGGGCGGTCGTGGAACCAGCGCCACCAGGCGATCGCCCAGACGAAGCCGATCGCCCCAAGGATCAGGAACACCGCCTGCCAGCCGAGATGGGCGTTGGCCGGCACCAGCAGCAGCGGTGCCAGCGCCCCGCCGAAGCGGCTCGCCGCCCAGATCACGCCCTGGCCGCGCGCCCGCTCGCGTGCCGGCAACCAGCGGTAGAGCACACCGGTCATGTTGGGATAGGCACCCGCCGCCCCCAGCCCGAACAGGAAGCGCGCCGCGGCGAGCTGCCAGAAATTGCGGCACGCGGCGGTGATCGCGGTGAAGAAGGACCACCAGACGGTAATCCGCGTCAGCTCCTTGCGATAGCCGTGCCGGTCGCCCATCGCGCCCGAGGGAATCTCGAACACGGCATAGGCGATGACATAGGCGCTCAGCACCCAGCCCCATTGCACGGGGCTGATGCCCAGGTCCTTCTGGATCGTGGGGCCAGTGACCGCGATCGCCATCCGGTCGATGAAGGTGATGATCGACAGGAGGGCCAGGAAGCCGAGGACGAGGCGCCGCTTCTTCACTTCCCCAGGCTCGCCAGCACGTCGCGCGCGCGCTCGAGCCCGAGCTCGGGGCTGGAGAACACCGGCGCCGCCACCGCACCCTCGGGCAGGCTCGCCACGACGCGGGCCATCGAGGCCTGCGCGAGCAGGATCACGTCGACGCCCTTCAGCCCCTCGGTCAGCGCCTCGCCGACGATGCGGTCGTGGGTGGCGCCGTCGCCGGCCATCACCGCCTCGAACGCGCCTTCGCACAGATACTCGACCAGCTCGATCTCCTTGCCCTGCTCCCCGGCGACGCGGCGGACGAGGTCGGCGGTCGGCTTGAGCGTGGTCGACAGCGTCGCGACCACGCCGATGCGGCGGCCGGTCGCGACCGCCTTCTCCGCCATCGGTCGGTCGACGCGCAGCACGGGCTGGTCATAGAGCTCGGCCGCCATGTCGACCGCGCGGCCGATCGACGAGCAGGTCACCAGCGCCGCGTCGCAGCCGGCGTCGAAGGTCGAGCCGACCAGCCGGATCACCTGCCGCATCGTCGCCTTCTGGAGATGACCCGCCGCGATCGTGTTCTTGATCGTGCTCTCGTCGACGAAATGCAGCAGCTTGACGTCGGGCATGATCCGCGCCGCGATCTCGTTGAACACCGGCGCGAGCATTGGAGAATTGTGGATGAGTCCGAGGGTGGGCAAGGAAAATTCCTCTTAGATCGTAAAGCGGTAGGCGCCGGAGCCGACCTCGAAGCGGGCGAGGCCCTGCTCGTGACGCAGATTGCGGATGTCGGAATGGCCATCGAGCGCGCGGCCGCCCTCGCGCCAGGCGCGCGCGGGTAGCTCGACCTCGGCGACGCTGTTGGCGGGAACGGTGAGCGCGAGGCTGGTGAGACCCTGCGCGTCGCCGTCGACCTCGGTCGCGATCGTGCCGACGCAGGACTCGTACTTGGCCGCGACCTTGCCGACCTGCGGCAGCCACACCGGCCGCACCGCGATGCGGCGGAAGCCAGGCGCGGCCGGCGCGATGCCGGCGAGGCGGCGATAGAAGAAGCCGACCACCGCCCCCAGCGCGTAATGGTTGTAGCTGTTCATCGCGATGTCGCCGACGTCGCCGTTCCAGCGCTCCCACACCGTCGTCGCGCCCTTGACCGGCATATAGCCCCAGCTCGGATAACCGGTCTGGAGCAGCAGGCCGCTGACGACGTCCCATTCGCCCGCGTCGACGAGCACGTCGAGGAGGTAGGGCGTCCCGAGGAAGCCGGTCGAGAGTTTCATGCCCCTGCGGCGGATGTCGGCGGCGAGGATCTTCGCGGCCGCCGCGCGCTGGTCGGGCGGAGTCAGGCCGCAATGGAGCGCGAGCACCTGGCTGGTCTGGCTGCCGTTGCCGGCGGTGCCGTCGGGCTTGAGCAGGGTCTGCTGCGCGGCTCGGACGATCTTCCCGCGCAGGTCCGTGTAGCGCGCGGCGTCGGCGGTGCGCCCGGTCGCGGTCGCCATCTCCGCCATGAGCTCGGCTACCCAAGCCCAATAGGCGGTCGCGCACAGGATGCGCGGCGTGGTCTCGTCGTCGGGCTTGACCGCATCGACCGACAGCCAGTCGCCGAGGTCGAGCCCGCGGTCCTTGCGCCAGATGAAGTCGGGATTGTCGCGCGCGACATAGGCCATCCAGCCTTCCATCGCCGCCCAGTTCTCGTCGATGACGGCGGTGTCGCCGTAGCGCTGCCACAGCTGATAGGGGAGGATGATCCCCGCCTCGCTCCAGCCCGCCGTCACCACGTCCGGGAACGACAAAGGCTGCGGCACCACGATCGGATAGGCGCCGTCCGGCCGCTGCGCCGCGCGCACTTCGGTCAGGAAGCGGCGGATGAAGGGATCGACCTCCATGTTGAACGCGGCGGCGTCGAGGAACACCTGGATGTCGCCCATCCAGCCCATGCGCTCGTCGCGCTGCGGGCAGTCGGTCGGCACCGCGAAGAAGTTGGAGCGCTGGCTCCATTCGGCGTTCTGCCAGATCTTCTGAAGCAGCGGCGCGGCGAAGCTCATCTCGCCGGTGGTGCGGCAGCCGCTGTAGACGACGACGCCCTCGATGTCGGCGAGCGTCGGCGTGCCGGGATAGCCCTCGACCTCGACGTAGCGGAAGCCGTGGTAGGTGAAGCGCGGCTCCAGCGTCTCGCCGCCGGCGTCGCCGCGCAGGATGAAGCGGTCGGTGCATTCCGCGAGGCGGAGGTTGGAATGGTCGGCGGTGCCGTCCTTCTTCAGCAGCTCGGCGAAGCGCAGCGTGATCGCGGTGCCGCTCGGGCCTTGGGCCTTGAGCCGTACCCAGCCGGCGAAATTCTGGCCGAAGTCGAACACGAAGCGGCCGGGCGCCGGCTGCGTCACTGCCGCCGCGCGGCGGGTCATGTTGGCGGTGAGCAGCGGCGAGGTCTGCGCGACCAGCCGGGCGGCGGGCGCGGCGCCGACCTTGACGGGGCTCCAGCCGAACGCGTCGAATCCGGGCGCGTCCCAACCGGGGGTCTTCAGCCGCGCGTCGCAGGTCTCGCCGTTGTAGATGTCCGACTTGAGGATGCACGACCGGCCGATGCGCCAGTCGGGGCCGGTGACGACCCAGTCGTGCGAGCCGTCCTCATAGTCGAGCCGGAGCTGCGCGCGCAGCCGCCGCGGCGCCGGGCCGAAGCCGTAGCGCTCCATCCGCCAGCCATAGGCGCTGGCGTACCAGCCGTCGGCGACCATCACGCCGAGCGCATTCTCGCCGGGCGTGATCAGAGCGGTGACGTCGTAGGTCTGGTAGAGGACATGGTCCCTGGCGACGCTGATCTCGGGCGCGAGATAGGCGGCGCTGACGCGCTTGCCGTTGATGCGCGCGTCATAGGCGCCGAGCGCGGTCGCGTAGAGCCGTGCCGCGACCACTTTCCTCTTCGGCGTGAAGCCCGTGCGGAGCAGCATCGCCGGCTCGGACGGGCGCGGGTCGTTCTGGGCGTGCGCGCCGCTCTTGACCGGCCGCGCCCAGCCGCTTGCGTCGAAGCCGGGATCGGTCCAGCCCTTGGGCGCGTCCGGCATCACCCGCCAGGCGCTGCCGACGATGCGGTCGATCCTGCCGCCCTTGCGATGCAGGCGGATCAGCGCGGCGAAGGCGCCGCCGTCGACCGGGAAGAAGCCGGTGGTCTCCGCCTCGACCAGCGCGCAGACGCTGTTGCGGCCGGGCCGGATATTGCCCTCGAACGGGAGCAAAGTGCCCCAGAACGGCAGCATCGTATCCCAGCCGAGCCCGAGGGGCAGCGCGTCCGGGGTCTTGTGCTCGCCGTTGATCCATACGCCGCGCATATGGTCCTTGCCGGCGATCAGGATCTCGGCGCGCTCGAGGTCGGCTGGCGCCTCGAAGTCGAGGCGGAAGGCGTGCGGGCGGCTGTCGAGCGCCTTCTCGGTCCACACCCATTGCATCCCGGCGGCTCGATCGGCAGCGGCGAGCGCGTCCTCGGCCTCGATCCACTCGGCGCGCCAGTCGTCGGGGGAGAGCAGGCCGGTCTCGAACCAGGCGGGTACGGAGCGGGCGGTGCGGCCGCGATCGTCGGTGACCTCGACGCTCCACCACACGCGCTGCATCGACCGGAGGGGCTTGCCGGCCCAGGCGATGTCGAAGGTCGCGTCGGAGGCGACACTGCCGCTGTCCCACAGGTCGGCCTTGCCGGAGCCGGTCCCGGCCTGGATGCGGTAGCGGGCCTGTTTCACGCTGCGCCCGTCCGCCTCGATCCGCCAGGACAAGCGCGGCTTGGCGACGTCGGTGCCGAGCAGGTCGATCGTATGCTCGGCGCGCAGGTCCGTCACCGCCAGCGCCGGGGAGGCGGCGCGGGCGGGGACTGCGGCGAGTGCCGCGGCGGTGCCGGTGGCGGCGAGGAACTCGCGGCGGCTGGTCACGCCGCGGCTCCCAGCATGTTGCCGTAGCCGATCACCACCGTCGCGGCGACGAGCAGGAAGATGCCGAACCACACCATGCCGCGCACGCGCGGCGCGGCGTCCTTCCACTCCTTGAAGCCGAAGCCCCACAGGGTGCCGAAGATGATGATGCTCGCCATGTGCAGCGTCCACGACGAGAAGCCGAAGCGCCCCATCTGGCTCTCGCCCATCGTGTAGAAGAAGAACTGGAAGTACCAGAGCGTGCCGCCCAGCGCGGCGAGCAGATAGTTGGCGAGCAGCGGCGGCGGGCTGCCGTCGGCGTCGGCGGCCTTGCCCGGCCGGCCGACGAACTCGCCGGCGGTGCCGTTGCGGACGATGAGGAAGCCGCACCAGATCGCGTTGGTGATGAGGCCGCCGAACATGACGAGGCAGAGCGTGGGAAGGCCGGTCCACAAGGGGCCGGTGCCGGCGGCGGCGGAGATCGCCTTGATCGGCTCGCCCGCCGCCAGCCCGAAGGCGAAGCAGGCCGACATGATGCCGGAGAAGATCGCGACCGCGATCCCCTTGCGGAAGTCGAACTCGGCGATCGCCTCCGCCTTCTTCTCGGCCGACAGCGCGGCGTCCTTGCGCGCGCCCGCCAGTGCGACGACGATGATGCCCGCCAGCGTGATCGCCAGGCCGAGCAGGATGACGAGGCCGCTGGTGGTGCCGAGCAGCTTGCTGGCGAAGTCGCCCTGGAAGATCGGCGGGATGAGCGTGCCGAACACGGTGCACAGCCCCAGCACCACCGCCATGCCGAGCGACAGCCCGAGATAGCGCATGGTGAGCCCGTAGGTGAGCCCGCCGAAGCCCCACAATATGCCGAACAGGATGCAGAGGCCGGCGATATGGCCCGGCACCTGCGCCATCACGCCCAGCAGGTCGTTGGTCTGGATGCTCGCCATCACCCAGGGCGCGATCACCCAGGAGAAGATGCCGCCGGTGATCCAGAAAATCTCCCAGCTCCACCGCCTGATGCCGCGATAGGGCACGTAGAAGGTCGCCGAGGAGAAGCCGCCGAGCCAATGGAAGACGACGCCGAGAAGCGGATTGCCGTTCATGCATTGGCTCCATTCATCACAGATGGGACCGTCATTCCCGCGAAGGCGGGAATCCATTCTGGCTGGCAGTCGTGAGACTCATCGACTTCAGCCAGAATGGATTCCCGCCTTCGCGGGAATGACGATGGTTCAACTTCAATCGGACGGCCTCCAGCGGCCCCTGCGATCGGTCGTTGCGGAACGGGCGCGATCACAGGTCGAGGCCCAGGCGGTAGACGCGGTTGGCGTTGGCGCCGAACAGCGCGCGCTTCTCCGCATCGGTGAAATCGGCGACGATGCCGTGATAGGCTTCCATGTGCCGGTCGAAGCTGCCGAACAGCTTGTCGGTCGGGAAGTCGCTCGCGAACAGGCAGCGCTCGGCGCCGAAGATCTCGATCGCCTCGAGGATCAGCGGGCGGATCTGCTCGATCGTCCAGGGACGATGGACGAAGCCGACACCCGAGATCTTGGTGACGACATGCGGGTTGGCGGCGAGCGCGCGCATCCCGCGCCGCCAGTCGCCGAAACCGTCGGGGTCGGTCGCGACCGCCATGCCCATGTGATTGACGATCACCGGCACGTCCGGATGACGCGCGATCAAGCCGGCGAGCGGCTCCATCTGGCCGGGATAGCATTGCAGGTCGAACGACAGGCCGTGATGGGCGAGCCGGGCATAGCCGCGTGCCCAGGCTTCGTCCTGCGTCACGTCGCGGGGGCCGTAGGTGCGCCGGGGGTCGGGGTGCCAGTTGACGATATGGCGGATGCCGCGGACGCCGGGATGCTTGGCATGGGCCGCGAGCAGCGTGTCCACATCCGGGTCGTCGAGCGCAGCGAAGGCGACGATGCCGCTCGGCATCCCGCGCTCATCGCGCATCGCCTGGAGCCATTCGGTCTCGGCGAGCGCCGCTGCCGGTTCGGCGCCCGCATCGACATGCACCATGCCGACCACGTTCCAGCGCGCCGCGTCGGCGAGATAGTCGTCGAGCAGATAGTTCCGGGCGATCGGCTCGACGCTGCCGTTGGGGCCGTCGTCGGAGAAGGGGCCCGTCAGCCACGGATAATGGATGCGTGACAGGTCCCACAGATGGACATGGGCGTCGACGAACGGAATCTCCGGCACTCGATTCTCTCCCCAGATGGCGGGCGCCGCCTCTTGCGGGCGGCTGCCGCCTAAACGTCAGAAGGTGGTGCGCCCCCCGGAGGTGTCGAAGGTCGACGCGGTGGTGAAGCTGCACTCCTCGCTCGCCATGAAGCAGACCATGGCGGCCGATTCCTCGACCTCACCGAGCCGGCCCATCGGGATCTTCGAGCGCATATAGTCGACCTGGCTCTGCGGGAGCTGGGCGAGGATCGGGCTCTCGAAGGTGGCGGGCGTCAGGCTGTTGGCGATCACGCCCTTCCCGGCGAGCTCCTTGCCGAGGCTCTTGGTGAAGCCGATCACGCCCGCCTTGGACGCCGAATAGGCGGAGGCGTTGGGATTGCCTTCCTTGCCGGCGACCGAGGCGATGTTGACGATGCGGCCATAGCCGTTCGCCAGCATGAACGGCACCACGGCGCGGTTGCAGTAGAACAGGCCGTTCAGGTTGATGTCGATCACCCGCTGCCAGCTGTCGATCGGATATTCGTGGACGGTGGCGGTGGCGCCGGTGATGCCCGCCGAGCAGACCAGGATGTCGACCTTGCCGAGCGCGGCGGCGCTGGCCTTGGCCGCGGCCTCGACCGCGGCCGGATCGGAGACGTCGAGCGCCTGGATGTCGGCGGCGCCGACCTCCTCCTTCGCGGCGGCGAGCGCCTCGGGGTTGAGGTCCCACAGCGCGACGGTGCCGCCCTCGGCGACGATGCGCCGCGCCACCGCCTTGCCGAGGCCCGACGCGCCGCCGGTGACGATCGCGCTGCGCTGGAAGAAGCGGCCGGGATAGAGCGTCACGCGAACGCCCCCAGGTCGAACGCGACCACCTTCTGCCGCTGCTGCCCGAGCTTCTCGATGGTCAGCGCCATCTCGTCGCCGGGCTTGAGGAAGATCTTCTCGGGCTTCTTGCCCTCGCCGACACCCGGCGGGGTGCCGGTGATGATGAGGTCGCCCGGCAGCAGCGTGACATAGCGGCTGACGTAGGAGATGATCTCGGCGACGTTGAAGATCATCGTCTTCGTATTGCCGGTCTGCATCCGCTCGCCGTTGACGTCGAGGCTCATCGCCAGGTTCTGCGGGTCGCCAACCTCGTCGGGCGTCACCAGCCACGGGCCGACTGGGCAGAAGGTGTCGTGGCCCTTGCCCTTCGACCATTGCGAGCCGCGCTCCTTCTGGTTGAAGCGCTCCGACACGTCGTTCGCCAGCACATAGCCCGCGACATGGCCCAGCGCGTCGGCCTCCTCGACGTAGCGGCAGGTCTTGCCGATCACCACGCCCAGCTCGACCTCCCAGTCGCTGTGGGTCGAATCCTTGGGCAGCACGACGTCGTCGTTCGGGCCCGACAGGCTCGACAGCGCCTTCATGAACATGACCGGCTCGGTCGGGATCGGCAGGCCCGATTCATGCGCGTGGTCGGCATAGTTGAGGCCGATCGCGACGATCTTGCTGATGCCGGTCACCGGCACGCCGTAGCGCGGCTCGCCCTCGACCAGCGGCAGCGACGCCGGATCGACGCCCGCCAGCCCGGCGAGCGCATCGACGGTGATGTCGCTCACCTTGCCCGACAGGTCGCGGATGCGGCCGTCGGCGTCGATCAGACCGGGCTTCTCGGCGCCCTTCGCGCCATAGCGGCAAAACTTCATGGGGGTTCCTCAGTTCGGGTAGGGACGGTGGAGGGCGATATCGCGGTTGAGCTCGACGCCAAAGCCCGGCTTGTCGAGCGCCGACGCCCGGATGCGGCCGTTCTCGGGCACCGGCTCGCCGAGCAGCTGCGGCGCGAACATCGGCACCACCTCGGTCGGGCCGGGGTGCATCATCAGGAACTCGGCGAACGGCGAGTTGTGGCGGGTGATCACGAAATGATAGCTGTAGACCGACGAGCCGTGCGGCACGACCAGCTTGCCGCGCGCGTCCGCCAGCGCGGAGATCTTGAGCAGCTCGGTGACGCCGCCGCACCAGCCGACGTCCGGCTGGATGATGTCGCAGCACTCCATCTCCAGCAGCATCCGGAAGCCCCAGCGCGTCGCCTCATGCTCGCCGGTGGTGACCAGCATGCCCTTCGGCACGTTGCGGCGGAGCTCGGCATAGCCCCAGTAATCGTCGGGCGAGAGCGCCTCCTCGATCCACTTGAGGCCGAGCTCGTGACAGGCGATGGCGAGGCGCGTCGCATAGTCGACGTCGAGCGCCATCCAGCAATCGTACATCAGCCAGAAATCGTCGCCGACCTTGGACCGCATGTCGGCGAGCAGCGCGACGTTCTTCTTGAGTCCCTCGATCCCCTCAGCCGGCCCATGGTGGAGCGGGAGCTTGCCGCCGATGAAGCCGAGCTGTTTCGCGACGTCCGGCCGCGCGCCGGTCGCATAGAACTGGAGCTCGTCGCGCACCGCGCCGCCGAGCAGCTGGTACACCGGCTCGCCGCGCAGCTTGCCGAGCAGGTCCCAGAGGGCAAGGTCGACCCCGGAGATGGCGTTCACCACCAGCCCCTTGCGCCCGTAATATTGCGTCGAGAAGTACATCTGGTCCCAGATCTTCTCATATTCGGCCGGATCGCGGCCGATCAGGAAGCGGGAGAGGTGCTTCTCGACGATGAACGCCGCCGGCTCGCCGCCGGTCGTCACCGCGAAGCCGACGGTGCCATCCTCGGCCTCCAGCTCGACCACCAGCGTGCCGAGCACGTTGATGCCGAAGCTCTGCCGTGAGCTGCGATATTCGGGATAACGCGCCATCGGGGTGGCGATATGGTCGTCGATCCAATGGCCCGCGCCCTGGTCGTGATAATCGGCGCCTCCGCCGCGCACCGTGAAGGCGCGAACATGCTTGATCCTCGATAGCGCCACCGCCGAACCTCCCCTCTCAACCATATGGATATAATATTAGTATTACGTTTTGGTCGTTCGGTCCATATGTTGAAACGCTGCGTGGATCCAATTTCCGATGAAGCGAGCCTTAGCCTCATTCGGGCCAGCCTGTCTATAATAGTAATATTATATCGAACTGGAAATCAGTCTCTAGCCCCTCCCCTTCAGGGGAGGGGTTGGGGGTGGGGCAGTGCGGCAGGCCATATCGCTTGGGGCCAGGCCCCACCCCAACCCCTCCCCTGAAGGGGAGGGGCTTCGTTCCGGCTCAGCGCTCCGCCAGAATCGACCGGTCGATCTTGGCAACCGCATTGACCCCGGTCAGCGTCATCGCGACGCGCATCTCCTTCTCGATCAGTTCGAGCAGCTGCACGACGCCGGCCTCGCCCCGTGCCGCCAGCGCATAGAGCCAGGCGCGGCCGAGCAGCACGCCGTGCGCGCCGAGCGCCAGCATCCGCACCACGTCGAGCCCCGAACGGATGCCCGAATCGGCCAGCACCGTCACCCGGTCGCGCACAGCGTCGGCGATCGCCGGCAGCGCCCGCGCGCTCGACAGCACCCCGTCGAGCTGACGGCCGCCGTGGTTGGAGACGACGATCCCGTTCGCGCCGATGTCGGCGGCGGCGAGCGCGTCCTCGGGGTCGAGGATGCCCTTGATGATCAGCGGGCCGTCCCACGCCGCGCGGATCCAGTCGAGGTCGCGCCAGGTGATCGACGGATCGAAGTTGGCGCCGAGCCAGCCCATATAGTCGTTCATCCCGCTGGCGTTGCCGAGCACCGGCTCGAGGTTGCCGAGCCGGTGCGGCCGCCCGCGGATGCCGACGTCCCACGCCCAGCCGGGCTTGCCGATCGCCTGCAGCACGCGGCGCAGCGGCGCGTTCGGCCCCGACATGCCCGAATGCGCGTCGCGATAGCGCGCGCCGGGCACCGGCATGTCGACGGTGAACACCAGCGCCTCCGCTCCGGCTTCCTTCGCAGCGGCGATCAGGTCGCCCATGAAGCCGCGGTCGCGGATCACGTAGAGCTGGAACCACAAAGGTCCGCGGCTGGCCCGCGCGATCTCGCCGATCGAGCAGAGCGCGACGGTCGAGACGGTGAACGGCAGCCCGCGCGCATTGGCGGCGCGCGCCGCCTGCGTCTCGCCGCGGCGGCGGTACATGCCGCCGATGCCGATCGGCCCCAGCGCGACCGGCAGCGGCTGCGCGCGTCCGAATAAGGTCGTCGACAGGTCGATCTCGGCGACATCGCCCAGCACGCGCTGGCGCAGCGCCACCGCCTGGAGGTCGGCGACGTTGCTCGCCAGCGTCGCCTCGGCATAGGCGCCGCCGTCGGCGTAATCGAACAGGAACCGCGGCAGCCGCCGCTTCGCCGCCGTGCGGAAGTCGAGCGTCGAGGCGATCGTCGTCACTGCAGGTTCACGAACATGCCGCCGTCGACCAGCAGCGCCGCGCCGGTGACGTATTGCGCGAGATCGGAGGCGAGGAAGACGGTCGGCCCGACCATGTCCTCGGGCTGGCCCAGGCGGCCGAGCGGCACGCGGCTTTCCATGTACCGGCGCTTCTCCACGTCGGCGAGGTCGTCCTTGTTGATGTCGGTCAGGATGGTGCCGGGCAGCAGCGCGTTGCAGCGGATGCCGTGCTTGCCGAGCGCGATCGCGGTCGACTGCATCAGCGACAGCACGCCCGCCTTGGTCGGGGTATAGTGCGTCTGATATTCGCCGCCGACCAGCGCGGAGATCGAAGACATGGCGATGATCGAGCCGCCGTCGCCCTGCGCCACCATCTGCCTGGCCGCCGCCTGCACCATGAAATAGGCGCCGTGCAGGTTGACCCGCATCGTGCGCTCCAGCGTCTCCACCGGCATGTCGAGGAAGGCATGGAACGGGCAGATGCCGGCATTGTTGACGAACACGTCGACGCGGCCCAGCGCCGCGGTCGCGCGCGCGACGAAGTCGGTCGCGGTCTGCGGATCGGCGACGTCGCCCTGGATCGCGACGCCCTTGCGGCCCAGCGCCTCGATCTCGGCCACCGCCGCCTCGGCGCCCGCGGTGTCGCGCGCGAAGTTGATCGCGACGTTCGCGCCATGCTTCGCGCAGCCCACCGCCACCGCGCGGCCGATCCCCGCCGAGGCGCCCGTCACCAGAACCGTCTTGTTCTCCAGCAGCATGTCACAATCCCTTAGTGTCGAGTTCAGATCAGTTGAAGCGAGCCTGTACCCCGGCGAAGGCCGGGGCCCAGCATCGGGCCGGCCAAAGCGGCGCGAACCATCGCCACCGCCCGGCGACTGGGCCCCGGCCTCCGCCGGGGAACGGAGTCGGTTTCACTGAAGACCATCCTAGTTCAAACGATCCTGGAGCACGGCGACGCCCTCGGGCTCGAGCGCGACGCTGCCGACCTTGCCCCCTGCCAGCACATCGCCCATCGCGCGCGGCAATGCCACGGTGCGGCGCTCGCGGCCATGGTTGATGAGGATGACGATCCTGCGGCCGCCGCCCTCGCGGGTCATCAGCTCGACGTCCTCGGGCACCGCGAAGTCGCGGATGACGCCGGCACTGGCGAGCGCCCGGTCGATCAGCCCCTTCATCACCGCGTCGTCGACCAATGCGCCGACATAGGTAATCGTGCCCTTGCCGACCTTCCGCGTGATCGCGGCGGGGTGGCCGTCGAGCCAGCCGTTGGCCTTGCCGTAGCGCAGCAGCACCTCGGTATCGGGCGCCTTGGTCGACAGGTCCTCGGCCCAGATCGTCGCCTTGCCGCCTTCCACCGCGACCGTCTCGTCGAGCGCGTAGAATTGCTCGACCTGCCCGCCGAGCAACTCGGCGAGCGCTCCCGGCTGGCGAACCGGCTCGAGACGATTGAACTCGTCCTTCATCCCCGATCGCGGACCGAGGATCAGGTGGCCGCCGCCCTTCACATAGGCGGCGAGCTTCGCCGCCGTCTCGTCGGTGATGATGTTGAGACTAGGCGCCACCACCAGCCTGTAGTCGCCCAGCGGCCCCGCCGCCTCGACGATGTCGACCGCGCCGAGGGCATCCTTGAGCGGCCGGTAATAGTCGAGCAGCACCGCGATCTGGTCATAGTCCTTGTGGTGCAGCTGGAAGTCGATCGCCCAGCGGCTCGGATAGTCCTGCAGGATGGCGACCGGCGACACCGGATGCGTGCCGGCGATCACCGGCGAAGCCTTCGCCATCTCGCGCCCGATCCGCGTCACCTCGGGGTAGATCGGCAGCGGCTTGCCGTCAGGGCCGATGATCGATCCGTGCATCGTCTCCTGGCCGTTCAGCGCGTTGCGCCATTGCCAGTAGAGCACGCCGTCGGCGCCGTGCCCGACCGCCTGCCACGCCATCGCCCGCGTCTCGCCAGGGTAGAGCATGTTGCTGACCGGCGCCCAGTTCACGAAGCCGGGCTGGATTTCCATCACCCAGAAATTCCTGCGCTTCCATCCGCGCACCAGGTCGTGCGTCGCGCCGTTGCGATAGGGCTGGAGATGGCCGGTACCGACGTAATTGTCCCACGACGCGAAATCGAGGTCGCGATTGATCGCATAGCGGTCGAACTTGTTCGCCCAGCCGAGCCCGCCCAAGTTGGTGGTGATGAACTGCGCCGGCACTGCCTTGGCCCGGATCGCGTCGAGCTGGTTCTTCTGGAACTCGACCCACTGGCTGGTGATGAAGCGCTTCTGCTCCAGCATCAGCCCGGGATTGCCCTTCTCGGTGTTGAACGGCACCTGATCCCAGCCGGTATAGGTCTGCGACCAATAGGCGGTCGTCCACACCTCGTTCAATTTGTCGAGCGTGCCGTAGCGCTGCTTCAGCCACGCGACCCACGCCGCCTTGGCATCGGGATCGTAGCTCTCGTCGGTATATTCGTTGCCGATCTGCCAGCCGATGACGTTGGGCTCGTGCCCCAGCGCCTCGGCCATACGACCCACGATGTCACGGCAGAACGCGCGGTAACGCTGCGACGAGATCGAGAACTGCCGCCGCCCACCGTGGCCCAGCCTTTTGCCCTCGCCGTCGATGCGCAGCACCTCGGGATATTTCTGCGTGAGCCAGGCCGGCGGCGTGTCGGTCGGCGTGCCGATCACGACCTTGATGTCGTACCTGGCGGCGAGCCGGACGGCGCGGACCAGCCAGCTCATGTCGTATGCGCCTTCGGTCGGCTCCATCCGGCTCCAGGCGAACTCGCCGATCCGCACGACGTTGGCGCCGTGCGCCTTCATCAGGCGCAGGTCCTCTTCCCAGCGCTCCTCGGGCCATTGTTCGGGATACCAGGCGGAGCCGAGCCACAGCTTGTCGAACTGCTGCTGCCCGGCGGGTGCGACCGTATCGGCCGCCGCCGGCAACGGCGTCGCAAGCAAGGCCGCCGCAGCCAGCGCGATCTTGAGCCGAACCGATCCGCCAGTGTTCCCCGGCGAAGGCCGGGGCCCAGTTTCGAGCCGCTCGTTGGAGAGCGATGCGCGCTGCTTCGACGGCGTCGCGACTGGGCCCCGGCCTTCGCCGGGGAAGCGATTCATCGCGTATCGCTCCGGAACCAATCGCCTCATATCGACCAGCCGCCGTCGATGTTGTGGATCTGCCCGGTCGTGTAGGTCGCCCCGGCGAGATAGACGACCAGGTCGGCGATCTCCTCCGGCGTGCCGATGCGCCCGATCGGCTGGCGCGCGACGAAGGCGGCGCGGGTGGTCTCATAATCGCCCTGCGCGGACAGGCGCTGCTGCAGCGACGGTGTCTCGACCGTGCCCGGGCAGATCGCGTTGCAGCGGACGCCCTGGCCGACATAGTCGGCGGCGAGCGCCTTGGTGAGGCCGATCACCGCCGCCTTGGTCGTGCCGTAGACGAAGCGGTTGGGCACGCCCTTCACGCTCGAGGCGACCGACGACATGTTGATGATCGCCCCGTCGCCCTTGGCCAGCATCCCCGGCAGCACCGCGCGGCATGTCCGCACCATCGCCTTGACGTTGAGCTCATAGGCGAAGTCGAGGTCGGCGTCGGTCGACTCGAGCAGCGCGCCGCCGTGAACGACGCCCGCACAGTTGAACAGGATGTCGACCGTGCCCGCGCCGCCGACCACCGCCGCGATGTCGTTCGGGTCGAGCACGTCCAGCCGGGTGGCGGTGATGCGCTCGCCGGCCAGGCCCTCCAGCGCCGCCTCGTTGATATCGGTCGCGATTACGCGCGCGCCGGCCGCGGCGAGCGCAAGCACCGAGGCGCGGCCGATGCCCTGCGCAGCGGCGGTGACGAGGGCGGTCTTGCCGGAAAGATCGGTCACGGGAGGTCCTTCTTCATTCTGTGGGAATCGGAAACGCGGGTGCGGCGGCGGCGCGATAGCAGGCTTCGACCAATGCCATGGTTCTCCACGCGTCCTCGACATTGGTGGCGAGATGGTCGTCCTCGCCCGCCGCGAAGCGCTGGAGATTGGCCATCGGGCCGATGAATGCGTCAGGGAACCATGCGCCTTCAAGCGCGATCTGCTGCCACGGCCCGCCCTTGCGCGCGAACCAGAGCTCGTCGGGCTCGCCGGTCGGATAGTCGAGCAGCAGCCCGAGCTTCACCATCGCCGCGCCCTCGGTCCCCTCGATGCGGAATGAGGCGTCCTGGAAGCGGCGGCCGAAATCATGGTGATGGTTGATCGACAGCGTCGCGCGCAGCGTCCCGCCATAGTCGAGGATCGCGGTGGTGCGCGTGTCGGCGAGCCGGCTCGACGGATGCGCGTAGCTGCGCGCGAACACGCCCGCGGGATCGCCGGCGAGCGCGCGGATCGTGTCGAGATAGTGGATCGAATGCGACACGATCTCGACCCGCGGATTGGGGATGAGATGCGGGAACAGCTGCCAGGGCGTGACGAGGTTGAGGTGCACCTCGATCTCGACCAGCTCGCCGAGCCGCCCCTGCGCGATCGCGTCCGCCACCGCCAGCATCATCGCCGAATAACGCAGCTGGAAGTTGACCGACGCCGTCAGCCGGCGCTCCCGGCACACCTGCCGGATCGCGGTGGCGGCGGCGAGGTCGAGCCCCATCGGCTTCTGCAGCAGCACCGCCGCGCCCTCGGACAGTGCGGACAGGATCGCGGCATGGGCGACCGGCGGCGCGGCGACGTCGAACACCGCATCGGCGGCCGCCGCCTCCTCCAGCGAGCCGAACACGGTGGCGATGCCCCATTCCGCCGCCAGCGCCTCGGCCCGCGCGCGGTCGGTGTCGTAGAGCCCGGCGACGGTGAAGCCCGCCTTGCGATAGGCGGGCAGATGCGCGTCCTTCACGATCCCGCCGGTGCCGACGATCACGATCGGCCGCGGGTCGGACGGCATCGGCCAGTGCTGCCGGAGCGCGCTCACAGGACCGCCTCCGCCCTGGCCTGGGCGGCGGCGAGCAGCTCGCCGGTCGGCACGTCGCTCGTCACCGCCGCGGCCATCAGGTCGTCGACGACGTGCGAGATGTCGGCCAGCTTCGGCGTCAGCGGCATCTGCCGGGCATGCTCGTGCAGCCAGTCGAGCCGGTGGTAATAGGGGATCAGCGCGTTGACCTGCGGGTCGGCCCAGGTCGACCGGCGCACGCCGATCGCGCCTTCGGTGGTGGTGAGCTTGTCCATCGGCGCGGTGGCGCAGTGGCGGAGGAATTCCCAGGCGAGATCCTTGCGGGCCGATCCGCTGCCGATCGTCAGCACCCAGAACACGTTGAGCGATACGCTGCGCCCGCCCGGCCCGGCGGGCAGGGGAGCGATGTCGACCAGCCCCTTCACCCGGCTGTCGGCGGCGGTGTCGGCATAGGCGGCGAAGCCGAACCAATTGGCCATCAGCGCCACCTTGCCCTCGGCGAACAGCAGTCCCGCCTTGACGCTGTCGAGCTCCCGCGCACCCGGCGCCATCGCCTTCGCGTCCCCAGCGAGCGTACGCAGGAAATCGAGCGCCGCGTGGGCCTGGGGCGAGGTGAAGGCAGGACGGCCGGCCGTATCGAACGGCTCGCCGCCTCGCGACCAGATATGGATGCAGAAATCGTAGAAGCCGTTGTGCCCATCGGGGAACAACGCGAGCACCGTGCCATATTGCTCTTGGCTCGGCCGGTGCAGCGCCCGGGCGGCGGCGTGGAACGCGTCCCAGGTCGTCGGCACTGCGATGCCTGCGGCGGCGAGCAGGTCCTTGCGGTAGACGAGACACTCGGGACCGTCGTGGTACGGCATGCCCCAATAGCCACCGGCGAAGCGCTGCATCGTCGTCAGCGAAGGGCTCCAGGCATCGGGGAAATCGGCGATCGGCGCCCGCGCCATGTGCGGCGCCAAGTCCTCGAGCAGGCCGTCCGCCTGCGCCTCGGCCAGCCAGTCGGTCGCCATGAAGGCGATGTCCCATTCGCCGTTCGCGAGCCCGCGCTTGCCGATCACCGCCTCGTGCAGCGGATTGAGGTCCATCGCCACTGCCTCCAGTGAGACATCGGCACCCGTCGCGGAGACGAAATCGGCGAACTGCTTGGCGATGGCGCTTTCGAACGGGCCGAACTTGCGCACTGCGATGCGGAGCGTCTCGGTCATGCCGCAGCCTCCTCCGCGGCTGCGGGCCGCGCGCGGCGGCGGTCCGCGCCGATCGTGTAGATCGCGGCCGCCGCCACGACCACGATGCCCTCGATCAGTCCCTGATAGTTGGCGCCGAGATTGAGCACGTTGAACCCGTTGGTGAGCGTGAACAACAGCAGCGCGCCGACCACCGTCTTCACTACACTCCCCGCCCCGCCGAACAGCGACGTGCCGCCCAGGATCGCGGCGGCGATCACGGTCAGCTCGGCACCCTGCAGCGCGGTCGGGTTGATCGCGCCGAGACGGCAGCCGAACAATATGCCGGCGAAGCCCGCCGCCACGCTCGACAGCACGAAGGCGCCGAGCCGATAGACATGGACGTTGATGCCGGACAGCCGCGCCGCCTCGGCATTGCCGCCGACGGCATAGAGGCGGCGGCCGGCCACGGTGAAGCGGAGCACGAACCAGACCAGCGCGGTAAAGACCGCGAGATAGACCACCGGCGCCGCGACGGTGAAGCCGGTGCCGGCGAGCAGCGCCAGCGCGCCGACCACTACGCCGCCCGCGATCGTCAGCGGCAGCCGCCTGGCCGCCCCCAAGGCGATGAGCCCCGCCGCCAGCGCCAGCAGCGGCCAGAACAGCGGCACGCGCGCGCTCTCGAACGCCAGCATCTCGCTGAGCACCTGCGGCTGCTCGACCATCAGCGAGCGGCCGTCGGTGAGGATCAGCACCAGCCCGCGCACCGCCGTCAGCGTGCCGAGCGTCACGATGAAGGCGTTGATCCCGACGAACTGGACGATCGCGCCGTTGAGCAGCCCGATCGACGCAGCGACGCACAGCGCCGCGACCGCCGCCGGTACGAAGCCGACCTGCCCGGCCAGCCCGATCAGCACCGCCGCCGCCAGCGCTGCCACCGAGGCGACCGACAGGTCGAACGCGCCGGTGATCAGCATCACCGTCATCGCCACGCCCATGATCCCGACCAGCGATGCCTGATAGGCGATGTTGCCGAGGTTCTGGCTCGACAGATAGGGCGGCAGACCGCGCGACGCCGCCAGCGCCGCGAGCACGCCGAGCAGCAGGAGCAGCGCATAATAGACGCCCGCCTCCCTGAGCCCAAAGGTTCGTCGCCAGTCGATCATGCAGCGGCTCCCACGGGCGCGCGTCCGCCCCCGGCCATGAGGATGAGGTCGGATTCGGTGCTCGCCGCCGGATCGGCCTCGCCGACCATCGCGCCGTCGCGCAGCACCAGCAGGCGGTCGCATACCGCGAGCAGCTCCTCGAACTCGGAGGAGACCAGGATCACCGGCAGGCCCCCGTCGGCCAGCGCACGGATCAGCCGGAGGATGTCCGTGCGCGCGCCGATGTCGATGCCGGCGGTCGGCTCGTCGAGCAGCAGCACGCGCGTCGCGGGCGACAGCCATTTGGCGATCACCACCTTCTGCGCGTTGCCGCCCGACAGCTCGCCGGGAACGGCGTCGGGGCCGGGAGCCTTGATCGCCAGCCGCCGGATCGCATCGTCCGCGGCCGCGCGATCGGCATCGGCGTTCAGCAGCCATCGCTTGCCATGCGGAAGGGCGATGTTCTCGGCCAGCGTCAGCGCCGGGACATAGCCCTGCGCCGCGCGGTCCTCGGGCACCAGCGCGATGCCGGCGGCGACCGCCTCGTCCGGCCAGCGCCCGACCGGCGAACCGTCGAGCAGCACGGTCCCGCTCGCCCGCCGGTCGGCACCGAAGATCGCGTGGAGCAGCTCGCTCCGGCCCGAGCCGAGCGTGCCCGCCAGTCCCAGTATCTCGCCCGCCCGCAGCGTGAAGCTGGTCGGCGCGAGCTCGCCGGGCGAGGCGAGGTCGCGGACCTCCAGCACCAGCGCGCCCAGCGCACGCGGTTCGGCCGTGCGCTCGAGTGCAGTCACCGATCGCCCGGCGATGGCGGCGGCGATCGCGTGCGGCTGGAGCCCGGCGGTCTCCGCATGAAGCACGGTGCGGCCGTCGCGCAGCACCGTCACCTCGTCGGTCAGCGCCATGATCTCGTCGATGAAGTGCGACACGAACAGCACCGCCTTGCCCTCGCCGGCGAGGCGGCGGATCGTCTCGTAGACGCGCGTCCGCTCATGGCCGGCGAGCGAGGCGGTCGGCTCGTCCATCACCACCACCCCGGCGCCCGCGGCGAGTGCCTGCGCGATCGCTACCATCTGCCGCGCGCCGATCGGCAGGTCGGCGACGAGCGCATCGAGCGGGAAGGGATCGCCGAGCGATGCCACCAGCGTGGCGATGCGTGCGCGATCGGCCGGGCGGTCTCGCCGCCAGCCGCCCTCGTCGAGCAGGATGTTCTCGATCGCGCTCAAGGTCGGCACCAGCGGGATGTGCTGGTAGATGGTGGCGACGCCGGCCGCCTTGGCGCCGCGCGGGGTCGACCAGCGCACCGTCTCGCCGTCGCGGCGGATCGTGCCGGCGGTGGGCGCCAGCGCGCCGGCCAGGATCTTGATCAGCGTCGACTTGCCCGCGCCGTTGGCGCCGAGCAGGCCGTGCACCCTCCCCGGCGCCAGCGTCAGATCGACGCCGCGCAGGGCAACGGTGCCGTTGGGAAAAGTCTTGGCGATGCCTTCGAGGCTGAGCGTCACCATTGGCCGACGCACTCCCCGACGTTGGCGCGGGTGACGGCCGGAATCGGATAGGTGCGGAAGCGCGGACCCCCCGCCTGCGGATCGTGCAGCGCCTGGAAGGCGAGCGCGCCCAGCGCCTCGGGCTTGAAGCAGACCGTGCCGTCGACCGCCCCCGCCTTGATCGAGGCGACCGCGAGCTTCGACCCGCCGACGCCGACCAGCCGCGCCTCCGAGCCCGCAGCGCGCACCGCGCGGGCGCAGCCGATCACCATGTCGTCGGCCTCGTTGAAGAACAGGTCGATGCCCGGCTGCGCGGCGAGGATGTTCTGGCACGCCGCCTCGCCGCCTTCCGACGTCCAGTTGCCCGGCTGCGAGGCGACGATCGCGTAACGGACGCCTGCCTTGGCAAGGCCCTGGCGGAAGCCGCGGGCGCGCTGCTCGACCTCCGGGAAGCCGGCGGCGCCCTCGATCACCGCGATCCGCGCGATACGGTCCTTCGGCAGCAGCCGTGCCGCGAGCGTACCGGCCGCCTCGCCGGCGGCGACCTCGTCCTGGGAAGCGAGCGCGACCAGCCCGGGATAGACGTCCTCGATCCTGCGCGTCCGGGGATCGCCGACCAGCGCCGCGACCGCCGCCACCGGCACGCCGGCGCGGCCCGCGCGGTCGACCCAGCCCTGCGCCACCACCGAATCGAGCGGCATGATCGCGATGCCCTTCACGCGCTGGGCGATCAGGTCGTCGATGTCGTTGGCCTGTTTCTGCACCTCGCCCTGCGCGTCGAGCACCACCGCGGTGGCGCCGGCCCGCGCGGCGGCATCGCCGAAGCCCTTGGCGATGGCGGCGGCGAAGGGATAGCTCAGCCCCACCGTCGACAGCCCGTAGCGCGGGCCGCCGCCGACGGTCGCGGTCACGGGAGCGCTCGCCCGCGCCGCCTGCCGCAGCGACGCCAGCGATGCGATCGCGATCACTACGACGCACGCCCAGATCAGCAGCGGGACCGGACGCCAGCGCATGGCTCAGGCCAGCGGCTCGCGGCGCAGCACGAGGTAGAGGTGCTCGCACGCCAGCACCGTCTCGCCGCGCTGGTTGCGGATGTCGACCGCCTCGGTGACGACGCCGTGCGTGGTGCGCTTGGGATGGTCGCGCTTGTCGGCGATGCGGGTGACCGTCTTGATCGTGTCGCCGATGTGCACCGGGCGGATGAAGCGCAGCCGGTCGTAGCCGTAGGACATCGCGTGCGGGTTGATGGTGGTGGCGGTGAGCCCGATGCCCACCGAGAACACCAGCGTCCCGTGCGCGATGCGCTGGCCGAAATCCTGCGTCGCGCACCATTCCGCATCCATGTGGTGCGGGAAGAAGTCGCCGGTGTGGCCGGCGTGGACGACGAAGTCGGTCTCGGTGATCGTGCGGCCGAAGCTGGTGCGCTCGGTGCCGATCTCATAGTCCTCGAAATATTGCTCGACGATCATGGGGCGGTGTCCATCAATGCGGTGTCGGCGCCGAGCCGCGGTGCCGCCCGGCCGTTGGCGAGGATGCGGCCGTCGATGCGGATCGGGCAGCGGGTGAGGGTGAGCCTGTCCCCGTCCGGCGACGTCACCTGCTGCGTCGCCTCCAGCGCGGCGAAGGCGGGGTCGGCGGTGAAGCCCGGCCAGTCGTTGACCGGCGCCGCCCAGATGCCGGCCGGCTCCAGCCGGTCGAGCCAGTGCCTGCTCGGCCGGGCCGCGAGATGATCGCGCAGCACCGCCTTGATCGCATCGCGCTCGGCGAACCAGCGGTCGGCCGGGAAGGCCGCGAGCGCAAGGCAATCGATCACCTCGGCCAGCCGGTCGACCGGGCACATCGCGATGGCGAGATGGCCGTCGGCGGTGGCATAGATGCCGTAGGGCGCGGCGAGATAGAGGTTGGCGTTGGCGACCTTGCTCCGCGCGGGCATCGCGCCGCCGCGATTGAGGTAGACCGCGAGATGCTCGAACTGCAGGTCGATCGCCGCCTCGATCAGGCTGACGTCGACGCGCCCGCCCTTGCCGGTGACGCCGCGCCGTACCAGCAGCGCGAGGATGCCCTGCGCGAGCTGCGCGCCCGCCATCATGTCGGTGATCGCCAGCCCCGCCGGCACCGGCGGCCCATCCGCGTTGCCGGAGAGCCAGGCGATCCCCGACAGCGACTGGACGAGCAGGTCCTGCCCCGGCCGGTCGCGCCACGGCCCCGTCGGCCCATAGCCGCTGACGCCGGCATAGATCAGCCGCGGGTTGAGCGCCGCCACCGCCTCCCAGCCGAGCCCGAGCCGTTCCATGATGCCCGGCCGGAAATTGTGGATCAGCACGTCGGCGCGCGCGACCAGCGCCTTCACCTTGGCGAGGTCGCCGGCATCCTTGAGGTCCGCCGCGACCGAGAGCTTGCCGCGGTTGATCGCGTGGAACAGCGCGCTGTCCCGGTCGAAGGCGAGGTCGGCGAGATAGAGTTTGCGGCCGGCGTCGCCGCCGTCGGGCCGCTCGACCTTGATCACCCGCGCGCCGAGATCGCCGAGCCGCAGCGCTGCCGAGGGGCCGGCGAGGAACTGGCTGAAGTCGAGCACCGTCACGCCGTCCAGCGGCATGCCGAGGTCGCTGTCCTGCTGGGCGGCGGCCATGATGGTGTCGATCCCCTCGATTAGTATGTTTATATGATATTTCCTTCCCAAGCGCTATGCGGCGCGTTAGGAGGCGAGTCAACCGGGTTTTGGGCCGGGTCTCGGAAGCGAGGGGAGAGGGCAATGCGCGGAATGACGTGGGACCATCCACGCGGGTTCGATCCGCTGGTCACCGCAACGCGCGAATGGGTGGCGAACGGCGGCGACCCGATCGACTGGGACCGCCGCTCGCTCCAGGATTTCGAGAGCTTTTCCGTGGAGGAGCTGGCGCGCCGCTACGACCTCATCGTGATCGATCACCCGCACGTCGGCCAGGTCGCCGATACGGGCTGCCTGGCCCCTCTCGACGAGCTCTGCGACCCCGATGCGCTCCGGGGAATCGCGGCGGGATCGGTCGGCGGCTCTTACGAGAGCTACAACTGGTCCGGCCATCAATGGGCGCTGCCGATCGACGCGGCCGCGCAGGTGCAGGCCTGGGTGCCCGGCCGGATCGGCGCGCCGCTGCGCGACTGGGATGCGGTGATCGCGTTGGGGAAGGAGGGGCGGCTGACGATCCCGCTCCGCCCGCCGCATTCGCTGATGTCGCTGTTCTCGCTGTGCGGGCTCCTCGGCGTGACCCTGCCGGTAGAGGGCGAGGCGCTGTTCCCGGAAGAGGCGCGGGCCGCCTATGACCGGTTCGCCGAGCTGGCGACAGTCATCGATCCGGCAGCCTATGACCAAGACCCGATCGCCGTGCTCGAGGCGATGGCCGAGCCAGACGCCCGGATCGCGGCCGCGCCGCTGATTTACGGCTATGTGAGCTATGCCCAGCAGGGCTTCCGTCCGACGCGGATCGCCTTCGCCGACCTGCCCGCATCCGATCCGCGCGGATCGACCCTCGGCGGCACCGGCATCGCGGTGTCGGCGTTCGGCGCCGCGCCCGCCGAAGCCGCCCGCTTCGCGCAATGGGTCGCGAGCGGCGCGGTGCAGCGCACCCTCTACGCCACCGCCGGCGGACAGCCCGCCCATGCCGGCGCCTGGGGCGACGAAGCGGTCAACGCGCCGGTCGCCGGCTTCTATGCCCAGACGCGCGCCACGCTCGACCGCTCCTGGATCCGGCCGCGCCACGACGGCTACATGGCCTTCCAACAGGCCGCCTCCGATCGGCTCAACCAGGCGCTGCGCTCGGGCGAGGACGCCACTTCCGCGCTCGCCGCGCTCAACGCCCTCTACCGGGACAGCCGATGAGCGCCGCCCGCCCGCTCGACGGGCTGCTCGTCATCGACATGGCGCAGTTCCTGTCCGGCCCCTCGGCGGCGCTCCGGCTCGGCGACCTCGGCGCGCGCGTGATCAAGGTCGAGCGGCCGGGGGCGGGCGACATCTGCCGCACCCTCTATCTCTCCGACACCGACATCGGCGGCGCCTCGACGCTGTTCCACGCGATCAACCGCGGCAAGGAAAGCATCGCGCTCGACTACAAGCAGCCCGCCGACCGCGCCGCGCTGCTCCGCCTCGCGACCCGCGCGGACGTGGTGATCCAGAATTTCCGCCCCGGCGTCGCCGGACGGCTCGGCGTCGGCCCGGAGCAGCTCCGCGCCGCCAACCCGCGGCTCGTGGTCGGCTCGATCAGCGGCTACGGCGAGGACGGGCCCTGGGCCGACCTTCCCGGCCAGGACCTGCTCGCGCAGGCGCTGTCCGGCGTGACGTGGCTCAACGGCAGCGCCGCCGACGGGCCGGTGCCGGTCGGCCTGTCGATCGCCGACATGCTCGCGGGCCATGTGCTGGTCGAGGGCATCCTGGCGGCGCTCGTCCGCCGCGGCATCGGCGGCGAGGGCGCGCATGTCGCGACCAGCCTGCTCGAGGTGCTGGTCGACTTCCAGTTCGAGGTGCTGACTACGCACCTCGGCGACGGCGGCCGGCTGCCGCGGCGCGCGGCGGTCGACAACGCCCACGCCTACCTCGCCGCGCCCTACGGCGTGTACCGCACCGCCGACGGCTGGCTCGCATTGGCGATGACGCCGCTCGCCAGGCTCGCGCCGCTGCTCGATCTCGACCTCACGGGCGATCCCTTCGCCGACCGCGACGCGATCAAAGCCCGGATCGCCGGCCGCCTCGGCGAGGACACCACCGACGCCTGGATGGCCAGGCTGCGCCCGCACGACATCTGGTGCGCGCCGGTGCTCGACTGGCCGGCGCTGCTCGCCTCGGAGGCGTTCCGCCGTCTCGACCTGCTCCAGCAGGCCGGCGGGATCACGACCACCCGCGCCCCGCTCCGCATCGACGGCGCGCGCGCGAGCAACCCCGCGGGCGCGCCCGCGATCGACCAGCACGGCGCCGCGATCCGGCGCGAGTTCGGTCTGTAAGAAGCCAAAAGGAGAAGGACATGGCGGGCACGGCACGATGGGCGATGGGCAGCGCGCTGGCGGCGCTGGCCGCGGCGGCCGCGCCCGCGCAGGATCGCGCGCCCGACCCCGAGACCTTTCGCAACCCGCCGGCCGAGACGCGGCCCGACACGCTCTATTTCTGGATGAACGGCAACGTCACCCGCGAAGGCATCGACGCCGACCTGACGGCGATGCGCGACATCGGCCTCGGCGGCGCGATGATGTTCGACGGCAGCAGCGACGTGCCGAAGGGGCCGGTCGACTACATGAGCCCGCACTGGCTCGACCTGATGACGCACATGGCGGCGAAGGCCGACCAGCTCGGCCTCAAGGTCGGCCTGCACAACGCGCCGGGCTGGTCGTCGAGCGGCGGCCCGTGGATCACCCCGGCGCAGTCGATGCAGCAGATCGTGTGGACGGAGACCACCGTCCCCGGCGGCAAGCCGCTGACCGTCAAGCTCGCCCGCCCCTATGCCAAGCGCGACTATTACCGCGACGCCGCGGTGGTCGCCTTTCCCGCCTCGGACGGCGACGAGAGCCATTATCGCGACGCCGTCGCGGCGATGCGCACCGGCGCCGCGGTGCCGGCGTCGACGCTCACCGACCGCGACCTCGCTACCGGCGTCGAGGTCACGCCGGACGCGCCGCTGATCGTCACGATGAAGGCGCCGTTCACCGCGCAGGCGGTGACGCTCTACGGCGACAAGGACGCGGTGTTCTCCGCGACAATAGAGGCGTCCGACGACGGTAAGGACTGGACGCGGATCGGCAAGGTCTCGGTCGGTCCCGCGCGCGGGATCGAATCCCCGGGCACGCTCAACTTCGCCGGCGTCACCGCCCGGCAGTTCCGCATCACGCCCGCCGCCAAGACCCGGATCGCCGAAGCGCTGTTCTACGCGACCCCCCGCATCGACGATTGGGACATGAAGGGCGAGCACGACTTCCAGATGCAGGGCGCCGTCGAGCATCATCCGACCGACCTGCTCGCCCGCTACGCAATCGATCGGGCCAAGGTGATCGACATCACCGGCAAGCTCGATCCCGACGGCACGCTCAGGTGGACGCCCCCGAAAGGCCGCTGGACGGTGCTGCGCTTCGGCCACACCACCACCGGCCACCTCAACGTCGCCGCGTCGGATTCGGGCCGCGGGCTGGAGGTCGACAAGCTCAGCGCCGCCGCCGTCGACCATCAGTTCGACAGCAGCGTCGCCCGGTTGGTGAAGGCGGCCGGCCCGCTCGCCGGCAAGTCGTTCGACATGATCGAGATCGACAGCTTCGAGGCCGGCCTCCAGAACTGGACGCCCAACCTCCCCGCCGACTTCGCCAAACGCAACGGCTACGACATTCTGCCCTATCTGCCGGCGCTGACCGGCCGCATCGTCGGCGACCTCGACGCGTCGAACCGCTTCCTGTTCGACTTCCGCCGCACGCTCGCCGACCTGATGGCCGACAACTACTACGGCCGGATGCAGCAGCACGCCAACGCCGCCGGGCTGCGCTTCCACGTCGAGGGTTACGGCCCCGGCGCGTTCGATGCGCTCCAGGTCTCGGGACGCGCCCAGGTGCCGATGACCGAATTCTGGTCGCGCACGCCCTGGACCGACAACCGCACGGTCAAGATGGTCGCCTCCGCCGGCCACGTCTACGGCAAGGACGTCATCGCCGCCGAGGCCTTCACCGGCGAGGCGGAGACCAGTCGCTGGCAGGACTTCCCCTATGCGATGAAGACTTTGGGCGACCAGATGTTCGCGCAGGGGTTCAACCAGATCTACTTCCACCGCTACGCGCACCAGCCCAACCCGAATGCGGCGCCGGGCATGGTGATGGGGCCGTGGGGCATCAACCTCGACCGCTCGAACACCTGGTTCGCCCAGGCGAAGCCGTGGATGGATTACCTCGCCCGCGCCCAGTACCTGCTGCGCCAGGGCACCTATGTCGCCGACATCCTCTATTTCGTCGGCGAGGATAGCCCCAACCAGGCCGAATATGTCCGTCCCCAGGTGTCGCCGGACACCAACCCGAAGATCGGCCAGTATTTCGACCCGCAGGTGCCGCCCGGCTACCAGTACGACCTCGTCAACGCCGAGGTGCTGCTGACCCGCGCGCGGATCGAGGACGGCCGCATCGTGCTGCCCAACGGCGCCAGCTATCGCCTGCTCGTCCTGCCGGCGACCCTCTCCAGCATGACGCCCGCGCTCGCCGCCAAGCTCAAGGAGCTCGTCGAGCAGGGCATGACGATCCTCGGCCCGCGCCCGGTGCATCCGATGACGCTGGCGGGCAAGCAGGAGGGCGACGCCGGCTTCCGCGCCGCGACCGACGCGATCTGGGGCGACGGCGCCGCCGCCCGCCGGGTGGGCAAGGGGCGCGTGTTCGCCTCCGGCACCGTCGGCGACGCGCTGGCGGCGATCGGCGTCGCGCCCGACGCGCAGTGCCGCACCGCCGCGTCCGACGGGCAGGTGGTGTGGCTCCATCGCCGGCTGGCCGCGAGCGACATGTATTTCGTCGCCAACCGCCAGCGCCGGCCGGAGCAGGTCTCCTGCACCTTCCGCGTCGGCGGCGCGGCGCCCGCGCTGTGGGATGCGGAAACCGGCACCGTCACCCGGCCCGCGCTGTTCGAGAGCGGCCGCGACACGACGCGCGTGACGTTCGACCTGTCTCCGGCCGGCTCGACCTTCGTGATGCTGGATCCCGCGAGCAATGCTCGGGGCATCGACTGGGTGGCGAAGGACGGTACGCGCTTTGCCGACCTCGACGCCGCGCCGGCGAAAGCGCCCGCCTCACCGCAGGACAGCTTCACCATATCGCTCTGGGCCAAGCCCGACATCGACCTGCGCCTGATGCCGGAGGAGAAGGTCGAAGGCCGCATCAACGAGACCGGCAAGAACTATCTCATCCCCGCCCGCTCCGGCCGCGACATGCATGGCGAGGGAACCGCGGTGGCCGGCCTCGCGCTCGGCCGCAACGGCGCCTTCGTCATCGAGCGGGTGTCGCCGGACAGCGTGCCGGCCGTGCTGGTCAGCCATCAGCCGGTCGCCGGCTGGACGCATGTCGCACTGGTCTACGACAAGGGCACGCCGAGCCTCTACCTCAACGGCAAGCTCGTCCGCACCGGCCTCCGGAGCGGCCGCACCGTCTTCGCCGGCGGCGGCGATCCGCCCTCGCCCAACGGCGTCACCTATTTCTTCGAGGGCAATTTCACGCCCGCACACACCGTCGCCCGCGTGCTGACCCCGGCGGAGATCGCCGCTGAGGCGGCCGCCGGCCCGCCCGCGCCGACAATCTCGCCGACGCCCGCCGAGCTCAGCTGTACCGCGGACGGCGAGCTCCAGGCGCTGGCGTGGGAGAGCGGCCGCTACACCACCAGCGGCGGCGGCAAGTTCAAGGCCGATGTCCCCGCGCCGCTTGCGGTCGAAGGACCCTGGACGGTCCGCTTCCAGCCCGGCCGCGGCGCGCCGGACCAGACCGTGCTGCCGAAGCTCGAAAGCCTCAGCCGCAACGCCGACGACGGCATCCGCCACTTCTCCGGCACCGCCACCTACACCCGCACGATCGACGTGCCGGCGTCGCTGCTGCGCAGGGGCCGGCGCGTCTATCTCGACCTCGGCCGGGTCGAGGTGCTGTCGGGCGTCACCGTCAACGGCAAGGACCTGGGCGTCGCCTGGAAGGAACCCTATCGCGTCGACATCACCGACGTCGTCCGTCCCGGCGCCAACAGCGTGTCGCTGGCCGTCACCAACCTCTGGGCCAACCGCATGATCGCCGACGCGGCGCTGCCCGAGGAGGGCAGGTTCGTCGACGCCGAATGGCCGATCGGCGAGCGTTTCTCAGCCGAAGGCAGGAAGACCGGCGACATCATGGCCCGCAAGATCACCGAGCTTCCTGAGTGGTACCGGGACGGCAAGCCCAAGCCGCCGGGCGGCCGCGTCGCCTTCACGCCGTGGCTGTTCTACGCCAAGGACGAGCCGCTGCTCGATTCCGGCCTGCTCGGGCCGGTTCGGGTGGTGTTCGCGGACGAGGTGGCGGTGCAATAACAGATCCTCCCCGCTTGCGGGGAGGGGGACCGCCGAAGGCGGTGGAGGGGGCTCACCGCACGCGAATCGCCTGAGGCCTACCCCCTCCACCAGCTTCGCTGGTCCCCCTCCCCGTTCCGGAGAGGATTCATTGGACTCCTCTTGGTTCCGGCTTCGCAGCGGCATCCTGCTTGCAATGTAGGATTTCGCCTGCTTGGCTCGCGAGCACCCGGCGCTGCTGCGGTGCTGGTCAGCTCTTTGAATCCGTCCATCTCGTCCACGCCGCGTCGGTGTCGCGTCGGTGTTACCCTAGTGTCGCGTCGCCGTTACCTCGGTGTCGCGTCGGCGTTACCTTGGTGTTACCTCGATGTCGCCTCGGCGTTACCTCGGTGTCGCGTCGGTGTTACCTCCGTGTCTCGTCCCTCTCGTGTCGGCGCTACACCTGCTCGCAAACACGCGCCGCGCGTCAATTTAGTCAACCTTTCAACCAGTGCTCCTGCGAAGGCAGGAGCCCGGGCCGCAAGGCGCGACGTCCGTCAGGGTCTCCGTTTCACCGCGGCATCGTCCAGCACCAGCACCCAGTCGTTGCCGGGCCGCGGCGTCCCCGGCGGCGTGAAGCGGCGCTCGCCGGCATTGGCGACGACGCCGATCGCTTGGCTCTCCCCGGTGCGGGGCGAATACCATGCGGCCCGCACCCGCTTGCCCGCGATGACGCCGAGCCGCATCCGGAACGGCTCGCCGGTGTAGCTGTAGGCCATCGCATAGTCGCGACCGCGCGTCGCCAGCACGCGGTCATAGCGCTCGCCGTTGCCCGGGATCAGGCTCTGGTCCGGCACCCGCTCGAAGAACGGCCGCGACAGCATCAGCGCCTTGAGGTGCCGCATCTGCCCCGCCCCCGGCAGCTCGAGCGCCGCGTCCCAGCGCAGCGTCGCGCCATAGGCTGGCTTGTCGCGCCCCGGCACGTACATCTGCATCACGCTGTTCTCGCCATAGGTGTGGCCGAACGCGCCCGCGAACACCGCCCACCAGGCGTAGCGGCGCACATCGTCGGCGCCCCAGCGCGGCTGGGTGACGTCGTGGAGGCCGCGCGGAATGGTCTCGTAGGAGGGCTCGCCGTCGATGGTCGGCTTGGTCGGCGTGCGCGCCCAGTCCTCGGCGACGAATCGCCAATTGTCCTCGCTGCGCGCGCCCGGCTCCTCCTGGGCATAGCTGCGGTGGCCCGACTGGAACATGTTGAAGTCGAGCCACGCCGCCTGGTGGAAGGTCCAGGACGAATCGGTGCGGCCAAAGGGGTGGAAAGTCATCAGGTGGCGCCGGTCGACCGCCTTGATCGCCGTCCCCAGCGCCTGCCAGGTCGCCGTGTTCTTGTCTCCGGGCGTGTCGCCGCCGTTCAGCCAGACGATGTTGGGCTTGTCGCGATAGCGCTCCCCGAGGAAGCGGCCATAGGCGGCGGCGGTCTCCGGCGTCAGCTTGCCGGCGTCGGCGAGCGATCCCCAGGACGGCACCAGCGCGAGGTAGATGCCGTGCGCCGCGGCACGGTCGACCGCCCAGTCGAGATGGTCCCAATAGTCGTATTCGCCGGGCCTGGCCGGATCGGCGCCGGGGGTGGTCCGCGGCCGCGACGGATCGCCGTTCTCCAGCGCCGGCGCGTCATAGCGGCTGGTCATGGCGGGGCTGTGCAGCACCATCACCTGGATGACGTTGAACCCCTGCGCCGCGCGCTTGGCGAGATAGCGTTCAGTCTCCTCGCGGTTCAGGCGGCCGAGCATCAGCCAGCCGGTGTCGCCGAGCCAGAAGAAGGGCCTGCCGCTGGCTTCGAGGAAATGGCCGTTGGCGGAAACATGGAGCCACGGCGTCTTGTCCGCGGCCATCGCGGCGGGGGAAGCGATCAGGGCGGTTGCCAGCAGGAATCGACGGAGCATCGGCATCTCCATGGTCCTCAGAACGAAAAATTCCCCGCGGCCGAAGCCGCGGGGGAGTGGAGGAGAGTGGATGACGAAGCGGACACCGGCCGGAACCCGATGTCGTCGCCTCGGATCAGAGCTTGAACCGGACGCCGGCCATGATCTGGATGTCGTCGATCGAGTAGTTGCTGGGCCGCGTCTCGACGTCGTAGTAGGTGAATTCCTTGCGCCGCAGCAGGTTGCTGCCCTCCAGCGTGACGGTCACGTTCTTGGTGATGTCGTAGTTGATCGACGCGTCGAGCCAGCCGTAGCCCTTGGTGTAGACGGGCAGCAGCTCGCTGCCGCCGCCCGCGAGCGGGAGGCCGTAGATGCTGCCGAGATACTTGGTGCGGTAGTTGTAGGCGACGCGGACCGACAGGCCGTTCTTCTCGTAGAGGCCGCTCAGGTTGAAGCTGTGCTTCGACAGGTTGGTCAGCGGCGTGCGGTAGCCCGGGATCGCGCTCGGCGTGTTGCTGTCGACGAAGGTGTAGTTCGCCTGGATGCCGAAGCCGTCGAACGGCGCGGGCAGGAAGTCGAAGAAGGTCTGCCCGCCGACCTCGAGGCCCTTGATCTTGCCGTCCTCGCCGTTGGTCGGCTGGGTGATGACATAGTCGATGCCATCGATGATCTGACGGTTGGCCATGGTGAAGATGAAGCCCTTCACCTTGCGGTAGAAGCCGGCCAGATAGACCGAGCCGGTGCGCGAGAAATAATATTCGAGCGAGGCGTCGAGCTGGTCGGCGCGCAGCGGCTCCAGATTGGGATTGCCGCCCGAGCCCTGACCCTGCGCCGGAACCAGCGTCAGCGCGGGCGACAGCTGGCTGAACGACGGCCGCGTCAGCGTCTGCGAGGCCGCGAGGCGCAGCTGGAGCTGGTCGGTGAAGCGGAAGCGGACGTTCGCGCTCGGCAGCACGCTCGTATAGTTGTTGTTGACCACCGCCGGCGAAATCACGCCGTTGACGCGCTGGCGGCCGTCGACGTTGAGGTCGGTCGTCACCACGCGCACGCCGACGTTGCCGTCGATGCGGATCGGGCCGTCGACGTTGAACAGCATCTCGGCATAGCCGGCGATGGTCTTCTCCGAGATATCGAACACCGAAAGCTGATCGACCGCCGGCTGGGCGGTGATGCCGATCTGCTGCCGGATCGCGTCGAAGTCGCTGTGCAGCGGCGATGCGATCGCGGTCAGATAGTCATGCTCCAGGCCCGGATCGCCGCTGAAATAGTCGGTGAACGGCATCGGCTCGAACAGGTCGGCGAGCGCGCTGGCCGATGTGCCGGCCGGCGGGTTCTGGAAGAAGCGGATCGGCGTGAACTTGGTGCTCATCTTCTGATAGCGCACGCCGGTCTTGAAGCCCGACAGGAATGGGCTCTCGATCTTGAACTCCGCGTCGAGGCGGCCGGCGTACATGTCGCCGCGATAATGGTTCTCGCTCCGGGTCAGCGCGCCGACCTGGTAGCTGTTGATATCGGTCAGATCGACGCCCTCGAACAGCATCGACGGCCGGCTGCCGCTGAGGTCGAGCGTCGCCCGCGGCGCCACGGCCTTGAGATCGAGCTCCGAATAATAGAGGTCGTTGCGCGACTTCTGGTAGGTGAAGTCGCCCGAGAGGATGGCCTCGCCATTGTCCCAGCGGCCGCCGATCGAATATTGCTGGTTCTTGTCCTCGGTGTTGCGCTGGACGCCGTAGGTGGAGATCGGCAGGTTCACGAACGTGCCGCTCTGGAAATCGTCGGTCCCTTCGAAGGTGGTGACCGATCCGGGCACCACCGCGATTCCGTTGGTCGGGTTGTTGAGGCCGCGCTGCTGCTGGCGCGAGCGGAAGGCCTGGTAGCTCGCCTGGGCATAGAATTCGAGCTCCGCGCTCGGCTTCCACTGGAAGGTGCCGTCGAGGCCGATGCGGCGGCGCTTGCCGTTGATCAGCGGCTCATAATCGCCATTGGGCGTGTAGATGGTACGGCCGGCGATGACGTCGGTGCGCTTGTTGGGCGCGCCGGCCGAGATCAGGTCGGAGCGGAAGGCGCGCTCCTGGTACGAGCCGCTGAGCAGCAGGCCCATCTCGCCGATGCCGGTATCCCATTTCTTCGACACCAGCAGCGAGCCGAGCGGCGAGATCTTGTCGGCGAGGTCGGAATAGCGGCCGCGCAGCGTGCCGGTGACGGTGAAATCCTCGAGGTCGAGCGGCTTGCGCGTGCGCAGGTCGATGATGCCGCCGATGCCGCCCTCGATCAGGTCGGCGCTCGGCGTCTTGTAGACGTCGATGCCGGCGAGCAGCTCGGAGGGGAAGTCCTGCAGGTTGTAGTTGCGCCCGCCGTCGGCGGTGAAGACCGCGCGGCCGTTGAGCGTGGTCAGCACCTGGGTGAGGCCGCGGATGGCGACGCTGCCGCCTTCGCCGCGATCACGGGCGACCTGGATGCCCGACACGCGCTGCAGCGCTTCGGCGGTGTTGGCGTCGGGCAGCTTGCCGATGTCGTCGGCGACGATCGAATCGACGATGGCGTTTGCGTTGCGCTTGCGGCCCTGCGCCGACTCGAGACTGGCGCGGATGCCGGTGACGACGATGTCCTGCTCCGCTTCGGGCTGGCCCGTCGCCGTCTGGTCGGCAGGAGCCTGAGGCTGCGCGTCCTGCGCAAAGGCGGCGACAGGCAGGCCGACGATGGCCAGGGTCGCGACGCCGGTCAGGGCACGGGTGATCACTCGCATACAATCCTCCCCAGGAGTTTCTGGTTTCGCATATAATACTATTTAACCAGATATATAATACTATTTTTGTGATCAAGCCCTGTTTTGCGCTCGGCGATCTGGTTGAGTTGCAACGGAAAACGTCGACAGCGGCTGGCGTGGTTGCCCCTCTTGGACGGCGACTCGGCACCTTCATGACCGCGATGCGTTCCGCCGCCATCAGTCTGGAGTGGTCATGGCCAAGCCCCGTCCCCTTGCCGGCTTCGTTGCCGGGGCGTTTGCCGGAATCATCGCCTCGGCGGCGATGGCGTTCTTTCAGGTCAAGGCTTCTCCGCTAGTCGACGCCGGGGGCGATCCGGCCGACTCGACGACTGCCAGAGCAGCCGACAAGGCGGTATCGGCGGCAACGGACAAGCATCTCCCCAAGGCTTACCGCGCCGCCGGTGGGCACCTCGTTCACTACGCCGTCGGCGCGGTGTTGGGCGGGGTTTATGGCGTCGTTACCGAATATCGCCCCGATGCCAGCGCCGGCTTCGGTACCGCCTATGGCATTGCCACCGCGGCGCTGCTCGACGAGGCGGCGGTGCCGGCGCTCGGGTTGAGCGAGCCGGTCGATGAGACGCCGCTTGCCGTCCATGCCTACGGGCTCGCGTCGCATCTGGTCTACGGCGTGGTGCTGGAGGGCGCGCGGGTGATGCTGGTGGGAAGGCGTTAGTGGCCGCCTCCTCTGCCGGACCAGCTAAAGCCGCTCCGCCCCGCTCACCGCATCGGTCGCGCGCAGTGCTGCCAGCAGCTTGGTGAGGTGCGCGGCGTTGCGCACCTCGAGGTCGATCGTGTTGGTGTGGTAGGTGGTGTCGCGGTTGTCGAGGCGCAGGCCGAGGATGTTGGCCTTGTGGGCGCCGATCACCGTCGCGACCGCGCCGAGCGCACCGGGCTCGTTCTTGAGCGTGACGGCGATGCGCGCGACGCCGCCCTCGGCCTTGTCGCCCCAGGCGAGGTCGACCCAGTCGCCCTCCTCGCTCTTCTCGAGTTCCGGGCAGGCGATCGAGTGGACCAGGATGCCCTCGCCCGGCCGGCGGATGCCGACGATGCGGTCGCCCGGCACCGGCCGGCAGCATTCGGCGAGCTGATAGGCGACGCCGGGCGTCAGACCTGTGATCGAGATGGCATGATGCTGCGGCGGCGCGACATGCTCGTCGCCCGCCGACCCCGGCATCAGCGCCTCCATCACCTGCGCGTCGGAGAGCTTGCGGAGCGCGATCGCCTCCATCAGCGCGTCCTCGTCGGCGAGCTTCAGGCGCTTGACCGCCTCCTGCACCGCCTCCTCGTTCACTGGCGCGGGCAGGCGGGCGACGATGTCTTCGTAGAGCTTGCGGCCGAGCGCCTGCGTTTCCTCGCGCTGCTTGTGGCGCTGGTGGCGGCGGATCGCCGCGCGCGCCTTGCCGGTGATCGCGAAGTTGAGCCAGTTGGGCTGCGGCTCCTGGCCCTTGGAGCGCAGGATCTGCACCGAATCGCCATTGGCGATTTCGGTGCGCAGCGGCACGACGCGGCCGTTGATCTTGGCGCCGACCGCCTGGTCGCCGAGGTCGGTGTGCACCGCATAGGCGAAGTCGATCGGCGTCGCGCCCTTGGGCAGCTGGATCAGCTCGCCGCGCGGGGTGAAGGCGAAGATGCGGTCGGCGTACATCGCCATCCGCGTATGCTCCAGCAGCTCCTCGGGGCTGGCGGCGTTCTCCAGGATCTCGAGCAGGTCGCTGATCCACGGCACCTGCGTGTCCGGGCGGACCACGTCCTGCTTGTAGGCCCAGTGGGCGGCGATGCCGAACTCGGCCTGATGGTGCATCGCGTTCGTGCGGACCTGGATCTCGATGCGGGTATTGTCGCCGTAGAAGACGCTGGTGTGGAGCGAGCGATAGCCATTGCGCTTGGGCGTCGAGATGAAGTCCTTGAACCGCCCCGGCACCATCGGCCACTTGCGGTGGATCACGCCGAGCGCGCGGTAGCACTCCTCCTCATTCTCGACGATCGCGCGGAACGCCATCAGGTCGCTGAGCTGCTCCAGGCTGACGTGGCGCTCGCTCATCTTGCGCCAGATCGAATAGGGATGCTTCTCGCGGCCCGACACCTCCGCCTCGATCCCTGCGCGGGAGAGCTGGGTCTTGATGCCCTGGGCGATCTTGACGATGCGGTCGTCGCCGCCCTGCTTCAGCGCCTCCAGGCGCCGGGTGATCGACTCATAGGCCTCGGGCTCCAGCTCGCGGAAGGCGAGCGTCTGCATCTCCTTCATGAACTCGTACATGCCGATCCGCTCGGCGAGCGGGGCGTAGATGTCGAGCGTCTCGCGGGCGATGCGGCGGCGCTTCTCCTCCGACTTGATGTGGTGGAGCGTGCGCATGTTGTGGAGCCGGTCGGCGAGCTTGACCAGCAGCACGCGGATGTCGTCGGACATCGCGAGCAGGAACTTGCGCAGGTTCTCCGCCGCCCGCTCGTTCTCGGTCTGCGCCTCGATCTTGCTGAGCTTGGTGACGCCGTCGACCATGCGGGCGACGTTGGATCCGAACAGCTTGTGGATCTCGTCGGGCGTCGCGACCGTATCCTCGATCGTGTCGTGGAGGATCGCGGTCGCGATCGTCTCATCGTCGAGATGCAGGTCGGTGAGGATGCCCGCCACCTCGATCGGATGGCTGAAATAGGGGTCCCCGGATGCGCGCAGCTGGCTGCCGTGCGCTTTCATCGAGAAGACATAGGCGCGGTTCAGCAGAGCCTCGTCGGCTTGCGGGTCATAGCCCAGGACCCGGTCGACCAGTTCATACTGACGCAGCATGCTTCCTAGATGGGGCGGGCTGCTGCTGCTTTGCAATAAATTTCGGCGGTTTCGCGGACTTCTGCAGCCCGCCGGCCGTCCCTCCGCTCGTCAGCGGCGGAGGGACGGCGCGATGCGGGATCAGCTCAGCTCGCCGCGGCGTTGCACTTGTCGAGCGCCTCGGCGTCGAACGCGGTGCCGTTGACGGTGAAGGCCGAGAGCTGGCCGACGCGCTGAGCGACCATCACGCACAGGGTGGCGTCGCGGTCGGGCGCCTTGGCCGCGGTGCACACCGTGTCCTTGCACTTCCAGATGGTGTTGCGGGTGACGATGCTGGTCTTCTTCACCGCATTGGCGGCGGTGGCGCTGTAGTAGGCGCTCTGGGCAGCGGCCGGAACCGCGGCGACAAGCATCAGCGATGCGGCGGCAGCCGCCGTGGTGGACAGGAAACGAACCATCACTTCCTCCTGGGGATTGCAACTAGGTTGCGATTCGCTACCTATATGATTCGGTAGTAAGTTGCAACTGAAAACTTTTGCTGCATTGCGATAGCACGATCGGTTTCAATGAGAAGACTTTTTCGATAGGATGGCAGCCATGGGCACGAACCGCCTGAGAGAGCCGCTGCGGGACCTGGCATGCAGCCTGCCCGCCGCGCTCGAAGCGATGGGGGAACGCTGGTCGTTTCTGATCCTGCGGGCGTCGTTCAACGGCCTCTATCATTTCGAGGAGTTCCAGTCGGAGCTCGGCATCGCCCGCAACATCCTGGCCAACCGGCTGGCGCGGCTGGTGAGCCACGGCATCCTCGAGCGCCGCGCGCTGCCCGACGATCGCCGCAAGATCGAATACCGCCTGACCGAGAAGGGCATGGCGCTGCTGCCGACGATGGTGGCGCTCAGGCAATGGGGCGAGCGCTGGGAGACGGGGGTGCCCGCCTCGCCGATCCTGGTCGACGCGCGCGACCATCGCCCGATCCGCCAGGTGCATGTCCTGTCGCACGACGGGCGGGAGCTGGCGAAGACGGACCTGTTGTGGGCGTTGCCGGAGGAGATCGCCGGCGAGGACCCGCAGCTCAAGGCGGCGGAATAGGCGCCGGTCGCAGGGGTTCGGAACCCCGCGGAAATCCGTCGAAGGTCACGAAAGTCATAGGTAGAACGACCCTCATCCGGATGAGGCCTTCCGGTGTCGGCGTCCTCCGAAATGTTGACTAAATTGACGCGCCGCGCGTGTTTGCGGGTAGATATGGCACCGACACGAGAGAGACGCGGCGCCGACGCGGCAGGCGCGCGACACCGACGCGACACTGACGCGGCAGGATCGCGACACCAACGCGACACTGACGCGGCAGGATCGCGACGCTAACGCGACATCGGCGCATCACGGACGCGTCACCGCCGCGACACAGGCGCGACAGCGACGCGGCATGAGCGAGATCGACAGGATCAAAGAGCGGACCGGCGCTTGTGCTGCTCGGGACGGGCGAACCAAGCAGGCGAAATCCTACATTGCAAGGGCGGCGACGCGGCGAAGCGGAGATGAGAGGAGTTCAATAAGATCCTCCCCCGCCAGGGGGAGGTGTCAGCCGCAGGCTGACGGAGGGGGAGGAGGGCGACGCACTATCGATGTGCTTCCTCCCCCTCCGTCACGCTTCGCGTGCCACCTCCCCCTGGCGGGGGAGGATTGAAAGGCACCGCGACCTCGGGCCTATCCTGCTTGGAAGCCGTCTTAGGGCTCCTGCCTTCGCAGGAGCACGATGCCGCTTTGTCTGGGCGAGAACCCTAGAACAACAGCCGGATACCGACGATGCCGAGGATCGTCGCCAGCGCCGGGCCGAGCACGCGGTCCGACACGCGCGACGCGATCAGGCTGCCGACGATGATGCCCGGGATCGATCCGATCAGCAGCGATCCGAGCAGCCCGAAGTCGACCGATCCCAGCAGCCAGTGACCGATCCCTGCGAGCAGCGTCAGCGGCACGGCATGGGCGATGTCCGACCCGACCAGCCGGTTGATCGGCGCGCGCGGATAAAGGGCGAGCAGCGCGGTCATGCCGAGCGCGCCGGCGCCGACGGAGGTCAGCGAGACCAGCACGCCCAGCACGGCGCCGAGCAGGATCGTCAGGCGGGCGAGCCAGGCCTGCGAAAGCGTGCCGAAGCGCCGCTGCATCCGCTCGACCAGCGGCGCCCGGAACAATGTCGCGATCGCCGACAGGATCAGCGCGGCGCCCAGCACCACCGCGATGACATGGCCGGTGTCCTCGTCGCGGGCGCCGGCCAGGCTCAATGCCGCCAGCGTGACGAGCGTCGCGGGGACGCTGCCGCTGGCGAGACGGGCCACCACCCGCCAGTCGACCGTCCCGCGCCAGCCGTGGACGGCAGTCCCGACCGTCTTGGTCGCCGACGCATAGAGCAGGTCGGTGCCGACCGCCGTCACCGGATGGAAGCCGAACAGCAGCACCAGGAGCGGCGTCATCAGCGAGCCGCCGCCGACCCCGGTCAGGCCGACGGCCAGCCCGACCAGCACCCCGGCCAGCGGATAGAGCAGGTTCACGTCCACCGCAGTGGCGATCGGCGGCGTCAGCTCGCCTGCGCGTTGGGGACGTTGACGCCCATCGACTGGAGGTAGCGCTTCACGTTGCGCGCCGCCTGGCGTAGCCGCTGCTCGTTCTCGACCATCGCGATGCGCACGTAGCCTTCTCCCTTCTCGCCGTAGCCCACCCCTGGCGCAACCGCGACCTTGGCGTGAGTCAGCAATTGTTTGGAGAACTCAAGGCTGCCTAGATGCGCCAGCGCCGGCGGCAGCGGCGCCCAGGCGAACATGCTGGCGCGCGGAGCCGGGATGTCCCAGCCGGCACGCGCGAAGCTCTCGACCAGCACGTCGCGGCGCTTGTGGTAGAGCTGGCGGTTCTTCTCGACGATGTCCTGCGGCCCGTTGAGCGCGGCGCAGGCGGCCGCCTGGATCGGGGTGAAGGCGCCATAGTCGAGATAGGACTTCACCCGCGTCATCGCCGCGATCAGCTTCTTGTTGCCGACCGCGAAGCCGATGCGCCAGCCGGCCATCGAATAGGTCTTGCTGAGCGAGGTGAACTCGACCGCGACGTCCTTGGCGCCCTTGACCTGCAGGATCGAAGGCGTCGGCTTGCCGTCGTAGTAGAGCTCCGAATAGGCGAGGTCGCTGAGCACCCACACCTGGTTCTCGCGCGCCCAGGCGACGAGCCGCTCGTAGAAGGCGAGGTCGACGGTCTCCGCTGTCGGGTTCGACGGATAGTTGACGACCAGCACGCTCGGCCGCGGCACGGTGAAGTTCATCGCGCGCTCGAGGCTCTCGAAATAGGCGTCGTCCGGCGTCGTCGGCACTGCGCGGATGGTGGCGCCGGCGATGATGAACCCGAAGGTGTGGATCGGATAGCTGGGATTGGGCGCCAGCACCACGTCGCCCGGCGCGGTGATCGCGGTGGCGAGGCTGGCGAGTCCTTCCTTCGAGCCCATCGTCACGACGACCTCGCTCTCGGGGTCGAGATCGACCCCGAAACGGCGGGCGTAATAGTTCGCCTGGGCGCGGCGCAGGCCCGGAATGCCCTTCGACTGCGAATAGCCGTGCGCGGACGGCTTCTGCGCGACCTCGCACAGCTTGTCGATGACGTGCTGGGGCGGCGGCAAATCGGGGTTGCCCATGCCGAGGTCGATGATGTCCTCGCCCGCCGCACGCGCGGCTGCCCGCATCGCGTTGACTTCGGCGATGACATAGGGGGGCAGGCGGCGGATGCGGTAGAACTCTTCGGACACGATCATTCCTTTCGGCTGACGTCGCGCGTGGCGCGACGTTGCGCTATGATAGCGCGATATGCGGTGCACGAACACCGCGGAACGGAGGGGAAGATGTTGGAGATGTTGCTGATCGGGGCGTCGCTCGCCGCGGCCCCGGCCGATGTGCCCGTCTGCCGGCGCGAGACGCTGACCCGCGCGGTCGACCGCTATGCCAATGCCCAGCTCGTCCAGGATAATGCCAGCCTGGCGACGGTGTACGGCACCGACGGCGTGCTGGTCGCACCCGACAAGAGCCAGATCGTCGGCTCGGAGAAGGTGATGGCCTATTTCGACCGCTTCAACAATTGGCAGATCGACGACGCGACGATGACGGTCGCCAGCTCGACCAAGCAGGGCGATGCCTGGCAGGTCGACGGCCGCTTCACCCAGTCGGGCAAGGACGACAAGGGCAAGCCGTTCAAGACCGCCGGCCGCTTCACCTCGACCTGGGCATGCGTTACGGCTGGCGAGATCACGAGCTGGCGCATCAAACGCATGGAAACCATTCCGGGCGGTTGAGCGCTGATCCCGCGTCAGCCGCCGGAGACCCGAGCACGCATGAGCGATACCGAAACGTCCCCGACCGCGCCGAGCCTCGAGGACATGCAGCATTGGACATGGGTGCTCGGCCGTGCGCAGCAGATGATGCTGGAGGCGGGCGTCGCTGCGACCGAGCAGGCGCCAGCGCTGCCCGCGCCGTTCGATCCGACGCCGATGCTGCGCGCCTCCGCCGATTTCTGGGCGGACACGATGAAGCTGTGGCAGCGCTTCCTCGATCCCGCCCATGCCGAGCCGTTCCACGAAACGCCCGAGCAGGCGCGGGACAAGCGCTTCAAGGCGCCCGAATGGCGCGAGCAGCCGGTGTTCGACTTCATCCGCCAGAGCTATTTCACCATCGCCGAGCATCTGGTGAAGGGGGTGGATGCGCTCGAAGGCGTCGACGCCAGGCAGAAGGAGCAGATCCGTTTCGCGACCAGGGGCTTCATCGACGCGATGAGCCCGACCAACTTCCCGGCGACCAATCCGGAGGTGCTGAAGAAGATCGCTGAGACGCGCGGCGAAAGCCTGCTCAAGGGGCTGCAGAACATGCTGGCCGATCTCGGCAAGGGCCAGCTCACCCACACCGATCCGGAAGCGTTCGAGGTCGGACGCAACATCGCGGTGACGCCGGGCAAGGTGGTGAAGCGCACCCCGCTCTATGAGCTGATCCAATATTCGCCGACCACGGAGACGGTGCTGAAGACGCCGCTCGTCATCTTTCCGCCCTGGATCAACCGCTTCTACATCCTCGACCTCTCGCCCGAGAAGAGCTTCATCGCCTGGGCGGTGGCGCAGGGGCTCACCGTGTTCATGGTGTCGTGGAAGTCGGCCGACGCGTCGATGAAGGACGTGATCTGGGACAATTACGTCGAGGACGGCCAGATCGACGCGATCGACACGATCCGCGACCTGCTGGACGTGCCGAGCGTCCATGCGATCGGCTATTGCGTCGCCGGCACCACGCTGGCCGCGACCTTGGCGGTGCTCGCCGCGCGCGGACAGCTCGACAAGGTCAAGAGCGCGACCTTCTTCACCGCGCAGGTCGATTTCAGCGAGGCGGGCGACCTCAACCTGTTCGTCGACGACGACCAGATGGCGCTGATCAAGAGCCTCGCCAGCGACGGCTTTCTCGACGGGCGCTACATGGCGGCGACCTTCAACCTGCTGCGCGGCCGTGACCTCATCTGGAACTACGTCACCAACAATTATCTGATGGGGCAGGATTATCTGCCGTTCGACCTGCTCTACTGGAATGGCGACGTCACCAACCTGCCGGCGCTGTGGCACCAGAGCTATCTGACCGATCTCTATCGCGACAACCGGCTGGTGCTGCCGGGCAGCCTGTCGATCGCCGGCACGCCGATCGACCTCGGCAAGGTGACGGTGCCGACCTATGTCCAGGCCGGGCGCGAGGATCACATCGCGCCGGCCAGGAGCGTGTGGAAGATCACCCACCATTTCTCCGGCCCGCTGCGGTTCGTGCTTGCCGGGTCGGGCCATATCGCCGGGGTGGTGAACCCGCCCGCGGCGGGCAAGTACCAGTATTGGACCAACGACAGGCCCGCGGCGACTCTCGAGGAGTTCCTCGCTGGCGCCGCCGAGACCAAGGGAAGCTGGTGGCCCGACTGGATCGCGTGGCTGCGCGGACTCGAAAGCGACGAAGTGCCCGCAAAAGGCGCCAGGATACCGGGACGCGGCAAGCTCGAGCCGTTGGCCGATGCCCCCGGGGAGTATGTGCGAATCCGCTGAAATCCGTCACTTCCGGGCGGTCGTTACGGCTATGTTGCACTGCACAAAATCATCTTGATTTCTGGCCGGAAATGCGTATTTGTGCACCGCAGCAACAACCGGGACTCGGAAGAAGACGATGGCCAGCAAGGGTCCGAAGAGCGGCGTCAAGGCGCCGGCCGCTGACACCCCCAAGCCCCGAGCCACCCGTGCGAAGGCACCGGCTGCGAAGCCTGTCGCCAAGGCACCGGCGACCGTGATCGACGCTGTCCAGGCCCCGGTGGCCGAGCCGGCGCCGATCGAGGCCGCCAAGGTCGAAGAGACTATCGTCGAAGCCGCTCCCGTTATCGAAACGGCGCAAGCCGCCATCACCACCGCGGGGGAAACCGCGGAACCCGCGCAGAAGGAAACCACCGTAATGGCTACCCAGTTCGAAGCTCCGAAGGTGTTCGCCGACTTCAACGACCGCGCCAAGGCGGCCGTCGAGAAGGGCACCAAGCTCGTCGAGGAGTTCAACGACTTTGCCAAGGGCAACGTCGAGGCGCTCGTCGAGTCGAGCCGCATCACCGCCAAGGGCTTCGAGGCCTTGAGCCAGGATGCCGCCGAGTATGGCCGCAAGTCGTTCGAGGGCTTCACCGCGACCCTCAAGAGCCTCGCCGCCGCCAAGTCGCCCGCCGACTTCTTCAAGCTGCAGAGCGATTACCTCCGCACCTCGTTCGACTCGGCCGTCGCCGAGGCGTCGAAGGGCACCGAGGCCGTGATCAAGCTCGCCGGCGATGCCGCGCAGCCGATCTCCAACCGCTTCGCGGTCGCCGCCGAAAAGGTGAAGACCGCCGCCTGAGCGCCTGTGCGCCAGTAAGCGTACCGAAGGGGCGGCCGCCGCTGGGTGGCCGCCCTTTCTTTTTATCGGCGGATTGATCCCCACTTCCGTTCGCCCCGAGCTTGTCGACCCGAAGGGTGAGCGAAGCTCAGGGCGAACGGGGATGGTTAGTGGTCATCTCGAGTGTGTCGATCCGTCGCGATTCCCGATTTCGCCAGATCGACGGCGCGAGCGGACAGGCGTCGTCTCGCCCCTTGCCCTTGGACTGGCGAATGCCATATTTTTATGCCGTGACCCTGATCCCTGACATTCTGATGGCCGACGAGAGCGAAGGCGACGACGGCGACGCCGGCACGTCGCTGGGCGTCGCTACCCGCACGCGGACGCGGACCAAGAAGCCGACGCCCTATCGCGTGCTGATGCTCAACGACGATTACACCCCGATGGAATTCGTGGTGCTGGTGCTCCAGCGCTTCTTCCGCATGAGCATGGAGGAGGCGACGCAGGTGATGCTCCACGTCCACCAGAAGGGCGTCGGCGTGTGCGGCGTGTTCAGCTACGAGGTCGCCGAGACCAAGGTCGGTCAGGTGATGGACTTCGCCCGGCAGAACCAGCATCCGCTCCAGTGCACGCTGGAGAAGGCGTGATCCTCTGGAGTTTGATCCATCAGGCTTGAAACAGCTGTTCCCCGGCGAAGGCCGGGGCCCAGTATCTAAACCGCTCGCAACTGGGCCCCGGCCTTCGCCGGGGAACAGATTCAAACTAGCCGAATCCGACTCCGATCAGCGCGCCGGCGGCAGCCAGCCGAGCTCCAGTCCTTCGTAGCGGTTCACGTAATTGGCCGCGCGCGTCAGCGAGCGCTCGTCGAGGATGGTGACGCGGCCGAGCTCGCGCTTGATCAGCCCTTCCTCCTCGAGCTGGCGGAGCATGCGGTTGACATGGACGGCGGTGAGACCGGTCGCGTCGCCGATCTCCTCCTGGGTCAGCCCCAGCGTGAAGGTGGCGCCGACCGGCTTGTCGGTGATGGCGAGCCGGTTGCGGAGGTCGAGGATCAACGCCGCCACCCGTGCCTTGGCCGAGGTGCGGCCGAGCGCGGCAAGCCGGTCGGTAAGCGCGACGCGCTCGATCTGGTTGAACACCAGGATCAGCGCCGCCAATCGCGGATGATCGACGAAGATCTGGCTGAGCGCGTGCCGGTCGAACGGGCAGACCGTACAATCGCTGAGCGCCGCCAGCGTCTCGGGCGATTCGCGATAGATGACGCCGCCGACGCCGATCACGTCGCCGGGAAACAGGAAGCGCAGGATCTGCCGGCTGCCGTCGTCGAGCAGCACATAGCTCATCATCAGCCCGCGGCGGAGCACGTAGAGCTCACCGCCGGGCTCGTTCTCCCGCTGCAGCACGGCACCGCGGCGTACGTCGCGGCGACGCTCCTCCAACTTGGCGAGCGCTTCCCGCTCGGCCTCCGTCAGATCGACGTGCTCGCCCAATACGTCGGCGAAACAACTCGATAACACGTACGCTCCCCCCGTTCGGGTCATGCAAAGCAGCCCCGTGGAATCAATGCATTAAAGTCGATCAAGCGGAAGTTGGCGAGGGGTGCTTGCGCGGGGGGCCGCGCACGATAGAAGCTCCGGCATGGACCGTATCCTGATCCGCGGCGGCAACCGGCTCGAAGGCCGCATCTTCATCTCGGGCGCCAAGAACGCGGCGCTCACCTTGATGCCCTGCGCGCTGCTCACCGACGAGCCGCTGACGCTGCGCAACCTGCCGCGCCTCGCCGACGTCGACAGTTTCGGCCATCTGCTCAACCAACTCGGCGCGTCGACCGCGATCGAGGGATCGCGGCCCGAGGATTTCGGCCGGGTGATGACGATCCGCGCCGGCCGCCTCACCTCGAGCGAGGCGCCCTATGACATGGTCCGCAAGATGCGCGCCTCGATCCTGGTGCTCGGTCCGCTGGTCGGCCGCGCGGGCGTGGCGACGGTGTCGCAGCCCGGCGGCTGCTCGATCGGCAACCGCCCGATCGACCTCCACCTCAAGGCGCTGGAGGCGCTGGGCGCCGAGATCGAGCTCGCCGCCGGCTATGTGAAGGCGACGGCCCCGGGCGGGCGGCTGCCGGGCGGGCGCGTCACCTTCCCGATCGTGTCGGTGGGTGCGACCGAGAACGCGGTGATGGCGGCGGTGACCGCCAAGGGCGGCTCGATCATCGAGAACGCCGCGCGCGAGCCCGAGATCGTCGACCTCTGCAACTGCCTGGTTGCGATGGGCGCGAGCATCTCCGGCATCGGCACCGAGACGCTGGAGATCGAGGGCCGCGACCGGCTGCACGGCGCGACCTATGCGGTGATGCCCGACCGGATCGAGGCGGGCAGCTATGCCTGCGCCGCGGCGATCACCGGCGGCGCGGTCGAGCTGGTCGGCGCCAACCCGCACGACATGCGCGCGACCGTCGCCGCGCTGGTGGATGCGGGCGTGACGGTCGAGGAAACGCGCGAGGGATTGAAGGTCGAGGCGAAGAACGGCCTCCGCCCGCTGACGCTGTCGACCGCGCCGTTTCCGGGCTTCGCCACCGACATGCAGGCGCAGTTCATGGCGATGCTGTGCAAGGCCGATGGCGCCAGCGTGCTGACCGAGACGATCTTCGAGAACCGCTACATGCATGTGCCCGAGCTGGCGCGCATGGGGGCGGACATCACCGTCAAGGGCCGCTCGGCGGTGGTGCGCGGGGTCGATCGGCTGGTGGGTGCGCAGGTGATGGCGACGGACCTGCGCGCGTCGATGAGCCTGATCATCGCCGGCCTCGCCGCCGAGGGCGAGACGCAGGTGAACCGCGTCTATCACCTCGATCGGGGCTATGAGCGGCTGGAGGAGAAGCTGTCCGCGGTCGGCGCGGATATCGAGCGGGTGGGGGACGGCTGATCCTAAGCTCCTCCCCGGCACGGGGAGGGGGACCAGCCGAAGGCTGGTGGAGGGGGAGTGCGGCAGGCGAGTCGTTCGCGGTGAGCCCCCTCCACCACGCACTTCGTGCGCGGTCCCCCTCCCCGTGCCGGGGAGGAGCTGGGATCAGCTCAGCCGGTAGACCGCACCCGCGCCCGCATCGCGGTAGAGGTCGACCCGTTCGCCGTCCCAGTGGTAGTCGAGATGGCGCCCCTGCAGCGGGTGCTTCCCGAGATCGGGGTAGAACAGCGCCACGCATTCCCCGTCCGGATAGCGCACGCTCGGGTAGATGAGGCCGTCCGATCCATCTGCCCGCAGCGATCGCGCCAGTCGCTGCCCGGCCTCGTAGCAATCGGGATCGAGTTCCGCCGCATGACCGCCACCGCGTAGGTCATGCAGGTCGCCTGTCACGTCCAGCACGATCTCCCGGAATTGCGAGGTCCAGCCCGGCGCTTCCTGCGTCCGCGCCATGAAGCGGGCATGGTGGTGCATCGTCTCGAACAACGCCACCTCGAAGCTGTCGCCGGCATAGAGCACCCCCGGCACGCCGTCCGAAAAGCGGCTCGGCCGGTCGGGGCTGGCGTGGGTGAAGGGCGCCATCAGATAGCTCGCGCCGGGACCGCCGACGCGGCGCGCGGGCGGCACTAGGTCGAGATTGCCGATCGAGGTGGCGAGGCGCGGGTTGGTCTTCTGCTCGGCCGAGATCAGCAGCGGCCAGTCGGCGGGGTCGGCGATGTCCTCGAACAGGTCGATCGGCGGGAAGTGCGTGCGGATGATCCGGCGCGCGCCGCGCCAGGCGACCTCCGCCACCGGCGGCGTTGCGGCGCTCACCAGCCGCCGCGCTCGGCGTCGAGATAGCGGCGCACGCGCATCAGGTCGGTCAGCTCGCCGCCGAGCATCACGTCGAGCGCCGAGGCGCCGGCGAAGGCGTCGTTGCGCGCCTTGATCCAGCGATAGCCGCGCGCGGGATCGTTGAAGATCAGCCGCAGCGCCTTGTGGATGCCGACCAGGTTGGCGAGCCGCGCCTTGAGGTCGCGCCCGGCCTGGCCGAGCTGCCCCGCCTTCCAGCGGCGGAAGGTCCTGAGCGGCATGTCGAGCAGCGTCGCCGCCTGCGGATCGGTCACGCCCCACAATGCGAACAGCCGCACCGCCGCACGGAACAGCGCGCCCGCCTCCTCGTCGGTGATGGGCTCCGCGACGAAGGCGGGAGCGCGGGTATCGATGAGCTCGGCGTGGGCCATGTGGCATCAAATAGGCGATTCAGTGCCATAAGGCAAGGCTCCTAAGCCTCTCCCCTATAGGGGAGGGGCTTAGGGCGGAATGGAATTGATTGGAATCGACAGTCACCCTCACCCTTCCCACCGCCTTCGGCGTGTTCGAGCGAGATCGCGCCCCCAGCGCGATCTTGACCTGCCGGGGGCAGGTCAAAGCTCGAACACCCCTTCCCTCTCCCAACGGGAGAGGGAGGGAGCGGCGAAGCCGCGGAAGGGTGAGGGGTGACACGCGGTTCCGTTTGAATTCATCCCGCTCTAATTTGCGCCCCTACAGCGCCTGCCCCGCCGCCCAGCCGCTGGCCCAGGCCCATTGGAAATTATAGCCGCCGAGCCAGCCGGTGACGTCGACCGCCTCGCCGATCGCGTACAGGCCGGGCAGGTGGCGTGCCGCCATCGTCTTCGACGACAAGCCGTCGGTGGCGATCCCGCCGATGGTGACCTCGGCCTTGGCGAAGCCTTCGCTGCCGTTGGGATGGAACGTCCAGTGCGCGAGCTGCTGCTCGATACCGCCAAGGCGGGCATCGGTGAGCGTGCCCAGCTCGCCGTCGACGCCGAGTCGCTCCGTCAGCGCTTCGGCAAGACGGTCGGGCAGCGGCAGGATCGTCTTGAGCGACGCACGCGGGCGAGCCCGCTTGGCCTCGACCAGCCATCCTTTCGGGCGCCCGGGCAGGAAGTCGACCGCAATCGGCTGGCCGTGCCGCCAATAGCTCGATATCTGGAGGATCGCCGGCCCCGACAGCCCGCGATGGGTGAACAGCGCGGCTTCGGGGAAAGCTGCCTTTCCGCACCGTGCCACCACCGGCGCCGAGACGCCCGACAGCGACCGGAACAGCGCTTCCTCGCCCGACAACGTCAGCGGCACCAGCGCGGGGCGCGGTTCGACCACCTTGAGGGCGAACCTGCGCGCGAGATCATAGGCGAAGCCGGTCGCGCCGAGCTTGGGGATCGACGGGCCGCCGGTCGCGATCACCAGCGCCGGCGCGGTCGACGTGCGGTCGCCATGGGTGACGCGGAATCCGCCATCGCCATGCGCGACGTCGCGGATCGCCTCGCCGATCGCCAGCGTGACGCCGCCGGCACGACACTCGTCGAGCAGCATCGCCACGATCTGCCGCGCCGATCCGTCGCAGAACAGCTGGCCGAGCGTCTTCTCGTGCCAGGCGATGCCATGGCGCTCGACCAGCGCGAGGAAATCCTGCGCGCCGTATCGCCCCAGCGCCGATTTGGCGAAATGCGGGTTCGCCGACAGGTAGCGGTCGGGCGCGACGCCGAGATTGGTGAAGTTGCAGCGTCCGCCGCCTGAGATCAGGATCTTCTTGCCGGGCTCGTCGGCGTGATCGATCACCAGCACCCGCCGGCCGCGCTGACCGGCGACGGCCGCGGCCATCAGTCCTGCGCCGCCGGCACCGAGGATGATCGCGTCATAAGATCCGGCGGCCTTCATGGCGTTCCTCTACCCTGGCGTGGGCGGGGGTAAAGCCGTTGGGTGACGATCGGTGCTCAGCCCGTGAAACGCGGGCCCTCTTCAATCCTCCCCCGCCAGGGGGAGGTGTCAGCTGCAGGCTGACGGAGGGGAGGGCGGCGACTCATTATCGGCGTGCTTCCGCCCCCTCCGTCACGCTTCGCGTGCCACCTCCCCCTGGCGGGGGAGGATTTGAAGGTCGACCCGCTCTAAACCGCTTCCAGCGCCGCCTCGAAGTCGGCGATCAGGTCGTCGGCATCCTCGACGCCGATCGAGATGCGCACGAGATTGTCGGTGATGCCGAGCGCCGCCTTGCGCGCATCGGGCACCGACAGATGCGTCATCGCCGCCGGATGCGAGGCGAGCGTCTCGGTGCCGCCGAGGCTGACCGCGAGCTTGGCGATCCTGAGCGCGTCGAGGAAGGCGAACGCCTCCTTCTCGCCGCCCTTGAGGTACAGCGAGAAGGTCGAGCCGGCGCCGGTGCAGTGGCGCTTGTAGATGTCGGCCTGCCGCGCGTCGCTGCCGCGTTCGAGGAAGCCGAGATAGCCGACCTTCTCGACCTTGGGGTGCTGGGCGAGGAATTCGCAGACCTTGGCGGCGTTCTCGCCCGCCCGGCTCATGCGCAGCTCGAGCGTCTCCAGCGAGCGCAGCAGCATCCAGGCGGTGTTGGGATCGCAGATCGTGCCGATGGTGTTGCGCATCAGCCGGATGGTGTTGATGTGCGCCTTCGACCCGAGCACGCCGCCCGCGACCAGGTCCGAATGGCCGCCGGCATATTTGGTCAGCGAGTAGACGACGATGTCGGCGCCCTGCTTGAGCGGTTGCGCCCAGAGCGGGCCGAGGAAAGTGTTGTCAATCGCGATCGGCGGCTTCACGGCCGCATTGGCGAAGATCGCGTCGCGGCTCGCCGCCACCGCCTCGACGTCGACCAGCGCGTTGGTCGGGTTGGCGGGGCTTTCGAGATAGATGAGGGCGACGTTGCCGCTCGCCGCCTTGCCCAGCACCGCGTCGATCTCCTCGCGCGTCGCGCCGGCGGGGAAGTCGAGCCAATGCACCCCGAACCGGCCGAGGATGCGCGCGATCAGCGTCTCGGTCGCGGCATAGAGCGGGCCCGAGTGGACGATGGTGTCGCCGGGCTTGACCATCGACAGGAACAGCGTGGCGATCGCCGACATGCCCGAGGAGAAGGCGAGCGCGTCCTCGGCATCCTCCCACACGCCGAGGCGATCCTCCAGGATTTCCTGGTTGGGGCCGTTGAAGCGCGAATAGACCAGGCCCTCGGCGCCGCCCGGGCGCTTGCCGGTGACGCCCTCGAAATGGCGCTTGCCCGCCGCCGCATTGGGGAAGACGAAGGTGGAGGTGAGGAAGATCGGAGGCTTCAGCGATCCTTCCGACAGCATCGGATCATAGCCGTGGCCCATCATCAGCGTCGACGGCTTGAGCCTGCGCTCGCCGATGGAATGCGCCGATGCCTTGGGCTTGCGCTGCGACTGAGCTCCGGTCAGCTCGGCTTCGGTCTTGTCCGTCATTCGTCCCTCCGATCTGACCTTGGCCCTAGCCGAAACAAGTAACAGTGGAAACTATGTCAGGCCGATCAGGCTGATCTCCCGCCCATAGTCCGGCTCGCCGCGGTGGGTGGCGCGGCGATAGCTGAAGAAACGCGCGGGATCGGCATAGGTGTCGAGGCCCAGAAGCTCGACGCGACGGATGCCGGCGGCGGCGAGGCGGTGCGCGACATAGCCTTCGAGGTCGAAGCGGGCATGGCCGGCGCGGCCGTCGACGAAGAAGCGTTCGTTCGCAGGATCGTCAGCGACGAAGCGGTCGCGGAAGGCGAGGTCGACCTCGTAGCTCGCCTGGGCGATGCAGGGGCCGACCGCGGCGGCGATCCGCTCGCGCCGCGCGCCGAGCCGCTCCATCGCAGCGATCGTCGCGTCGGTGACGCCGCCGATCGCGCCCTTCCATCCGGCATGGGCGGCGCCGATCACGCCCGCTTGCGGATCGGCGAACAGGACCGGGGCGCAGTCGGCAGTGAGAATGCCGAGCAGCAGGCCCGGCCGGTCGGTGACCATCGCATCGGCATGCGGCCGGGCATCGTCCGGGAAGGGGGCGGTGACCGCGACCGCGTCGGGCGAATGGACCTGATGGACGGTGACGAGCCTCGCGCCCGGCGACACCGCTGCCACGGCGCGGCGGCGGTTCTCGGCGATCGCCTCCCTGTCGTCGCTCGATCCCCAGCCGACGTTGAGTCCCGCGAGCACCCCAATCGAAACTCCGCCGCGGCGGCCGAGGAAGCCGTGCGCCACGTCCGCCAGCGCATCGGTGCGGATCACCTCGACCTCGTTCACAGCGCCAGCCGCATGATGTTGTCGGTGTCGATCTGATCGCCGACCGGGAAGGCATAGTCGCCGATATGGACGAAGCCGCGCTTCTCGTAGAAGCGGCGGGCGCGGTGGTTCTCCTCCCACACCGTCAGCAGCAGCGCGGCGGCGCCCTCGGCCCGCGCGGTGTCGATCGTCCAGTCCATCAGCGTGTGCGCGATGCCGGCGCCGTGGAAGTCGCGCACGACATAGAGCTGGCTGAGCTGCATCGCCCCCGGCTCGGCATCGGGCAGCCACGGCGGGTTGAGCTTGGCGTAGCCGACGATCCGCCCGCCCGCGAGCGCCAGGCGGAAGCGCGCCTTGCCACCGTTGAGGTCGCGCAGCAGTGCGCCGTGCGGGCCGTAGGCGGTGGCGAGATAGGCCTCGGCATCCTCGGCCGAGCAGCTGTGGCCGAAGGTCTCGACCCAGATCGCCCGCGCCATCGCGTCGAGCGCGGGGCCGTCGGCTGGCGTGGCGTCACGATAGTCGATCATGCGAAACCCTCCGGTACCGGCCAGTCCGGATGGACGATCGCCAGCACCCGGAACAGCTCACCCATCGCCTCGGCCCCGACCAGCCGGTCGCGCGCCGTCGTCACCTCCGGGCCCCCGCCGAGCGCCGCCGCGCGCGCGTCGATGCCGAGCGCGGTCAGGAACGCGCCCTGGCCGACGGGGCCGTAGGTCCTCGCACCCTCCGCCCGCGCTGCCTCGGCCAGCGTGGCGAAATCGACGTGGGCGGTGAGATCGGCCTCGCCGGGCTGTTCGAACGGGTTGGCGAAACGGTGCGCCTTCACCGCCTGGAAGGTGTCGCCGATCGCCGGGCCCTCATAGCCATAGTCGATCACCAACGCCGCGCCGCCACGCTCGGCGACCGCGCGGGCGAGCTGGCGCACCGCGGCGACGCTGGCCGGTGAGGTCTCGAGCACCGACCCGTCGGGCACATCCTTGAGCGCGGGCGGGATGATGGCGTCGAACACGGTGTTGCCGACCACCGGCAGGAACAGCGTGTCCTGGCAGGCGACCAGCCGTTCGCGCCAGCCCTCGGCGGTCTTGACGAGCTGGCGGATCGGCAGCGCGTCGAAGAACTCGTTGGCGACGACCAGCAGCGCGCCGTCGTCGGGCACGCCGACCAGGTCGACGCACCATTCCGCCTGCGGCAGCCGCTCGGCCTGTCGCGCGCGGAGCGCGGGGCTGAACTCGACGAGATGCACCGGCGGGGCGAGGCCGGTCTTGCCCATTGCCCGCAGCGCGTCGCTCGCCAGCGTGCCGCGGCCGGGGCCGAACTCGACGTAGCGCGCCGCCGGCCGGCCGGCGCGGCTCCACAGGTCGGTGAGCCACAGGCCGATCAGCTCGCCGAACATCTGGCTGATCTCCGGCGCGGTGGTGAAGTCGCCCGCGGCCCCGAGCGGATCGCGCGTCGCGTAATAATGCGCGTTCGCCGCCGCCATATACTGCGAGAGCGGGATCGGCCCGGCCAGAGTGATCGCGCGGGCGAGGCGTTCGGGGAGCAGGTCTTCGGTCACTTCGGCTACTTCGTCACCCCGGACTTGTTCCGGGGTCCACGGCGCCCCGATGTCTTCGATCGCGGTTCTTGCGGCACGGTGGATGCCGGAACAAGTCCGGCATGACGATGAGAGGCTGTCAGGCCACGCTCTCCAGCCCCACCGTCGCCTCGACCCGCAGGCGGCGGCGCTTGGCGGTGACGATCAGATAGATGCCGCCGGCGATCATCGGCAGCGTCAGCAGCTGTCCCATGTGCAGCCCGGCATGGGCGAAGATCGTGCCGGCGAACTGCTCGTCGGGCTCGCGGAAGAACTCGACGACGAAGCGCGACAGGCCATAGCCGAGCAGGAAGGTGCCGACGAGCTTGCCCGGCTGGTAGCGTGCGTCGGTACGCCAGAACAGGAACCATAGCACGGCGAACAGCACGATGCCCTCCAGCCCCGCCTCGTAGAGCTGGCTCGGATGGCGGGCGACGTCGTCGCCGGTGCGCGGGAAGATGATCGCCCAGGGCACGTCCGCGGGCTTGCCCCACAGCTCGCCGTTCACGAAATTGGCGAGCCGGCCGAAGAACAGCCCGAACGGCGCGCAGCAGGCGACATAGTCGTGGATGCGCAGCCAGTTGAGCTTGTGCTGCCGCGCCATCACGATGATCGCGATCGTCGTGCCGATCACGCCGCCGTGGAACGACATGCCGCCGTCCCATAATCTCAGGATGCTGAGCGAGGTCAGCAGCTGCGGCGCATAGAAGATCGCATAGCCGAGCCGCCCGCCGAGGATGATGCCGAGCGTCGCATAGAAGACGAGGTCATCGGCATGGCGCCGCGCCATCGGCGCGCCCGGCTGGGCGAGCAGGCGCAGCAGATACCACCAGCCGATCAGGATGCCGGCGATATAGGCCAGCGAATACCATTTGAGATCGAAGAAGCCGAGGGGCAGCGCGACCGGATCGAGGTGCAGATCCTCGTAGCGGATGTGCCGGCCGGCGGCGGCGAGTATCGACAGCAAGACAGGCTCTCCGAGAACGGTGACGCGCTCTCACTAGGGTCCAGACCCATAACCGGCAATGCCCTGGCGACCGCTTCGCGGCGGGCGGATTTTGGCGCATGGCGTCGTCGTTCGTCAGTCACGATGCTATCAGCATCGCTCCTTCCTCGCTCCTAGCCCTGCACCAAAATCCGCTCCGTCCAGGCCGTTGCCGGTTATGGGTCTGGACCCTAGCGGCCGGCGCGGCGTCGCGATAGAGCGGAGCGGATGAAGGCGAGCATCCCATGGACCGACGGACGCTGCTGATCGGCGGCGGCGCCGCGGCCGGGCTGGTGGTCGCCTATGCGCTATGGCCGCGCATGCATGTCGTCGGCCTGCCGGCGGCCGAGGGCGAGACGGTGTTCGCCGGCTGGATCAAGATCGGCGCCGACGGCCATGTCACCGTCGCCGTGCCGCAATGCGAGCATGGGCAGGGCGTCTATACCGCGCTGCCTCAGATCGTCGCGGACGAGCTGGGAGCCGATTGGCGGACGGTGGGAGTCGAGGCGGCGCCCGAGAACGGCCTCTACGCCAATCCGCTTGCCGCCGAGGCGCTGTTCGGGCCCGATACCGGCTGGCGGCACCTGCTCGACGGCGAGGCGCCGATGCTGACCGCCGGGTCGAGCTCGGTCCGCCAGTTCGAGGCGCCGCTCCGCCGGGCCGGGGCCGTCGCGCGCGCGCTGCTGATGAAGGCGGCGGCGCGGCGCTGGGACGCCGACTGGCGGACGCTGCGCACTGAAGCGGGCTTCGTCGTACACGGCAAGGAGCGGCTGCGGTTCGGTGAGCTGGCGGCGGAGGCTGCGCGCGAAAGCCTGCCGGGTGACATCCCGTCCCGCGACGGCCAGGCCCGGCTCGCCGGCACGCCCGCCCCCCGGCTCGACGCGCCGGCCAAGGTCGACGGCTCGGCCAATTTCGCCGGCGACGTCCGCCTGCCCGGCATGGTGTTCGCCGCCGTCCGCCACGGGCCGGTCGGCGGCAGCCGGCTGGTGCGCGTCGATCGCAAGGGCGCCGAGCGTGTGCCGGGGATGCTCCACATCGTCGAGCATGAGCGCTGGGCGGCGGCGGTCGCGAACACCTGGTGGGCGGCCAATCGCGCGCTGGAGGCGATCGATCCGCGCTTCGAGACGCCGATGCCGCTCGTCGATGACGCCGCGATCGACCGCGCGCTGGCAGAGGCGCTGGCCCGTCCCGGCGAGCGCGTCGCGCGCGAGGGCGATCTCGCTGCCGTGTTCAGCAACGCGCATGTGGTGAGCGCCGAATACCACGTCGGCACCGGCCTCCACGCCGCGATCGAGCCGGTCACCGCCACCGCCAGTTATGAGGACGGCAAGCTGATCCTCTATGCCGCCACCCAGGCGCCGCAGGCGACGCGCGCGGCGGCGGCGCGGGCGATCGGCATCTCCCCCGAGCGCGTGGTGCTGCACCCGATGATGGCCGGCGGCTCGTTCGGCGCGAACCTGGAGAGCGAGGCGGCGGCGCAGGCGGCGCTGCTCACCCGCCGGCTCGGCAAGCCGGTCCAGCTCACCTGGTCGCGCGCGGAGAGCCTGATGCGCCCGCCGCCGCGCCCGCCCGCGCGCCTCAGGATGCTGGCGCGGCTGGGGGCGGAGGGCAGCATCCTCGGCTGGCAGGCGGCGGTCGCGACCCCTTCGCTCGGCCATGAGCTGGCGGAGCGGCTCGACGGCGCCGGTTCGGTCGCGCGGGCGCTGCACGAGCCCGGCGATACGGTCGCGGTGGACGGGGCGTCGCCCGCCTACCGGATCGGCGCCTGGGCGGTCGATCACCACCCGGCCGAGACCGGCGTCCCCGCCGGCTGGTGGCGCTCCGGCGCGCATTTCGCGACCTGCTTCGCGACCGAGAGCTTCATCGACGAGCTCGCCGACGCCGCCGGCACCGAGCCGCTGTCCTACCGCATCTCGATGCTCGGGGCGGAGCCGCGGCTGGCGCGGTGCCTCACCACCATCGCTTCGCTGGGCGGCTGGCAGGGCGGGGTGCCGGGCAGCGGGCAGGGCGTCGCCTGCCACCGTTTCCGCGGCAGCCGCATCGCGCTGATGGTCGAGGCGGGGATGGACGGCGGCCGGCCGCGCGTCGACCGCATGGTTGCGGCGGTCGACTGCGGGCGGGTGATCAATCCCGAGCTGGTGCTGCAGGCGATCGAGGGCGGGCTGATCTTCGGCCTCGCGGCCGCGACCGGCGCGTCCACCGGCTACACCGAAGGCCGCGCCGATGCGCGCAGCTTCCGCGACCTCGACCTGCCGCGGCTCGCCGACACGCCCGACATCACCGTCGAGCTGATCGAGAGCGACGCCGAGCCGGGCGGGGTGAGCGAGCTCGGCGTGCCGGTGGTGGCGCCGGCGCTGGCCAATGCGATCGCGTCGCTTTCCGGCAACCGGCGCAGAAGGCTGCCGCTGTGACGTCGCGTGCCAAGGTCGGTGTGCTGCTGATCAATCTCGGCACGCCCGACGCCGCCGAGGCCGGGGCGGTGCGGCGCTATCTCGCCGAGTTCCTGTCGGATCCGCGCGTGATCGAGATCCCCATGCCGCTGTGGCGGCCGATCCTGCACGGCGTGATTCTGCGCACCCGCCCGCGCAAGTCCGCCCATGCCTATGCCCAGGTGTGGACCGAGGCGGGCTCGCCGCTTGCCGCGATCACGGCGGAGCAGGCGGCGGCGCTCGCAGGAGCCTTCGGCGAGGAGGTGATCGTCGACTGGGCGATGCGCTACGGCCGCCCGGCGATCGCCGAGCGCGTGAAGGCGCTCAAGGCGGCGGGATGCGAGCGTATCCTGCTCGCGCCGCTCTATCCGCAATATTGCGCGGCGACGACCGCCACCGCCAACGACCGGGCGTTCGCCGCGCTGGCGGCGATGCGCTGGCAGCCGGCGGTGCGCACGCTGCCGCCCTATTACGACGATCCCGCCTATATCGATGCGCTCAAGACGTCGGTCGAGGCATCGCTGGCGGGCCTCGATTTCGTGCCCGACGCGATCGTCGCCAGCTTTCACGGCATGCCGCAGCGCACGCGCGAGCTCGGTGATCCCTATCATGATCACTGCCGGGAAACGGCGCGCCTGTTGTCGGAGGCGCTCGGCCGTGAGCTGATCGTCGCCTTCCAGTCCCGCTTCGGTCGCGCGAAATGGCTGGAGCCGGCCACCGACGCGACGCTTGCCGCGCTCCCGGGCAAAGGCATGCGCAGGGTCGCGGTGGTCGCGCCAGGCTTTGCCGCCGATTGCATCGAGACGCTGGAGGAGCTGGCGATCCGCGGGCGCGAGACTTTCCTCGCCGCGGGCGGAACCGACTTCGCCTATCTGCCTTGTCTCAATGCCGGCCGCGAAGGTGTCGCAATGCTGCGCCATCTGCTCGCGCGCGAGCTTGCGGGGTGGATCGACGCCGCCTAGCGTCGGGGTCCGTCGGTAAGGAGAGGAATGCATGGCACGGGTAGCGATCGTCACGGGTGGCACGCGCGGAATTGGCGAGGCGATCAGCATCGCGCTCAAGGATCAGGGCATGACCGTCGCCGCCAACTATGCCGGTAACGAGCAGCGCGCGCGGGAGTTCAGCGATCGCACCGGCATCGCCGCATTCAAATGGGACGTCGCCGACCACGAGGCGTGCCAGGAGGGCGTGAAGCGGATCGAGGCCGAGCTCGGCCCGGTCGACGTAGTGGTCAACAATGCCGGCATCACCCGCGACGCGACCATCCTCAAGATGACCTACGAGATGTGGGACGAGGTGATGCGCACCAACCTCGGCGGCTGCTTCAACATGGCGAAGGCGGTGTTCCCCGGCATGCGCGAGCGGAAGTGGGGGCGCATCGTCAACATCGGCTCGATCAACGGCCAGGCCGGGCAGTATGGCCAGGTCAACTATGCCGCCGCCAAGTCGGGCATCCACGGCTTCACCAAGGCGCTGGCGCAGGAGGGCGCGCGCTTCGGCGTGACGGTGAACGCGATCGCGCCGGGCTATATCGACACCGACATGGTCGCGGCGGTGCCGGCCGACGTGCTAGAGAAGATCGTGGCGAAGATTCCGGTCGGGCGCCTCGGCCAGGCGCACGAGATCGCACGGGGCGTCACCTTCCTGTGCTCGGAGGATGGCGGATTCGTGACCGGATCGACGCTGAGTATCAATGGCGGGCAGCATATGTACTGACCGGCGCGCTCGCTTTGGCGAGGCGTGAAGAAGAAAAAGAAGATTTGGTTCACGCGGAGACGCGGAGGACGCGGAGGTGTCTCGCCTGTGACCTCCGTCTCGCGTCAGCGAGACCTTTCAACCTGTAGCAAGCGACAAGCGTGAAAGCCGCTGGCGCGGCTGAGCGCGCGGAAAGCGACGTAACCTCCGCGTCCTCCGCGTCTCCGCGTGAACCAAATCTCCTTCTTCACGCCATCGCGTGAACCAAACGAACTGAGGGGCCGGCTCCCTGGAGGAAGCCGGCCCCTCGCCCCGATACGCTACGCGGGGGTACTGACTACCGATTAACGGCAGTAATGCGGGCGATCCGAGCGATCGATCGCGCGGCCGGCCACGGCACCGACACCCGCGCCAAGGATGGTGCCGAGCGTCCGGTCGCCGCCGCGGCCGGCGAGGGCGTTGCCCGCCAGGCCGCCGGCGATCGCGCCGACGATGGTGCCGCCGTCACCGTCGCGGCACTTCTCGCGCGCCCGGTAGGAACGGTAGTTGTAGTCGCGGCCGCGATAGTTGCGGTAGCCGCGGTCATAGCCATAGCCATCGTAATGGCGGCCGTATCCGTAGCCGCGGTCGTAGCGCTGCGCCATCGCGGGCGCCGGGACCAGGCTCACGGCACCCATCGCGAACGCGGCGCCGGCGAGCATCAGCTTGTTGAACATCGTTTATCTCCTCGCGCTTTGGTGCCGGCGCCGGTGCGATTCGAACCGCCGTCGACAAACACGTGATTCGCACAACCGGCTTGAGCCGTTCCTGAATCCGTTGGTTATCCGGCGTTCAGCCGGGCCCTTCCGCTCGGGCTCCGCTTCGGGCACAGCGGCAGGTGTGCGCTTCCTCCGCGTGATCCTCGCCGTGCTGCTGCTCTGCCCGACCTGGTCGGGGGAGGAGCGTCTGCCGCTCTATCGCGGCACTCCGACAGTGAGGACGCGGCCGGTGACGCTCGGGCCCGGCGACCCGCAGCGGGTGGGCGCGCTGACCTTCCTCGGCGGGCTCCAGTTCCTGAGCGGCGATCCTGCGTTCGGCGGCTTCTCGTCGATGACGGTCGAGGGCGATCGCTTCACCCTGCTGTCGGACGGCGGCCTGGTGTTCGGCTTCCGCATGGCATCGCCGATGCGGCCGCACGATCCCCGGTTCGGTGCGCTGCCGGACGGGCCCCGCACCGGCTGGCGCAAGCTCGACCGCGACAGCGAATCGATGGTGCGCGATCCCGCGACCGGACGCATCTGGGTGGGATTCGAGCGCTTCAACATGATCTGGCGCTACGCTCCCGGCTTCGCGCGGGCGGACGGCTCCGCCGCGCCGCCGGCGATGCGCGACTGGCCGCTCAACAGCGGTGCCGAGGCGATGGTGCGGCTGCGCGAGGGCGGTTTCCTGGTCTTCTCCGAAGGCGAGAAGGCGCCCGGCGGCGGCAAGGTGGTGCTGCGCTTCCTCGGCGATCCGGTGGAGGCGCCGCGGCATGGCTTCGCCTTCGCCTACCTGCCGCCCGAACGGTACAAGCCGGTCGATGCCGCCGAACTGCCCGACGGCCGGCTGCTGGTGCTCAATCGGCGGTTCACGCTCGGGACCGGCTTCGTCAACAAGCTGACGCTCGTCGATACGCGTGGGGTCAAGCCGGGCCAGCGGGTGCAGGGGCAGGTGATCGCGTCGCTCGAATCGCCGCTGATCCACGACAATTTCGAAGGGATCGCCCTCACCCGCGAAGGCGGCGCGACGATCGTCTGGCTGGTGTCCGACGACAACACGTCGTGGTTCCAGCGTACGCTGCTGCTCAAATTCCGGCTTGATCTCCCCATACGCGAACGGCCCGCCTCCCCGGAGGGAAGCAGGCCGGTCTCGCCACAGGCGAAAGCGGATTAGGCCGCGGCGGTCTCGCCCAGCTTCTTGCGGACGTCGCGCTTCAGGCGGCGGGCGCGCAGCGACAGGTCCTCGTCGCGGGTCTTGAGCAGCCAGTTGTCGAGGCCGCCGACATGCTCGACCGAGCGCAGGCCATGCGTCGACACGCGCAGCCGCACGCTGGTGCCCAGCGCGTCGCTGATCAGCGTCACATTCTGCAGATTGGGCAGAAAGGTGCGCTTGGTCTTGTTGTTGGCGTGGGAAACATTGTTGCCCACCTGCCGGCCCTTGCCGGTCAGCTCGCAAATGCGCGACATTGTGCTCGTTCCTGAGTTTCGGCCCGACCCCAGAGGATCATGCCCGGAAAGGCGGCGCACGTAGCGGGAGACGGCCCGCCAGTCAACCGATTCAGCCGGTCGCCGCCGATTCAGCGTGCAACCTCATCCGCCGCCCAGGCGTTATTACGCGAACGAACCGAATTTCGGGAGACTAAGGATGCGGACGCTTCTCGCCCTGATCGGCCTCGCCGTGGTGGTGCTGATCGTGCTGATGGCGCTGGGGCTGGTCAGCATCGACCAGACCCGTCAGGCGAGCCTGCCCAAAATCAACGTCGAGGGCGGCCAGGCGCCCGAGTTCAAGGCCGACGTCGGCAGCGTCAACGTCGGCACCGTCAACAAGACGGTCGCGCTGCCGACGATCAATGTCGAGAAGGCGGGCAACACCGCCGCGGCGCAGTGAGCGCGGGCCGGATCGTCGCCGCGCTGCTGCTGCCGCCGCTCGGCGTCTATCTTGCACGCGGGGGCGGCGGCCACTTCTTGATCGCCTGTGGGCTGACCCTGCTCGGCTTCGTGCCCGGCGTGATCTTCGCGCTGTGGACGGTGCTGCGATTCGACCCGGCGATCGGCGAACCTTCGACAAGCGCCGCCTGAAGCGGCTAGGGGAAGCGGGTGTTTCCGCTCCCCGACCCGATGCGCGCCGCGTTGGATGCCGCGCACGACACCGCCGCCGCGGGCGAGGTGCCGGTCGGCGCCGCGCTGGTCCTGGACGGCCGCGTGATCGCGGTCGCCGGCAATGCGCCGCGCGGGCTCCACGATCCCACCGCCCATGCCGAGATGCGGGTGATTCGCGAGGCGGCGGCGGCGCTCGGCCGCGAGCGGCTCGAGGACTGCGACTTGTGGGTGACGCTGGAGCCCTGCGCTATGTGCGCCGGCGCGATCGCCCATGCGAGGATCGCGCGACTCTATTACGGCGCGAGCGATCCCAAGGGCGGCGCGATCGAACACGGTCCGCGCCTGTTCACCCAGCCGACGCTGCACCACCGGCCGGAGGTCTACGCCGGCATCGGCGAGGCCGAGGCGGCGGCGCTCCTGCGGGAGTTCTTCGCGGTGCGGCGTTAGGGCGGGTTCCCTTTCAATCCTCCCCCGCCAGGGGGAGGTGTCAGCTGAAGGCTGACGGAGGGGGAGGATGGCGATCCGCTATCGGTGTGCTTCCTCCCCCTCCGTCGCCTTCGGCGCCACCTCCCCCTGGCGGGGGAGGATTTGATGTCGATCGTCCCGGCCCTTACCCCTCCCGCGTGATCGGCACGATCTTGATCTCGACCCGGCGGTTGGCGGCGCGGCCCTCCTCGGTGTCGTTGGACGCGACCGGCTGGGTCTTGCCGAAGCCGCGCGTGCCGATCCGGGCGGGCTGCACGCCATGGGCCGCCAGATAGTCGGCCACCGACCGCGCACGGCGCTCCGACAGGCCCATGTTGTACGAATCGCTGCCGGTCGAATCGGTGTGGCCGTAGACGTCGACATAGGTGCGGTCATACTGGTGCAGCACGTCCGCGACCTGGTCGAGCGTCGCGCGGAACTGCGGCTGCACTGCGTCGCTGTCATAGGCGAAGGTGATGCCCGACGGCATGTTGAGCACCAGGTCGTCGCCCTGGCGGATCACCTGCACGTCGGTGCCGGCGGTGCGGCGGCGCAGCTCGCGCTCCTGATTGTCCATATAGGCGCCGACGCCCGCGCCCGCGATCGCGCCGATGCCGGCGCCTACGATCTTCTCGGTGCGGTCGCGCCGCCCGCCGACCAGGTCGCCGAGCAGATAGCCGCCCACCGCGCCCACCGCGGCGCCCAGGCCAGCCTTGGCCGGCCGCCGCTCGCCCGTCTCTGGATCGGTCACGCAGGCACTGGCAAGCGTCAGCGACGCGAGCGCGGCGCCCAGCAGAATCTTGGATCGGATCATGTCAAAACCTCCCGTTTCCGTGACGTTGGAACCCCATATTGCCGCACATTGTTCCGCCTGCGCACTGAACCCGTGCTGACGTGACGGTTGTGAAACCGTAAGCTTCGCGGCTATGGAATGAGGGAACGTCAATGCACGCGCTCCCCCCTTTTCCCTGGATCGACGTCGCGATCATCCTCGCGCTCGTCCTTCTGAACGGCGTGTTCGCAATGAGCGAGCTCGCGATCGTCTCCGCACGCAAGGCGCGGCTGGAGGCGATGGTGCGCACCGGACGCAGCGGCGCCGCCACCGCGATCCAGCTCGCCGCCGATCCCGGCCGCTTCCTGTCGACGGTGCAGATCGGCATCACGCTGATCGGCATCGTCGCCGGCGCCTATTCGGGCGCGAGCCTGGGCGAGCCCACGGCTGCCCGGATCGAGGCGCTGGGCCTCAGCCGCGAGACCGCCGCGACGATCGCCTATATCGTCGTCATCGGCCTCACCACCTTCGCCTCGCTGATCATCGGCGAGCTGGTGCCCAAGCAGTTCGCGCTCCGCTCGCCCGAGCCGATCGCGGTGCTGGTGGCGGTGCCGATGCTGTGGCTGGCGCGGGCAACGGCGCCGGTGGTGTGGCTGCTCGACAAGACCAGCGCGCTCGTCTTCCGCCTGCTCGGTCTGCGCCGCGAATCCGAGGATCATGTGACCGCCGAGGAGCTTCATCTGATCGTCGCCGAGGCGTCGCGCTCGGGCGTGATCGAGGAGCATGAGCGCTCGATCATCTCGGGCGTCGTCCGCCTCGCCGACCGGCCGGTGCGGGAGGTGATGACGCCGCGCACCGATGTCGACTGGCTCGACGTCGACCTGGACGAGATCGGCGTGCGCAACGCGCTGCTGGCGACGCCGCGCACGCGCCTGCCGGTGGCGGAGGGCTCGATCGACGCGGTGATCGGCGTGGTCGAGGCGCGCTCGGTCGCGGTGGCGCTGATCGAGGGCAGGCCGCTCGACCTGCGCGTGCTGATGAAGCCGGCGCCGGTGCTGCCCGATCAGGTCGACGCGATGGACGCGCTCGGCGTGCTGCGCCGCGCCGAGGTGCCGATGGGCCTCGTCCACGACGAATACGGCCATTTCGAGGGCGTGGTGACGCCCAACGACCTGCTCGCCGCGATCGCCGGCGGCTTCGCCTCGGACGTCGAGCCGGGCGAGGAGCCGGCAGTGGTGGTGCGCGAGGACGGCTCGTTCCTGATCGCCGGTAGCGTCTCCGCCGACCGCCTCGCCGAGCGGCTCGACATGACGCTCGACGAGGACCGCGACTATGCGACCGTCGCCGGCCTGGCGCTGGCGGTGCTCAAGCATCTGCCCAAGGAAGGCGAGAGCTTCGTCGAGCAGGGCTGGCGCTTCGAGATCGTCGACATGGACGGCCACAAGATCGACAAGCTGCTGGTGAGCCGGGTGGAGTGAGGGCGTCGACCCTAGATCGACCGTTGGGTGGTCATCTTGAAATGGCGCCGGTTATCTCGCGCATATTTTATCCCGTTCCTCCCAAGGGTTCCGCGGCTCGCGATCGGTGGGATAGGGAAGGAGTGGAGGGAAAGGCTCTATTTCAGCGATCTTCGATACAACATGAAACCGCCTGTAGTTGCCTTTGATGCCGGCAGGAGAAACATATCTCACTTCCCCGCAGACAGTGTTCGTTCCTTCGGGGACTCTCACGTTCCGGAACTCCGGTCTGTTTTCTTCCCCCACCAGGTGTCTGATCCGCTGCTCCGCCTTGCGGATCCTCTCGGAGTCAGCATTGCAGGCGTGTAGCAGGAGCGAGGCGAGAAAGAGAAGCTGAACGCGGGTCCGCATGGAATAGTCGGCCTCCGCTACGGTCGCTGATGGAGGTGAAGGGGCCGCTCTGGCTCAAAGCTTCCCGAACGCCGCTTCGAATCCGTCGCGGTCGTCTCGCGCCAGATAGCCTGCCTGCTCGATCCACCGATCGCGCACCAGCCTGCCCTTGAACGTGCCGAGCTGCGCGTCGAGGTCGGCCGCCTGTTCGGGCGTGAGCGCGGCGATCTGCGCATAGCTGGTGATGCCGAGCTCGTTCAGCCGCGCCGCCAGCTTCGGACCTACGCCCTTCATCCGCGTGAAGTCATCCGCGCCCGCAGGCGGCGGCGGAACCGCCGGTGCCGGCGGGGGAGGGGGTGTCGCGAGGTCGGTCGCCATCGCCGCCGGCGCCGCTTCGAACGGCGCCGCGGCGGCGACCGGCGTGTCGGCCAGCGGCGGTGGCGGCGGCGCGACCGGAGGCGGCGCCGTCTCGGTCGCCTGGCCGGGCTCGGGATGGACCGTCTGCCGGCTCCTGGCGAGTTCGGCCTCGATGCGCTTGCGCTGGAGGCGGAGCTTGCGGCCCCACCAGATCGCCGCGAGCACGGTGACTATTGCGATCGCGACGAGGACGAGCGTGGTGATCGTCATCCCCTGCATCTTGTCCGCCGCGCCCGCGACCGGCGTGCCCTTTTCTTCCATGACGTCCACTCCCGAACGATTGGCGCGGAGCCTAATCGTTCGGGAGCGGCGCCGTCCAGCCGCTTCAGTTGCGGCTTGAGACCGCCTGCCCGCCCTTGTCGGCGAGTTCGGCGAGTTTCACGAACTCCTGCCGCCAATAGCCGCCGCTGTCACCGGCGAGCCGTCGGATGTCGGCATAGCCGTAGCTGCCGAGATACTTGTCGCCCCTGAGCTTCTGCCCAAAGGCGGCGACCGCGGTCGCGAACGCCATGTCGCCGGACGGCTCGCCGGCGGTGCGCAGCAGCGACGCCGGCACCGGCCGGCTGATCTCGCGCGAGGTGGTCCCGTCCGGCGCCTTGTAGCGCAGCTTGACGTAACAGAGCTCGCTGCCGGTCGAGGCGCCGGGCGCCCGCCGGTTGGCCTCGTAGCGCCGCTCCGGCGTCCAGCCCTTCGCCCCCGCCGGTACGATCTCGTAGAGCGCGGTCACCTGATGCCCGGCGCCGATGTCGCCGGCATCGACCGCGTCGTTGGTGAAGTCCTCTTCGGCCAGCGCGCGGTTCTCGTAGCCGATCAGCCTATACTGGCTGACCTGGGCGGGATTGAACTCGACCTGCACCTTCACGTCCTTGGCGATGGTGACGAGCGTGGCGCTGAGCTCCTCGTCCAGCACCTTCCGTGCCTCCATCGCGCTGTCGATATAAGCATAGTTGCCGTTGCCGACGTCGGCGATGCGCTCCATCATCGCCTCGTTGTAGTTGCCTTCGCCGAAGCCGAGCGTGGTGAGGGTGATGCCGTCGTCGCGGTTTGTCTTGACCAGGGCCTCGAGCTGCTTGTTGTCGCTGACGCCGACGTTGAAGTCGCCGTCGGTGGCGAGGAAGATGCGGTTGATGCCGCCCTTGCGGAAGTTCGCCCGCGCGATGTTGTAGGCGAGCTGGATGCCCTCCGCTCCCGCGGTCGAGCCGCCGGCCGAGAGGCAGTCGATCGCGGCCTTGACGTAATCCTTGCTGCTGGTCGGCTCGAGCACCACGCCGGCGGCACCGGCATAGACCACGATCGCGACGCGGTCATCGGGCCGGAGCTGGTCGGCGAGTCCTGCGAGCGCGGTCTTGACCAGCGGCAGCTTGTCCGGCTGGTCCATCGATCCCGACACGTCGACCAGGAACACCAGGTTCGCCGGCGGCCGCGTGGTCATGTCGACGTCATAGCCGCGAAGGCCGATCCTCAGCAGCCGCGTGTCCGCGTTCCACGGCGTGCGCGCGACGTCGGTGGTGACGCTGAACGGCGCGGCGCGGTCGCCCGGCCGGGGATAGTCGTAACGGAAATAGTTGATCATCTCCTCGGTCCGGACCGCCTCGGCCGGCACCGGCTGGCCCTGCGTCAGGAAACGGCGGATATTCGCATAGGCGCCGGTATCGACGTCGACCGAGAAGGTCGAGACGGGCGCCTGCGCGACATCCTGGATCGAGGCGACGGCGCGGCCGTCGTAGCGTTCGGTGTTGCCGTAGGCGCCATAGGGCGGCGGTGCGTAGCTTGGATTACGCTTGCCGACCCGCGCCTGCTGCCGACGCGAATGCGTCGCCACCAACACTAGCTCCCCGGCATCCTCCGCTACGATCGAGTCGACCGCCACCGGCGAGGCGGGAGGAGGCGGTGGCGGCGGTGGAGGTGGAGGAGGCGCGACGGTGCCGCGCGGCTGCGGCGCATAGACCGGGACCGGATGAGGCACGGTGCGATCGCCCATCCGACAGCGCACCGGCGAGGGCTGGGGCGGCAGCGGCAGGATCCGCTTCTCCAGCGGAGACTGCGGAACCGGCGACGGCGCGGCGGAGGTGAGGAGGACGGCGCAGAGCGCCAGCGAGGACACGGCTTGGACACGCATCGGCATCACTCCCTCAGTGATGATGATATGTTGTCACCTGACCAACATGCGTGCAAGCGTGCCATTCGCGCGATGAGCGGTGGATGAATGGGACACTCAAGCTCCTCCCCGGCACGGGGAGGGGGGCCGCGCCCGAAGGGCGTGGTGGAGGGGCCCTCGCCGAGCGAATCCGTGGCGGTGGCCCCCCTCCACCAAGCCGCTTCGCGTCTTGGTCCCCCTCCCCGTGCCAGGGAGGAGCTTGGGAGGTTATTCCCCCTTTTCCCGCGCCACTTCGCGCCAGCCGATGTCACGGCGGCAGAAGCCGGTGGGGAAGTCGATCGCGTCGACCGCGCGATAGGCGGCCGCCTGCGCCTCGGCGACGCTCGAACCGAGCGCCGTCACCGCCAGCACACGGCCCCCGGCCGCGGTGAGCTTGCCGCCCGCCAGCCTGGTGCCGGCGTGGAAGACCTTGGCCCCCTCCGCCTCGGCCGCGTCGATCCCGCCGATCGTTCCGCCGGTCTCGGGCGTGCCGGGATAGCCCTGCGCCGCCAACACCACCGTCATCGCCACCTCGTCACGCCACCTCGCCTCATGCTCGGCCAGGGTGCCGTCGTCGGCGGCGATCATCAGCTCGAGCAGGTCGCTCTCCAGCCGCAGCATCAGCGCCTCGCACTCGGGATCGCCGAAGCGGACGTTGTATTCGATCAGCTTGGGCCCCTCGGCCGTCAGCATCAGCCCGGCATAGAGCACGCCCTGGAACGGCGTCCCCACCCGCGTCAGCGCGGTGATCGTCGGCCGCACGATCTCCTCGATCGCGCGCGCCTCCAGCTCGGGCGTCAGCACCCGCGCCGGCGAATAGGCGCCCATGCCGCCGGTGTTCGGCCCGACGTCGCCGTCGCCGACGCGCTTGTGGTCCTGGGCATTGCCGAACGGCATCAGATGGGCGCCGTCGGTCAGCACGAACAGGCTCGCCTCCTCGCCGGTCAGGAACTCCTCGATCACCGCTTCGGCGCCCGGTCCGGTGAACAGCCCGGCCAGCGCGGCATCGGCCTCCTCGGCGGTGGTGGCGATGGTCACGCCCTTGCCCGCCGCGAGCCCGTCCGCCTTGATCACCACCGGCAGCCCGAACTCGCCCACCACCGCGCGTGCGCCGTCGAGCGCATGGACCCGCTCGTAGCGCGCGGTCGGGATGCCCTCGCGCGCGCACAGGTCCTTGGTGAAGCCCTTCGACCCTTCGAGCTGCGCCGCCGCCTTGCTCGGCCCGAACACGCCGACGCCGATCGTGCGCAGGTTGTCGGCGAGCCCGTCGACCAGCGGCGCCTCCGGCCCGATCACGACGAAGCCGATATGCTCGCGTCGGCAGAAGTCGATCACGGCGCGGTGGTCGGCTATGTTGAGCTCGACCAGCTCGGCGTGTTCGGCGATCCCCGGATTGCCGGGCGCGGCGAACAGTTTCGTGAGCCGCGGCGATTGCGCCAGCTTCCACGCGAGCGCATGTTCGCGGCCTCCCGAGCCGACCAGCAGGACATTCATGGCCGACCCTTTCGACGACGACTTCAACACCGGCCGGCTGGTAGCCGAGCCCGCGCCCGGCAGCAACGCGCCTGAACTCACCGTCAGCGAATTGTCGGGCCGGCTGAAGCGCGTGGTCGAGGGTGAGTTCGGCCATGTCCGCCTGCGCGGCGAGATCTCGGGCTACAAGCGCGCCTCGTCGGGCCACGTCTATCTCTGCCTCAAGGACGAGAGCGCGGTGATCGACGGCGTGATGTGGCGCGGCTCGGCGGCGGCGCTGCCCTTCACGCCCGCCGACGGCGTCGAGGTGGTCGCGACCGGCAAGCTCACGACCTATCCCGGCCGCTCCAAATATCAGATCGTGATCGAGCGGATGGAGCTCGCCGGCGAAGGCGCGCTGATGCAGCTGCTCGAGAAGCTCAAGGCGAAGCTGGCCGGGGAGGGGCTGTTCGATCCGGCACGCAAGCAGCCGCTGCCGTTCATGCCGCGCGTGATCGGCGTCGTCACCTCGCCGACCGGCGCGGTGATCCGCGACATCCTCCACCGGCTCGAGGACCGCTGCCCGACCCATGTCGTGGTGTGGCCGGTCAAGGTGCAGGGCGAGGGCGCCGCGGCCGAGGTGGCGGCGGCGGTGCGCGGCTTCGACGCGCTGGCGCCGGGCGGGGCGGTGCCGCGCCCCGACCTGGTCATCGTCGCGCGCGGCGGCGGCTCGATCGAGGACCTCTGGGCGTTCAACGAGGAGGTGGTGGTGCGCGCCATCGCCGCCTGCTCGATCCCGATCATCTCCGCGGTCGGGCACGAGACCGACACCAGCCTGTCCGACCATGCCGCGGATCTGCGCGCGCCCACACCGACCGCCGCCGCCGAGATCGCGGTGCCGGTCAAGGCCGAGCTCGCGCATGGCATCGCCACGCTGGGCCTGCGTGCGGAGCGCTGTGCGCGGCGCTATCACGAGCGCGCGGGCGAGCGGCTCCAGGCGCTGGTCCGCGTGCTGCCGCGCCGCGACGCGCTGCTCGGCCCGCAGCGGCAGAAGGCCGACGATCTCGGTGCGCGTCTTGACCTTGCCCTCGAACGCCGCCTGGTCCGCGCCCGCCGCGAGCTCGATCGCGCCGGCGGGGCGCTGCGCCCGTCGATGCTGGCCAACCGCCTCTCCGCCGCCAGGGCGCGACTGGAGGCCGCAAGCCGTCTTCTCGACGCCGCGCATCCCGACAAGCCGCTCGAACGCGGCTATGCCTGGGTCGCGGCGCGGCCCAGCGGCAAGGTGGTGACGAGCGCCGAAGCCGCGCGCGGGGCCGGCGCGCTCACGCTCCATTTCAAGGACGGCACCGTCGACGCGCGGGTTGAGCGCGCGGGCGCGAAACCCTATCCTGCCGCCAAACCCGAGCAGCCGAACCTGCTCTGAATTGAACAAGGCGAACCGATGCTGATGTCCAACACCGCGCGCACGGCGCGGCTCCACTATATGGCCAATGGCTTCCGCGTGCTGGCCCCCGGCGACCATGTGATCTGCGCGGTCAGCGGCGCCAAGATTCCGCTCGATGAGCTGCGCTACTGGAGCGTCGCGCGGCAGGAGCCCTACGCCAGCGCCAAAATCGCCAGCGAGACGCTCGCTCCGTGAGGCGAACCGCGGGCGGGGGAGGGGCGGTCGCTGCGCTGATCGCGCTCGCAGGCTGCGTCTCGCCGCCGGCGCCTGCACCCTCCCCGGCTCCGTCGGTCGCGCCGCCTGCGGCAAACACGACGCCTCGTGCGCGCCCTTTGCCGCCGGGCGATTTCGCCCTCGACGGCGCGATGATTCAGGGCGGCATCCTGCGCGGCACCGTGCCGACGGGCACGACCGCACTGCGTTTCGACGGCATGCCGGTCCCGTTCGCGCCGGACGGCAGGTTCCTGATCGCCTTCGACCGCGATGCGGGCCCGAGCGCCGCGCTCACCGCGACCCGCTCCGATGGCTCGGTCGTCACCCGCGCCCTCTCCGTCGCGCCGCGCGACTGGCAGATCGAGCGGCTGAATCGCCTCCCGCGCTTCCCCCAGCCGAGCCCCGAGTTCGCCCGCCGCCGCCCCGCCGAGCTCGCCCAGATCGCCGCGGCGCGCGACAGGCAGACCGATGCCCAGGGCTGGCGCCAGCAATTCATCTGGCCGGCGACCGGCCGCATCTCCGGCCGCTTCGGCAGCCAGCGCATCTACAAGGGCGAACCCGGCGCTTATCATTCCGGCGTCGACGTCGCGAAGCCAGAGGGTGCGGTGGTGGCGGCGCCCGCCGACGGCGTGGTGATCCTGGCTGCGGATCATCCCTTCACGCTGGAGGGCAACCTGTTGATGATCGACCACGGCATGGGCCTCAACAGCGCTTTCCTGCACCTCAGCCGCATCGACGTGCGTGTCGGCGACCACGTCCGCCAGGGCCAGCCGATCGGCCGCGTCGGCCACACCGGCCGTGCCACCGGTCCGCATCTCCATTGGGGGATGAAGTGGCGGGACGCGCGGATTGACCCGCTGCTGGTCGCGGGGCCGATGCCGGCCGGAAACTGACTCGGCGTAATATTACTGCTGTCGCCGGCGCTTGCACGACACAATGATGCAGTGCGGAAACCCTGGTGCGATTCTCTGTGTTATTTTGGCTACAGTCCCCTTGAAAAGGCGCAGTTTTGCGTGCGTCTCAGCTTTACAGCGGATGAACGAAGTTTAGACCTCCGCGCATGTCCTTCGCGCAGCTGCGTTGTGCGCCGCGCGAAAGATCACAATCGGCCTTGGGGGCGGCACAGCCGAACGGGCCAAGATGCGAGGGATAATTTCGTGACCAGCAACACCTATTTCAAGCGCAAGTCGCTGTTCGGCGGCGCTGCCCTGCCGGCGCTCGCCTTGCTCGGCGCCGGCATGTATGCGGTGCCGGCATTCGCTCAGGATACCGCTGCGAGCACCACGGTCGCACAAGACCAGGCCGAGCAGTCGACCGGCGAGGACATCGTCATCACCGGCTCGATCCTGTCGAATGCCGTCCCGTCGCCGGTGACCAGCCTCACCATCGAGAACCTCGATCAGCGCGGCATCAGCACGATCCAGGAGAGCATCCAGCGTCTCGCGGCCAACAACGGTCCGGCGCTGACCAACTCCTTCACCGCCAACGGCGCGTTCGCGGCCGGCGCTTCGGCCGTGTCGCTGCGCGGCCTCACCACCAACTCGACGCTGGTGCTGTTCGACGGCATGCGCGCGGCCTATTATCCGCTGGCTGACGACGGCACCCGCAACTTCGTCGACCTGAACACGATTCCCGACGACATCGTCGAGAAGATCGACATCCTGCGCGACGGCGCGTCCTCGACCTACGGCGCCGACGCGATCGCGGGCGTGGTCAACATCATCACCAAGAAGAACGTCCAGGGCATCAGCGGCCGCGCGGAAGCGGGCATCTCCGATCGCGGCGACGCGGCGCAGTACCGCCTGTCGCTGACCGCCGGCTTCGGCGATCTCGATAAGAACGGCATCAACGCCTATGTCAGCGGCTTCTACTACAAGCAGGAGATGCTGAAGAACGCCGATCGTCCGTATCCGTTCGACACGGACGATTTCTCGCGAGTCTGTCACGACGATACCTGCGGCGTTAACGGCATCATCAACGGTGTTCAGTCCGACGGCGTGATGAGCGGCTTCGGCATCGCGACGCCGTTCATCGTCCGTCCGCGCAATCCGGTCACCGGCGGCGCCATTCCCGGCGTTTCCTCGCGCTATCAGCTGCTGAACGGCTGCCAGGGTCTGCCGACCTACACCCTCAGCCCGGCGGAACTGGCGCTTCCGGGTAATGCGGCGGCGCCCGCCAACGGCGTGGTCTGTCAGGAGGATCTGACCAAGCAGTATGGCGTGATCACCCCGGAGGTTGAGCGCTTCGGCTTCTCGGCTCGCGTCACCGCCCGGGTGGGCGAGAGCAGCGAGGCCTATGCCGCGTTCAACTTCGTCCAGTCGTCGTCGTTCGACAGCTACATCCCCGCGACGATCCGCGCTAACGCGCCGGCGCCGTTCTACTATCCGCGCTACAGCACCTCGGCGAACGTTGCTTATTACGGCAACAACACGGTCCTGCAGCTGCCGGTCTATGTCTGCCCGCGCGGCACGACGGCCGCCTGCACCGCGGCCAACGGCACGCTGAACCCGAACAATCCGTTCGCGGCGCAGGGCTATACGGCGGCGATCGCCGGCCGTATCCCGAACCTGTTCGAGGAGAATTACAGCCGCACGCGGACCTATCGCGGTGCCCTCGGCATCCGCGGCCCGATCTCCGACAACTGGGATTACAACGTCAGCGCCACCGCGATGCACGTCGACCTGCTTCGTCGGTACAACGGCTATGTCTACATCCAGCACCTGCTCGATGTGATCGCCGATGGCAGCTACAACTTCGTCAATCCGTCGGCCAACAGCCAGGACGTGCTTGACTATCTCGCGCCGGAAGCGCGGGCGACCTCGACGTCGGACCTGTTCCAGGCCGACGCCAGCGTGTCGGGCAAGCTCGCCGAGCTGCCGGGCGGTCCGCTGCAGCTCGCGTTCGGCGCATCGGTCCGCTACGAAGCGGTGGATTCGCCGAGCATCAACTCGGACTTCAACGGCGGCACGGAGCGGTACTTCCGCCTCAACGGCTTCGCCATCAAGGGTGATCGTACCGTCTACTCGCTCTACAGCGAGCTCAACGCTCCGATCGTCGACATGCTGACGGTCAACCTGGCTGGCCGCTACGACCGCTATCCGAACGGCATCGACAACTTCTCGCCGAAGGCGGGCGTTATCCTCAAGCCGTTCGATCGCTTCCTGACGCTGCGCGGCACCTACTCGCGCGGCTTCCGGATCCCGAGCTTCGGCGAGGCCAATGCGACCTTCCCGACCACGGGTTACGTCACGGCCAACCCCGCCATCTATACCGACTATGTCCTGAATCAGTATGGGTGCTCGCTGGCAACGTACACGAGCTGCCCGACCTACATCACGGGCGCGTCCTACGGCGCAACGTCGATTTCCAATCCGGATCTGAAGCCGGAGAAGTCGCGGAGCTTCACCGGCGGTATCGAGATCGAGCCGGTTCGCGGCGTCAGGCTTTCGGTCGATTACTACAACATCCGGAAGACCAACGTCATCACGACCGCGAGCAACGCGGCGGCGATCGAAGCCTATTATTCCGGCCAGCCGATCCCGGAAGGCTTCGTGGTCGTCCCCGACGCGCCTGACGTCAACAACGAGACCGCCCTGCCGCGCATCGCTTTCGTGCAGTCGCCCTTCATCAATGCCAACACGATGAAGACCTCGGGTCTCGACTTCGGGCTGGATGCGGACGTGGCGCTCACGGACAACATCCGCTTCATGACCAATGCCCAGGCAACCTACATCCTCAAGCTTGAGATGAAGTTCCCGGACGGTCACGTCGAGCGCTACGACGGCACGCTCGGCAACTTCAACCTGACGGCGGGCTCCGGCACGCCGAAGTGGAAGGGCACCTGGACCTCGGCGGTCGAGATCAACCGCAACTTCACGCTGGCCGGTACGCTCAACTATTACGACGGCTATGACCTGTCGGCGATGGACCAGGGCACCGACTACAAGGACTGCGGCCTGAACGACGGTTCGCTGCCCTGCCGCGTGAAGAGCTACATCACCTTCGACCTCAACGCGCAGGTCAAGGTGAACGATCAGTTCACCCTCTACGCGAACGTCCAGAACCTGTTCGACCGGATGCCGCCGATCGACACCGTCACCTACGGTGCGCACGGCTACAACCCGATCCAGGGCGGCGAGGGCATCTACGGCCGTTACTTCAAGGCGGGCGTGAAGTTCGGCTTCTGAGCCGGACCTCAGGTCAGAATATCGGGGCGGCTCGGCAACGAGCCGCCCTTTTTTTAGCAATCCGTTCGGTGGTCCCCTCGGGACTGTCCTGTTCGGATTCAGTCAGTGCTCCTGCGAAGGCAGGAGCTCAGGCCGCAAGTGACGCGGGACGTGATCCAGGGCTCCTGCTTTCGCAGGAGCACGCCTCCACTTCATTCGGACGTTTGATCCCGCCCGTGCTGCACCGCATCGCCGGTGCGGGCGTCAGCTCACGCTCAACTCGAGCTTTCCATCGCCATCGTCCACTTTCACAGTCGACCCGTCCTTTACCTCGCCCTTGAGGATCAGCTCCGCGAGCGGATCCTGCAGATACCTCTGCACCGCGCGCCGTAGCGGCCGTGCGCCATAGACCGGATCGTAGCCGACCCGGCCTAGCCACGCCCGCGCGCCGTCGCTGAGGTCGATCGCGATCTTGCGGTCCGCCAGCAGCTTGGCCAGCCGCGCGACCTGGATGTCGACGATCGGCCCCATATGCTCCGCGGCGAGGCGGTGGAACAGGATGATCTCGTCGAGCCGGTTCAGGAACTCGGGCCGGAAATGCGCGCGCACCACCTCCATCACCTGCGGCTCGACGCTCTCGACGGTCTCGCCGTCGGGCAGGTTGGCGAGGAACTGCGAACCGAGGTTAGAGGTCAGGATGATCAGCGTGTTGGAGAAGTCGACCGTGCGTCCCTGGCCGTCGGTCAGCCGCCCGTCGTCGAGCACCTGCAGCAGCACGTTGAACACATCGCCATGCGCCTTCTCGACCTCGTCGAACAGCACCACCTGATAGGGCCGCCGGCGAACCGCTTCGGTGAGAACACCGCCTTCCTCATAACCGACATAGCCGGGAGGCGCGCCGATCAGCCGTGCGACCGCGTGCTTCTCCATGAACTCGCTCATGTCGATGCGGACCATCGCGGCGGGATCGTCGAACAGGAACTCCGCGAGCGCCTTGGTCAGCTCGGTCTTGCCGACGCCGGTCGGGCCCAGGAACAGGAACGAACCGAGCGGACGGTTCGGGTCCTGCAGGCCCGCCCGCGCGCGCCGCACCGCGGTCGACACCGCGCGCACCGCCTGGTCCTGGCCGATCACGCGCTTGCCCAGCTGCTCCTCCATGTGGAGCAGCTTCTCGCGCTCGCCCTCCAGCATCCGGTCGACGGGGATGCCGGTCCAGCGGCTCACCACCGCGGCGATGTCGTCGGCGTTGACCTCCTCGCGCAGCATCGCGCCCTTGGACGCGCCTTCGGCTTCCTCGAGCTGCTTGGTCAGGGCGGGAATGGTGCCGTAGGAGAGCTCGCTCATCTTGGCGAGGTCGCCCGCGCGCTGCGCCTGCTCCAGCTCGAGCCGGGCGGCGTCGAGCTGCTCCTTGATCTTGGCCTCCGACGCGATCTTGTCGCGCTCGGCCTGCCAGCGCTGCGTCAGCTCCGCCGACTGCTGCTCCAGATTGGCGAGCTCGCCCTCCAGGTTGGCCAGCCGCTCCTTCGACGCGGCGTCGCTCTCCTTCTTCAGCGCCTCGCGCTCGATCTTGAGTTGGATGATGCGCCGGTCGAGGTTTTCGATCTCCTCGGGCTTGGACTCCACCTCCATGCGGATGCGGCTCGCCGCCTCGTCCATCAGGTCGATCGCCTTGTCGGGCAGGAAGCGGTCGGTGATGTAGCGGTTGGAGAGCGTCGCCGCGGCGACGATCGCGCCGTCGGTGATGCGCACGCCATGGTGCAGCTCGTATTTCTCCTTGAGGCCGCGCAGAATCGAGATGGTGTCCTCGACCGTCGGCTCGTCGGCATAGACCGGCTGGAAGCGCCGCTGCAGCGCCGGGTCCTTCTCGACGTACTTGCGATATTCGTCGAGCGTGGTCGCGCCGATGCAGTGGAGCTCGCCGCGCGCGAGCGCAGGCTTCAGCAGGTTGGAGGCGTCCATCGCCCCCTCGGTCTTGCCGGCGCCGACCAGCGTGTGCATCTCGTCGATGAACAGGATGATGTCGCCCTCGGCGGCGCGCACCTCGTCGAGCACGCCCTTCAGCCGCTCCTCGAACTCGCCGCGATATTTGGCGCCCGCGATCAGGCTGCCCATGTCGAGCGCCATCAGCCGCCGGTCCTTGAGCGTCTCCGGCACGTCGCCGTTGGCGATGCGCAGCGCGAGGCCTTCCGCGATCGCGGTCTTGCCGACGCCCGGCTCGCCGATCAGCACGGGGTTGTTCTTGGTGCGCCGGGCGAGGATCTGGATGGTGCGCCGGATCTCCTCGTCGCGGCCGATCACCGGATCGAGCTTGCCGTCCCTGGCGGCCTCGGTCAGGTCGCGCGCGAACTTCTTGAGCGCGTCGTAGCGGTCCTCGGCACCCGCCGTGTCGGCGGTACGGCCGCCGCGCAGCTGGTTGATCGCGGCGTTGATGCCTTCCGGCGTCGCGCCCGATGCCTTGATCGCCTTGCCCGCCGCGGTGTTGAGGCTCAGCGCCAGCGCGACCAGCAGCCGCTCGACGGTGACGTAGCTGTCGCCGGCCTTGGTCGCGATCTGCTCGGCCTGGTCGAGCACGCGCACGGCATCGTTGTCGAGCCCCGGCGTCGCCTGCGCACCGCTGCCCGATACGGCCGGAATCTTGGACAGGGCGAGATCGGTCTCGCTCGCCGCGCGTTTGGGATCGCCGCCCGCGGCCTGGATCAGCCCGGCGGCCATGCCCTGCTCGTCCTCCAGCAGTGCCTTCAGGAGGTGCTCGGGGGCGATCCGCTGGTGGGACATGCGGATGGCGACGGTCTGCGCCGACTGGAGGAAGCCCTTGGCGCGGTCGGTGAATTTCTCGAGGTTCATGAACCTTCCCTGTTGTTCGTCAGGCGCTCAGATGGTGTTGCATATCGGCAACACAAGGGCGGCTGGCTGTCTTTCTTGACCCTGCTTGTGAACTCCATCCGTCCCGGATCGGCACCGGCTGGAAGACGTGCCGCCACGGTTCGCGAGGTTGCAACAATTCCGCAAAGGAAACGACATCGATCTCTCTCCGCACTGCAACATAGCGCGATTAGCGGCGCGCCAGCACGGGCATTGCGCTCGTGCGACTTCGGAGAAACCCCCAGATGCGCCATTTCGCCGCGTGCCTGCTCGCCGGCTCGTCCCTGTTCGTCGCTGTCGCCGCTCACGCGGCCGCGCCGGACGATTCCACAGCCGCAAACCCGCCCGTGGCCGAGGAGCCGACCGCCGAAGCCGACATCGTCGTGATCGGCAAGGGCGAGACCCGCCAGGTCCAGCAGATCGGCGCGCAGGACATCGCCGAGCTCGTCCCCGGCACCAGCCCGCTCAAGGCGATCGAGAAGCTGCCCAGCGTCAACGTCACCGGCGCCGATCCGTTCGGCGCCTATGAATGGGCGCAGCGCGTGTCGATCCGCGGCTTCAACCAGAACCAGCTCGGCTTCACGCTCGACGGCATCCCGCTCGGCGACGCGAGCTACGGCAACGTCAACGGCCTCCACATCAGCCGCGCGATCATCAGCGAGAACATCGCCGAGACCCGCGTGTCGCAGGGCTCGGGCTCGATCGGCACGCAGGCGACCAACAATCTCGGCGGCACGCTGGAGTTCACCTCGCGCGATCCGGCGCGCGAGTTCGGCCTCGACGCCAACGCCACGGTCGGCAGCGACAACATGTGGCGGACCTTCTTCCGGCTCGAGACCGGCGAGCTCGGCGAGGGCGGGCCCAGCGCCTATGTCTCCTACGTCCATTCGGACACCGACAAGTGGAAGGGCTGGGGCTCGCAGCGGGTCAACCAGGTCAACGTCAAGGCGGTCGCGCCCCTGGTCGCGGGCCTGCGCGCGGTCGGCACCTTCGACTTCTCCGACCGGCGCGAGAACGACTATCAGGACCTGTCGCTGGGGATGATCTCGCGGCTTGGCTACAAGTGGGACAATATCTCGAACGATTACGCCACCGCGATCCGGCTGGCCGACATCGCCAACAACATCGACCGGTTCAACAACGCCACCGGCGCGGCCGGCCCGGACGGCCGGTCGGACATCACCGGCAACGCGCCGAGCAATCCGGCAGCGGGCACGGTCTTCCCGGCGCCGTTCCAGACGCTCGACGACGCCTATTTCAACGCCGCCGGCCTGCGGCAGGACTATCTCGCCTCGGTGGGGCTCGAGACGACCGGCGACTCCGCCGTCCACGGCCAGCTCAAGGGCTATTATCATTCGAACCATGGCCAGGGCATCTGGTACACGCCCTATGTCAACTCGCCCTCGGGCGTGCCGATGTCGATCCGCACCACCGAATACGACATCCGCCGCAAGGGCGTGTTCGGCGACGTCGGCACGCGGCTGGGCTTCAACGACCTGACCGTCGGCGCCTGGTACGAGCGCAACGACTTCCGCCAGGCGCGCCGCTTCTACGGCCTCGACAGCCGCACCGAGCCGACCCGCGACAGCTTGGATTTCCAGCACGGCGCCTTCGCGACCCAGTGGGACTGGCAGTACCGGACCGACACCTTCCAATATTACGTCCAGGACAAGCTCGGCTTCGGTCCGCTGACGGTGAACCTCGGCTGGAAGGGCTTCGCCGTCACCGACAAGGCCAATCCGATCGTCGGCGGCGGCCTCGCCGGCGGCCGGATCAAGGTGACCGACTGGTTCCAGCCGCACGCGGGCGTCGCCTATCGGCTCGGCGATGGCGCCGAGCTGTTCGCGGGGTTCACGCAGGTGACGCGCGCCTTCGTCGCCTCGGCAACCACCGGGCCGTTCGCCACCACCCAGACCGGCTTCGACGCGCTGCTGAGCGGCGAGACCAAGCTCAAGCCCGAGCAGTCGGACACCTATGAGCTGGGCGGCCGCGTCCGCGCGGGGCCGTTCACCGGCTCGCTGGCGGGCTATTACGTCAATTTCCGCAACCGCCTGCTCGGCGTCACCACCGGCGCCGGCATCGTCGGCAATCCGGTGATCCTGCAGAACGTCGGCGACGTCCGCTCGCTCGGCTTCGAGGCGACCGGCGACCTCAGGCTCGGCGCCGGCTTCGGGCTGTTCGCGTCCTACAGCTACAATGACTCGACCTATCGCGACGACGTCCACACCACCGCGTCGGTGGGCGGCGTGGCGACGCCGGTGACGATCCCGACCGCGGGCAAGACCGTCGTCGACGCGCCCAAGCACATGCTGAAGGGCGAGGTCACCTACGACCATGCCGGCATCCTGGCGCGGGTCGGCGCCAACTACATGAGCAAGCGCTACTTCACCTACACCAACGACCAGTCGGTCGACGGCCGCGTGGTGGTCGACGCGACGCTTGGCTACCGGTTCGACCTCGGCGGCCGCAGCCTGGAGATCCAGGGTAACGTCACCAACCTGTTCGACAAGAAATACGTCTCGACGATCGGCACCAACGGCTTCGGCAATTCGGGCGACAACCAGACGCTGATGGTCGGCGCGCCGCAGCAGTTCTTCCTGACGCTGAAGGCTGGGCTCTGATTGACAAAAGCGGTGTAGCTGTACCCCGGCGCAGGCCGGGGCCCAGTTGCGATCCTTTTCGATTCTGGGCCCCGGCCTGCGCCGGGGCGGCGAAGGTGCCTACTGCACCTTCGCCGCCTTCGCCCGGTCCTTCGCGAACAGGTCGCCGAAATAATCCCCCTTGAACCACATCGGCGCCTGATCCGCGTCGGCCATCGCCATCGTGATCCGATAGTTGGCCTCGGCGAAGCGCGCGCCGGCGACCCAGTCGATCGGCTGGTTCATGTCGTCGCCCGGATGGTGGTAGTTGCCCGACAGGAACTTGCCCCACTGCTCCTCGCCGCCGTTGGCATAGCCGGTCGCCAGGAACACCGCGGGCACGCCCTGCTTCACGAACATATAATGGTCGGAGCGCGTGAAGATGCTCTCGGCCGGCATCGGATCGGGCGACAGCGTGACGCCCATCGGCTTCACCGCCTGGGCGACCAGCGGCCCCAGCGTCGAATGATCGGCGCCGAACGCGGTCACGTCGGTGAAGCGGTAGAGCAGCAGCGGCATGTCGAGGTCGACGTTGCCGACGATACGGTCGATCGGCACGCTCGGGTGGCGCGCGAAATAGTCGGCGCCGAGCAGCCCCTTCTCCTCGCCGGTCGAGGCGACGAAGATGATCGAGCGCCTGGGCTTGTCCGGCGCCTCAGCGATCGCCCGCGCCACCTCCAGCATCGTCGCGATGCCCGCGGCATTGTCGAGCGCGCCGTTGTTGATCCGGTCCTTGTCGGCCGCGTCGCCGGGCTTGGCGGGGGTGACGCCGATATGATCGAGGTGCGCCGACAGCACGACATATTCGTCGGCGAGCTTCGGGTCGGAGCCCGGCAGGATCGCCGCGACATTGGGGCTGGTCACGCGCTCAGCGGTGCTGGTCGCCTCGATCCGCGCGCTGGTCCTGAGCGCGAAGCCCTTGGGTCGCCCGCCCGCCTTGTCCGCCTCGTCGAGCACCGCCGCCAGCGTCCGCGGCGCACCCGCGAACGCCGCCTCCGCCGCCGGGGTGTTGAGAGAGCCGCTCGCGCGGATGCCCGGCGCCTCGACGAACGGCTCGCCTTCGGGCGAGACCCAGGTGAAGCGCGGCGCATCGCCGCGACGCTTGAGCTGCTCCCACGGCCGCGTCTTGGCGGATTCGCGGGTGGCGATCGTGATCACCCCGATCGCGCCATGCGCTTCGGCGGTCTGGCCCTTCGTCGAGCCGAGGTGCGCGCCGACCTCGCTCGGCATCCCCTTGGGGAAGCCGGCGAGCACGACGACGATCTTCCCCTTGACGTCGAGCCCCTTGTAGTCGTCGATCTTCAGCGTCGGATCGGTGATGCCGTAGCCGACGAACACCAGCGGCGCCGACACGTCGAGACTGCGCTCGCGCACCGGCAGGCCGACCAGCACGTCGGTCCCCTGCGCCCAGCTCTGGGCGCCCTTGGGCCCGGTGACGGTGAGCCTGGCTGGCGTCGCGCCGGGCGAGGTCTTCTGGAAGGTGATGCGCTGGTACCAGCTGCCGTTGTCGCCCGCAGGCTTGAGGCCGAGCGCGTCGAACTCGCTGGCGACGTAGCGCGCTGCGATCTCATGCCCACGGCTGCCGGTGTCGCGGCCTTCGAGCAGGTCGTCGGCCAGGAATTCGACGTGCGCGCGCACGGCCTCCGGCGTGAAGACGGGGACGGCTGCATCCTGAGCGACCGCGACCGTTGCGGTGCAGGCGAGCAGGACGGCGACGAGACGTTTCATGAAATACCCCTCCGGTCGGTCAAGGGCGCACGGTGTAGCGCCCGCGCCGAGCCTGACAATGGCGCGGTCGGGAGAGCTGGCAGGAATGCTACGAACGACAGGGAACCGTCACGGATCGGCGAACCACTATCGCCGCACCGGAGACCGCTGCGGCGTCGATGCCGTGTCGTCGAGGATCGCACCGACCGGCGCGACCGGCTCGATCGCGCCGAGGCTGGCCGGGGCCGTGACGGATCGGACGGTCAGTGCGGCGATCGCCCCGGTCTCCGTCGTTTCGCCGCAACGCCGCGCGTGGCATTCGGCGGCGGGCCGCGGGCAGGGCTGGGCAAAGCCCGCCCGGCATCTCGTCGGCGAGTCCGCGCCGTCTTTCGCTCGCGAGATGGTTGAGGACAGGGCCGGGCCGAGATTGCCCATCGCGTACGGCAGCACCACGGGTTCGACCGGACCGGGCGTCGCCGCCTTGCTGCCCTCCTGCATGCCCTGACGCGCCTCCTGCCCGGTGGCGACCGTCGCGGCGCGCATGTCGAGCAGCACCTGCAGCTGTCCGCGCCATTCGGCGCTGTTGAGCCCGGCGGCAGGAGCTTGTCCGGCGGCTGCAGGCGCGAGCAGGCCGATCAACCGGGTGACGGCGTCGGCACCGAGGAGCGGAACCGCCGGCCGCGTCTGCGGACCATTGCCGATGCCTGGCGTCGTTTGGCCGGCGGTCTGCGCGGCGAGGACGGTGGATGCGACTTCGACAAGCATGGTCCTGATCGCCACCGGATCGCCACTGCCGGCGGCGCGCGCCAGATCGGCGTGGAGCGTACGATCGGCCGGGTCGGGGCTTGTGCGCAGCGCCTCGATCGACCGGCTCGCGCCGACCGGTTCGGCGGACGCGTTGGGGGCGTCCCTGGCGGGCAGAGGCTCCGCCGCCTGCTCGGCGCGGCTGAGGCCGGCGCTGTCGACCGGGCGCAGCTGGGCCGAGACCTCCGCGCGAAGGTCGGCGGCGAAGGCCGGATCGTGCGTGGCCAGCTCGGCGAGCTGCCCGTTGATCGCGGCGGTGTCGGGGACGTTGTTCGGCGAGTGCCGCGCGATCAGCCCCTCGGCGAGCTGCGGGAGTGTCTTGCCCGCCAGCACATTGGCCGCGACGCCCGAGGCGCCTTTCATCGCGCCCTTCGAGATGCCCTCCAGCGCCTGCACCAGGCCCATCGCCGACTCCCTTGGTGGCCCGCACCACAGGATAGCGGATCGCGGCGAAGGGGAAAGCTCGCCGACGCGGCGAGTGCCTCAACGAATCGTCGATTGACAGGGCGCCGACTCGCCTGGTCGCCGTTAAGCTTGCGTGGCGCGGCCCGTGACATTCCCGCCATGCCCGATTGCGGTCGGCCCGCCGCTTGCGGTAGCCAAGCCCATCCGGCCGGTCCGGCCATCAAATGTCTTGCGGGGGAACTCGATGAAATTGTCCCATATGCTGAGCGGCGTCGCGCTGCTCGCGCTCTCGGCCCCGGCGATGGCGCAGGAGGCGAAGCCGGTGCCGGTCGCCGAGCTCGTGCGCGAGGTCAACATCCCCTACGAGCAGTTCACCCTTCCCAACGGTCTCCGCGTCATCGTCCATACCGATCGCAAGGCGCCGATCGTCGCGGTCAGCGTGTGGTACGACATCGGCTCCAAGAACGAGCCCAAGGGCAAGACCGGCTTCGCGCACCTGTTCGAGCATCTGATGTTCAACGGGTCGGAGAACTCGCCGGGCGACTTCTTCGTGCCGCTGCAGGAAGTGGGCGCGACCGACTTCAACGGCACCACCTGGTTCGACCGCACCAATTATTTCGAGACGGTGCCGACCCCGGCGCTCGAGCGCGCGCTCTATCTCGAGAGCGACCGCATGGGTCACCTGCTGGGCGCCGTCACCCAGGACAAGCTCGATAACCAGCGCGGCGTCGTCCAGAACGAGAAGCGCCAGGGCGACAACGAGCCCTACGGCCTGGTCGAATATGCCCAGATCGAGGGGCTGCTGCCTCCCGACCATCCCTATGGCCACACCACGATCGGCTCGATGGCCGATCTCGACGCCGCCAGCCTCGCCGATGTGAAGAAGTGGTTCCGCGACCATTACGGCCCCAACAACGCGGTGCTGGTGCTCGCGGGCGACATCGACGCCGCCGCCGCCAGGCCGCTGGTGGCCAAATATTTCGGCGACATCCCCGCCGGCCCCAAGACGGCACCCGTCCCCACCACCATCCCGACGCTGCCCGGGCCCAAGGCGGTGACGATGAAGGACCGCGTCGCCAACGTCCGGCTCTACCGCTACTGGACGGTGCCGGGGCTCAACGACAAGGATTCGGTGCCGCTCAACGTGTTCGCCTCGGTGCTCGGCGGCCTCGCCAGCTCGCGGCTCGACAACACGCTGGTGCGCAAGGACCAGCTCGCCGTCTCCGCCTCCGCCAGCGTGCAGGATTTCGCGCAGCTCGGCTTCTTCGAGATCCAGGTCAATGTGAAGCCCGGCGTCGACCCGGCGCTGGTCAACAAGCGGCTCGACGAGATCTTCGCCGATCTCCTCAAGAACGGCCCCACCGCCGACGAGGTCCAGCGCGTCGCGATGCGCGAGGTCTCCAGCACGATCGAGGGGCTGGAGCAGGTCGGCGACTTCGGCGGCAAGGCGGTCGCGCTCGCCGAGGGGGCGCTCTATTCGAACGATCCCGGCTTCTACAAGAAGCAGCTCGCCGCCTATGCGTCGGCGACGCCGGAGAGCGTCAGGGCGGCGGCGCAGAAGTGGCTGAGCCGCCCGGTGTTCGCGCTCACCGTCGAGCCCGGCCCCCGCGCGGCCTATACCGAGGCGGCGGTTGCCGCCAAGCCTGCCGAGGCGGCACCGGAGGCGCCGGTCAAGGGCACTCGTGGCCCGCTCCCGGCGGTCGGCGAGATCAGCAACCTCGCCTTCCCCAAGGTCGAGCGCACCAAGCTCTCGAACGGCATCGAGCTCGTCTACGCCCAGCGTACCGCCGTGCCGATCACCCGCGCGGCGCTGAGCTTCGACGCCGGCATTGCCGCCGATGTGCCGGGCAAGCTCGGCACTCAGTCGCTGATGCTCGCGTCGCTGGAGGAAGGCGGCACGAAGAGCCTCGACCCGATCGCGCTCGCCGAGGCGCAGGAGCGGCTGGGCATGGAGATCACCTCCGCCAGCACGCCCGACCGCACGACCGTCGCGTTCGAGGCGCCGAGCGCCAACCTCAGCCCCGCGCTCGGCGTGCTGTCGGACGTGGTGCGCACGCCTGCCTTCGCCGCGCCGGAGGTGACGCGCGTCCGCAACCAGCTGCTCGCGCAGATCGCGGCCGAGCTCACCAATCCCAGCGGCCTCGCCTCGCGCACCTCGCCGCCGCTGCTCTACGGCACGGCGTCGCCTTATGCGAAGGCAGCCGCCGGCAGCGGCGATCCCAAGGCGGTGGCGACGCTCGCCCCGGCCGACCTCAGGGCGTTCCACGACGCGTGGCTCAGGCCCGAGAAGCTCAAGGTCTTCATCGTCAGCGACCGCCCGCTCGCCGAGGTCAGGCAGGCGTTCGAGAGCCGCTTCGGCGACTGGCGCGGCACGGGGGCGCCGGGGACCAAGGACTTCGCCGCCGCCGCGCAGCAGTCCGCGCCCAAGGTCGTGCTGGTCGACCGCCCCGATTCGCCGCAGTCGATGATCGTCGCGGGCCAGCTCACCCGGCTCAAGGGCACCGACGAGCTGCTGCCCTACACCACCGCCAACGACGTGCTCAGCGGCAACTTCCTGTCGCGCGTCAACATGGACCTGCGCGAGACCAAGGGCTGGACCTACGGCAGCTACGGCACCTTCCGGCGGCTCGAGAATGCGGTGCCCTTCACCATCACCACGCCGGTCCAGGCCGACCGCACCGGCGATTCGATCAAGGCGATCCAACTCGACGTGCGCGAGTTCCTGACGACGAAGGGCGTCACCCCCGAGGAGTTCGGCCGCACCATCGCCGGATTCGTCCGCGAGCTGTCGGGCAGCTTCGAGACGTCGAGCGCGGTGCTCTCGGCGATGCAGATGAACGACCTCGCCAAGCGCCCGGACGATTATTATTCGACCATCGCGCAAAAATATCGCGCGCTCACCGCACCCCAGCTTGACGCTGCGGCACGCGAGGCTTTGGACCCGAATCGCTTCGTCTGGGTGGTCGTCGGCGACGCCGCCAAGGTCCGCCCCCAGCTTGACTCGGTCGGATTGCCGGTTGAGGTGGTCCCGGCGCCGGGCGCCCAGCCCGCCGCCGCGGCAAGCAACTGAGCGAGAGAGGAGCAAGCGATATGGCCGGCATCGACGGCACCTGGGATACCGTCATCAAGTCGCCGATGGGCGACCAGAAGGCGACCGTGACCTTCCAGTCGAACGGCGACGCGCTCACCGGCACCTTCTCGGGTGCGATGGGCTCGACCGAGGTCAAGAACGGCAAGGTCGACGGCGACAAGGCGAGCTGGGCGGTGGACATCACCGTGCCGATGCCGATGACGCTGACGATGGAAGCGACGGTAGACGGCGACGCCCTCAACGGCATGGTCACCGCAGGTGCGTTCGGCAGCTTCCCGATCACTGGTACGCGGGCGGGGTGAGTCCAAATTTCCCTCTCCCGTTGGGAGAGGGAGGGGCCCGCTCGACGTAGTCGAGTGGGAGGGTGAGGGTGCCCTCGCTGGCGGTGGCGGCCTCACCCTCCCGCCGCTTCGCGGCTCCTTCCCTCTCCCAATGGGAGAGGGACGGTAGAAGCTACCGCATCACCCGCGTCACATGCCCCATCTTGCGCCCCGGCCGCGCATCGCGCTTGCCGTAGAGGTGGAGATGGGCGTCGCCCTCGCCGAGAAGCTCGGCCCAGCGCTCGACGTCGTCGCCGATCAGGTTCTCCATCACTACGCCCCGTCCGGTCAGCCCGGTATCCCCGAGCGGCAGGCCCGCGATCGCGCGGATGTGGTTCTCGAACTGCGAGGTCACCGCGCCCTCGATCGTCCAATGCCCCGAATTGTGGACGCGCGGCGCCATCTCGTTGAACACCGGGCCGTCCGCGGTCGCGAAGAACTCCAACGTCAGCACCCCGACATGCTCCAGCGCCTCGGCCACCCGCCCGGCGAGCGCCGCCGCCTCGGTCCATTGCACCGCGATCTCCGCCGGGGCCGGCACGGTCGAGCGCGACAGGATACCGTCCCGATGCTCGTTGAGCGGCGGCGGATAGCTGGCGATACTGCCATCGGCGCCGCGCGCCAGCAGGATCGAGAATTCGTGCGCGAAGGTGACGAATCCCTCCAGCACCGCCGGCGCGCCCGCGATCGCTTCCCAGGCGGCGTCGGCATCGGCGGGGGAGGCGAGCCGCACTTGCCCTTTGCCGTCATAGCCGAGCGTCGCGGTCTTGAGGATCGCCGGGCAGCCGATCGCTGCTATGGCCTCGTCCAGCGTCTCGCGGCTTTCGACCCGTCGCCATGGCGCCGCGCGGCCGCCGAGCGCCTCGACGAATTCCTTCTCCTCGGCGCGATGCTGCGCCACCGCCAGCGAGCGCGGCGAGGGATGCACCGGCACGAACGTCGCCAGCGCCTCGATCGGCCCCGCGGCGATATTCTCGAACTCGTAGGTGACGACGTCGACGCCCCGCGCGAACCGCGCCAGCTCGCCGGCATCGTAATAGCCGCCGCGCGTGTAGCCGCCGCTGACGTCGTTCGCCGGCCCGGTCTCCGGAGCGTAGATATGGGTACGATAGCCGAGCTGCGCCGCCGCGACCGCCAGCATCCGGCCGAGCTGGCCGGACCCGAGGATGCCGATCGTCGATCCGGGCGGAAGCACTAGTCGGTCGGCTCCTCGGCGACGCCGTGCGTCTGCGCCTCGCGCCACTCGATCAGCCGCTTGGCCAGCGCGTCGTCGGCGGTGGCGAGGATCGCGGCGGCGAGCAGGCCCGCATTGGTCGCCCCCGCCTTGCCGATCGCCAGCGTCCCGACCGGCACGCCGCCCGGCATCTGCACGATCGACAACAGGCTATCGAGGCCCTTCAGCGCCTTGCTCTCCACTGGCACGCCCAGCACCGGCAGGTGCGTCATCGCCGCCGCCATGCCCGGCAGGTGCGCCGCCCCGCCCGCGCCGGCGACGATCACCTTGAGCCCGCGGTCCGCAGCGGACGTGGCATAGTCGTAGAGCCGCTGCGGCGTACGGTGCGCGGACACGACCTTGGTCTCGTGCGCGATGCCGAGCTCGTCCAGCACGCTCGCGGCATGCCGCATCGTCTCCCAATCGGACGACGACCCCATGATGATGCCGACCAGCGTCATGCCGAGCGGTTAGCGGGGCAGGGCGAGGAGGGCAACCGTCACGATGCCGCCGGGCAGAACCCATCGCTTCGGTATCCCAGCTTCATCACAAAAGCCTAATCCAGATTAGATGTGGCGAGCGGCATCCGTTCGTGATGAACTGACCGCATAGTATCAGAGCGTCGCACGATGGCTTCGAATTGTCCTGGGAGGGGCGGTCGGGATGAAGGTCGTTCTATTCTGCGGCGGATTTGGGATGCGCATGCGCGGCGCGTCCGGAAACTTGCCGAAACCTTTGGTATCCGTAGGCGGCATTTCCCTGTTGGACTCGATCATGCGCTATTACGCGCATTATGGACATACCGATTTCGTCCTGTGCCTGGGCTATGGTGCGGAGGCGATCACCGAACATTTCCGGCGCATGGGCGGGGAGTTCCTGCCCACCCTCTCGCCGGAGATGCAGGCGGTCCGCCTGCGCCAGGACGGCGGCACCTGGTGGAACGTCGCGCTCGTCGACACCGGCCTCCGGACCAGCATCGGCCAGCGCCTCCGGCTGGTCGAGCGCTATGTCGAGGGCGAGGAGCTGTTCCTGGCCAATTATGCCGACGGCGTCACCGACCTGCGCCTGCCGGAGGTGATCGCCGCCATGTCCGCGCGCCCGGCGATGGTGGCCGCGATGACCGCGGTCAGGCCGAGCCAGAGCTTCCACTACCTCCGCTACGGCCGTGACGGCGCGGTCTCCGCGATCGACGACTCGCCGACCGCGGACCTCAGGATCAACGGCGGCTTTTTCGTCTTCCGGCAAGCCATCTTCCGCTATCTCGAGGATGGCGAGGATCTGGTCGACGGGTCCTTTCCGCGCCTCGTCGACGAGGGGCGGCTGCTCGCCTACGCCCATGACGGCTTCTGGCGCGCGTGCGACACGCCCAAGGACCTGGAGGTGCTGGAGGCGGCGCATGCGGCAGGGAACGCGCAGTGGGAAGTGTGGCGCGATGCCCCGCTCGCGCCGGCGGCCCTGCTCCAGACCTCCTATCGATGATCCCGCTGACCCTGCCGAATGCGCGCACGGAGCCGCTGCGCGTCCTCTGCCTTGGCGCCCACGCCGACGACATCGAGATCGGGTGCGGCGGGCTGCTCCTCGACCTGCTCGCGTCGGTCGAGGCGGCGGTACATTGGGTCGTGTTCAGCGGCGACGACATCCGCGCCGACGAGGCGGAGCGGAGCGCGCAACGGTTCGCCGGCAACAAGGCCGCGCTGGAAGTGGAGGTCCACCATTTCCAGGACGGTCTCCTCCCCCACCAGCTCCCCGCGATCAAGGCGGTGTTCGAGGCGATCAAGCGGCGGTCGCGGCCCGACCTGATCCTCACCCATGTCGCCAATGATTCGCACCAGGATCACCGCGTGATCGCCGAGCTCAGCGCGAACACGTTCCGCGACCATCTGCTGCTCGGCTACGAAATCCCCAAGTACGACGGCGACCTTGGCCGGCCCAACCTCTACGCACACCTGTCCGCGGATGTCGCCCGGCGAAAGGCCGGCGCTATCTGCGAGGGCTTCCCCAGCCAGCGCCACCGGCAATGGTTCAGCCCCGACACCTTCCTCGCACTCGCCCGCCTGCGCGGCATCGAATGCAATGCGCCGGAGGGCTATGCCGAGGGCTTTTACGCGCCCAAGGTGGTGCTGGCGTTTTGAGTCCGCTTCGGGATCGTCCGCTCCGCTCGCAAGCCTGATCGCGTTGCGCAATGGGGCGGCCCCTTCCCCGCGCTTGGTTCCTTGCCCACGAAGTGCGGATCGGTTCCGAACGTGAGCGACAGCCGCCGTGCCAGCCGCATGAAGCTCCGGCCGCGTTCGGTCAGGCACAGCTTGCCGTGATCGACGACGACGTTGCCGGAGCGGCGCTGCTCCTCGATCCGGCGGTCGATCTGGGACATGGCTATGACATAGTCGTCGACGAATGCCGCCCTCAGGCCTCTGGCGTCGAGCGGGTGCTCGGTCTCGGCCGCTTCGATCCGGCTCAGCAGGAAGACGCTGATCGAGCGGTCGATGGTCACTGGCAGGATGATCAGGAACGCCATGTTGAAGCTCAACGATGTCGCCACCGCCGCGATGACGGTCACGGGGTCGGCGCCGCGGCGGCGCAACAGCAGGAGGAGCGCGATCGCCATGATCACGGCGTCGACCGCGCACATCAGCAGGCCGCGGTAGAACAGGATCGAGCCATCCCGCAGCAGCGGCGAGCGCATGAGGCCGATGTAGAGCAGGAACCCCGCCAGCGTGGTGGAGCCCATGATCGCGAAGGATGTCAGGAGGCGTTTCATGGACTGGGGCTCCCGATCTCGGCGATGCAGACCCGTGGGTCCCGGTAGGCGCATCGCAGCCCTGGCGGAGGGGCGCCGTTTTGTCGCCACACCGGATCCCGCGCCGAGAAGAGGATCGCATCGATGCCCTCGCGACGGGCGATCGCCGCGATCTCGCCCGGCGGTAGCGCGCGCTCGAAAATCGGGCGCAGGCGGCTGATCCTGTCGATGACCTGCCGACGCGGCGCGCCGAACAGATTGGCCTCGCCGTCGGCGACGGCCGTGCCGTTGCGGCCATAGAGGCCGAAGTTGAACACCCGCCTGGTCGCGCCGGGATTCGCCTGCAGCACGGCATCCGCAGGGAGGTGCCGTTCGGCCCAGCGATAGGCCTGTCGTTCCGAATAATCGACCGCGGGCGCGGCGTTGATCTGCTCCCAGCTCGCTCGGAACTCAGGCGGGATGGATCTCAGGCCGAAAAGGTCCCACGCATTGGCGAGCACGCCAACCGCTATGAGCATTCGCAGCATCAACGGAACCACGGCGATCTCCGTCAGGATCGCGCCGGTCCAGATGATGGCGGGCAGCTGCGCGAACCAGATCGAGCGCCAGCCGAAATCATTGTTGATGATCGTTGAGCGCACAAAGCTGGCTTCGACCAGGCCGATCGCCGCCGAGATAAGGAGCAGGACCGCGAGCGGATTGTCGGGCGCCGGGCGGCGGATGCGAGCGGCGAGGAAGGCGATCGCGCCATAGGCGAAGGCGCCGAACTCGATCATGTACCCGACCGGCAGCAGGAGGATCAGAATCAGCGCAGAGCCGAATCCCCCGCCCGCATCGATCCCGCCATAGGGCCGCAGATAAGGGGCAAGCGGAAAACCCTCCTGCGCGCGACCCGAGATGAGGTCGCCGATCTGGGGCGCGGCGACCAGGAGCGCGACCGTCACGGCAAGGATGAAGGCGAGCAACGGCGCACGGCCCTTGCCGAGGAGCGCGAGCTGCCAGGCGGCCAGAATCGGAACGGCGGCGACGGCGATCCAGACCGACATGCCGAAACCGGAGGCGAAGGCGAGCCCCGCACCGGCGCCGAGCATCCCGAAACGAGCACCCTTCTCGACGCGGGCCCGCTCCAGCAGATCCGCGCCTATCCAGATAGCGAGGAGCGCGCTCAGATGGTGCGGCACCCACAGAACGGTCCCGAAGGCGAAGCTGACCGCCTCGCTCCACCAGTCGACCTGCGGATACCATAGGCCCGTCTGCATCGTGCGGAGCAGGGCGAAGGGAAGATCGGCGCCGCCGACGAAGCAGAGCGCCGTCATCACGATGAAAGCGCGTGCGCGCCGACCGGACGCGATCAGCCCGGCATCGACGGCGATGCGCCAAAGCGCCGCCGGGAGTGCTATCCCGGTCCAGAACGCCGATCCTGCAAAGGCCATGCGACTGTCGACGAGGCCGTGCCCCAGCCACCGCACCATCGCCGGCCCGAGATAGTAATAATAGTAATATCCAGCGGCCGCGGGCCGAGCGAAGAACGCGTCGCGCAGGGGGAGGCCGTGCTGCGCCAGCGATTCTATGACGGACGCGTGTTTGACCAGGTCGAGGACTATCAGGCTCTGGTTCAGGCGCCCGGCCCGGTCGACGTCGACGAAGGCGAAGGCGACCGCGAGCCACCACAATGGCAGCAGCGCGAACAGCGGATGAGGGCCGATCCGGCGGGACCGCAGAAGCGCAATGACGGCCCCAGCGCCGACGACCGCCAGGGCCAGGTGGATGATGCTCGTGACCGCGAGACCGACCAGCCGGATGCACAGCGCGTCGATCGCGGGCTGGACCGCCAGCGACAGCAGCAGCGCCCATCCGCATCGCGTCCAGCCGCGACCTGGATCCAATCCCAGCATCCGCTCGCAACCGACGACGAGCGCGAGACCGGGCAGCCAGGCGATGAACGGCATGAGCATCGTTGCGGCTGCCAGCCCGCTCAGGTCCTGGGCCAGCGCCGTCATCGGGGAATGACCGCGGACGTGCTTGTCGACGCACGCGATCCGCACCGAGCGGCAACCGGAAGTACAATCATTGCGCGCCCATCCCCCTCCCTTCGCAATCGGCGGGATAGGAGAGGAAGGTTAACAACGCCTTTGCCACGCCGGCGCCTGTCGCCGGACCGCGGCTTCGCTCACTGCCGGTAGAGGGCGTCCAGCCGTGCCCCATAAACCTCGCGCAGCACGTGGCGGCGGATCTTGAGGCTCGGCGTCAGCTGTTCGTTCTCGATGGTGAAGGGCTCGTCGGCCAGAATGAAGCGCCGGATGCGCTCGATCTGCGACAGCTCCCTGTTGACCCGCTCGACCGCGTGGCCGATCGCCGCCTTGAAGTCGTGGTCGCCTCCCAGCCTGACGAAGTCGCACGGCGTACCGCTGTGCGCGCACCATTCCTGCGTCCATTCGGGATCGGGCACGATCACCGCCACCATGTACGGCTTGCGGTCGCCCGAGATCATCGCCTGCAGTATCTCGGGCTGCAGCGTCAGCATCCCCTCCACCTTCTGCGGCGCGACATTGTCGCCCTTGTCGTTGACGATGATGTCCTTCTTGCGGTCGGTGATCTTGATGCGACCCTTCTCGTCGATCAGGCCGATGTCGCCGGTGTGGAGCCAGCCGTCCTTCAGCACGCGCTCGGTCTCGGCCTCGTTGCGCCAATAGCCCTTCATCACCAGCTCGCCCTTGACCAGGATCTCGCCGTCCTCGGCGATCCGGACCTCGGTGTTCTTGAGCGGCGGGCCGACCGTGTCGTGCTTGAGGCCGACGCTCGGCCGGTTGCACGAGATCACCGGCGCCGCCTCGGTCTGGCCATAGCCCTGGAGGAAGGTGAGGCCGATCGATTCGAAGAACTGCCCGACCTCGGGATTGAGCGGCGCCCCGCCCGAGACCATCGCCTTGATCCGCCCGCCGAAGCGCTTGCCGATCTTGGGCTTGAACAGCGCGTTGACCAGCAGCTTCGCCGGCTGATCGGCGATGCCGATGCGCCCGCCGGCCGCCTTCTTGCCGCCGAGCCGCACCGCCTGGTCGAGCAGGAAGGTGGAGATGCGGCCCTGCTTCTCGATCGCCTTGGTGATGCGGGTGCGCAGCACCTCGAACAGGCGCGGCACGACGACCATGATCGTCGGCCGCGTCTCCTCGATGTTGGAGGCGAGCTTGTCGAGCCCCTCGGCATAATAGATCTGCGCCCCGAGCCCGATCGGGAAATGCTGCCCGCCGGTATGCTCATAGGCGTGGGAGAGCGGGAGGAAGGACAGGAATATCTCGTCGTCGTCCCAGCCGAAATCCTCGGAGATGACCGCGGAGGCGCCCTCGACATTGTGCAGGATCGCGCCGTGGTGCTGCATCACCCCGCGCGGGGCGCCGCCGGTGCCGCTGGTGTAGATGATGCAGGCGAGGTCGCCGCGCTCGGCGGTGACGCTCGCGGCGACCGCCTCGACGTCGCCGGGATGGGCGGCGATCAGCGCCCGCCAGTCGTGATAGTCGACCTGTCCGGTCTGGCCGGGCCGCATCTCGTCGATCCCGATCACCACCCGCGCCGAGGAGCGCAGCACCGCGGGCATCAGCACGCGCGCGAGCTTGGAGGTCGAGACGATCACCGCGCAGGCGCCCGAATTCTCCAGGATATGCGCATGGTCGCGCTCGGTGTTGGTGGTGTAGGTGGGGACGGTCACGCAGCCCGCCGCCATGATCGCAAGGTCGCTGATGCACCATTCCGGCCGGTTCTCGCTGACCAGCATCACCCGCTCGCCGGGCCTCAGCCCGATCGCCTTCAGCGCGGTGGCGAGGCTCGCCACCTGCCGCGCCGCCTCCGCCCAGCTCGTCGGCACCCACTGGCCGCCCTGCTTGGCCCACAGGAACGGTGCTTCGCCCTTCTCCCGCGCACGGGTGAAGAACATGGTGACGAGGTTGGGGAAATGTTCGAGCGTCCGTGTCATTCAGCCTCTCTCCCCCATTTTTTTTTGGCCTTACTCGCTCAACGCCACTCCCACGCTGCGCGGATCGGCGGCGCCGACCCAGCCGTTCGCGGTCTTCTCGGCGGCATTGGCCTTGAGGCCGAGCTTGCCGATCGTGACGGTATGGCCGAGCCGCTCCAATGCCGGCTTCAACGCTTCGCGGCCGGTGCCCTGTTCCAGGATCAGCCCGGCGTCGTTGAAATAGATGAGGCCCTCGCCGATCGCATCGCGCGCGCTCTCGCCCCAGTCGAGGTGGGCGATCAGCGCCTTGGCGACCTGCATGATGATCGTCTTGCCGCCGGCCGCGCCGACGGTGAAGATCGGCTTGCCCGACGCGTCGTAGACGATCGTCGGCGCCATTGACGACAGCGGCCGCTTGCCGCCCTCGACCCGGTTGGCGACCGGCGCGCCGTCCTTCTCGGGTGCGGCGGTGAAGTCGGTGAGCTCGTTGTTGAGGACGTAGCCGCCCGCGACCAGCTGGCTGCCGAATGGCCCCTCGACGGTCGAGGTCATCGTCACCACGTCGCCGTTCCTGTCGACCGCGATGAAGTGGGTGGTGCCCGGCACCTCCTTCTGCACCGCGGCGGTGCGCGGCTCGGCGCCCGGCGGGGTTCCTGCCTCATAGGTGCCGAGGCTCTTCGTCTCGGAGATCAGCCGCGAGCGCGCGGCGATGTAGCCCTTGTCGAGCAGCCCGGCGACCGGCACCTTCACGAAGTCGGGATCGCCGAGATACTTCTCCCGATCGGCATAGGCGAGCTGCATCGCCTCGGCGATCAGGTGCCAGGCGACCGGCGAATCCTTGCCCAGCGCCTTCATGTCGAAGCGCTCGACCATTCCCAGGATCTGGAACACGGTGGTCGCGCCCGAGGAGGGCGGGCCCATGCCGCACAGCTTGTACTGGCGATAGGTGGTGCACACCGCCGGCTGTTCCTTGGCCTGATAGGCGGCGAGGTCGGCGAGCGTCATGTCGCTCGGCGCGACCTTGGACCCGGTGACGGTGTCGACCAGCAGCTTGGCGTTGGCGCCCGAATAGAAGGCGTCGGGACCCTCGTCGGCGATCTTGCGCAGCGTCGCGGCGAGCGCGGGGTTGCGGACCGTCATCCCCTCGGTCAGCGGCTTGCCGCCCGGCGCATAGAGCGCCGCGACAGCGGGGAAATTGTCGGACGTCGGCACGATCCGCGCCGAATCGTCGCCTGCGACCGGCTGCGCGTCCGGTGCGGCGGGCGTCGAAGCGCCCTTCTTCCGTCCGAACCACAAGGGCGACAGGTTTGCCGACGAGTTCGCGAGCGGCCGCGTCACCTGATAGCCCTGCTCGGCAAGGCGGATCGCCGGCTGGAACAGCGCCTTCCACGGCAGCTTGCCCCATTTCCGGTGCGCCATCGCCGCTAGCCGGACGTTGCCCGGCACGCCCACCGACTTGCCGCCGGGAAACAGCTCGACGAACGGCCTGGGCTTGCTGTCGGGACCGAGGAAGCGATCGGGCGTCGCGGCGGCCGGCGCCTTCTCGCGCCCGTTGATGGTGTCGGTCACGCCCGACTTGGCGTCGTAGTGCATCAGGAAGCCGCCGCCGCCGATGCCGGACGACTGCGGCTCGACCACGGTCAGCGCCAGCATCATCGCCATCGCCGCGTCGGTGGCGCTGCCGCCCTGCCGCAGGATTTCCCTCCCGGCCTCGCTCGCGCGCGGATCGGCGGAGGTGACGATGCCCTGTGCGAAGGCGGTATGCGGGACGAGCAGAGCGATGAACGCGACAAACAGCTTCTTCATGGGCCCGGACCCTAGTCCCGGGTGCCGCCGCGTCAACCGCCGTAAGGTTCCAGTTCCTCCCCGGCACGGGGAGGGGGACCGCCGACCGCTGGTCGGGGGTGGAGGGGGCCTCGCGGCAAGCGAGTCTGTAGAGGCAGGCCCCCTCCACCATCCGCTGCGCGGATGGTCCCCCTCCTCGTGCCGGGGAGGACCTAAGGTTTCGAAGTCCCCACCGCATCGGCGACGTTGGCAAACCCGTCGCGCTCCAGCAGCTTCGCCAGCCCTTTCGCAATCCGCCGCGCCAGCCCCGGCCCTTCGTAGACCAGCGCCGTATAGAGCTGCACCAGGCTCGCCCCGGCGCGGATGCGGGCATAGGCCTCTTCCGCGCTGTCGATCCCGCCGACCGACACCAGGGTCAGCTCGCCCCCGGTCGCCGCCCGGAAGTCCGCCAGCCGCTGCCGCGCCAGCGCCTTGAGCGGCGCACCCGACAGCCCGCCTGCCTCCCCCGCGTGCTTCGATCGAAGCGACGGCCGCGACACGGTGGTGTTGGACACGATCAGCGCATCGATCCGGTGCTCCACCGCCGCGCGCGCGATGCCGTCGATGTCGGCCGACTCCAGGTCCGGCGCCACCTTGAGGAACAGCGGCGTGAGGCCGCGTGCCTCGTCCGCCGCGGCCAGCAGCTCGGCCAGCGCCGCTCCGTGCTGCAGGTCGCGCAACCCCGGCGTGTTCGGCGAGCTCACGTTGATCGTCACATAGTCCGCCACTTTCGCCGCCATGCTGACGCCGGTCGCATAGTCGGCGATCCGGTCCGCCGCGTCCTTGTTCGCGCCGACGTTGACCCCCAGCACTCCCGGCCGCTTCGCATCGGCGATCCGCGGCAGCGCCGCCTCGATCCCGCCGTTGTTGAAGCCCATGCGGTTGATCACCGCCCGGTCCTCGGTCAACCGGAACAGCCGTGGCCGCGGATTGCCCGGCTGCGGCCTGGGCGTCAGCGTCCCCACCTCGACGCTGCCGAAGCCCATCCCGAAGAAGCCGGCGATCGCCTCCCCATCCTTGTCGACGCCCGCGGCGAGCCCGACCGGATTGGGAAACACCAACCCCGCCACCTTGGTCTCCAGCCGCCGGTCGCGCTCGACGCCTTTCAGCGGCAGCGGCGCCGCCAGCGCCCGGATGGTGAGCCGATGCGCCCGCTCGGCCTCGAGCGCGAAGAGGAAGGGGTGGTAAAGAGCCATGCGCGGCCCCATAGCGGCATTCGCCCGCGCGCCCAAAATCCTTGCCCTCGGCGGTTGACTCAGGGCGCCCACGCGCCCATCTGCCCAATCGGAACGAATCAATCCGATTTGAGAATCGCTCGCAAATGCGCCTCACCGCCCAAGCCGACTATGCGGTCGTGATGATGTCCGCCGCCGCGCGCCATTGCGGGCTGAGCGGCCGGCTCAACGCGACCCTGCTCGCCGACGAGACCGGCCTGCCGCTGCCGACGGTGCAGAAGCTGGTGAGCCGCCTCTCAGCCGCCGGCCTCATCGAATCGGCGCGCGGCACCGGCGGCGGCTTCCGCCTCGCCCGCCCGCCTGCGACGATCAGCCTCGCCGACATCATCGAGGCGATCGAGGGACCCATCGCCATGACGGCCTGCGTCGAGAACGGCCGCCACGACTGCTGCATCGAGGAGAATTGCCGCGTGAAGCCCCATTGGAACGCCGTCAACGGCGCAGTGAAGGGCGCGCTCGCCGGCGTCACGCTCGCCAGCCTGACCGGGGAGGCACGCTGATGGCCACGAAGAACGCCGAGGCGCTCGCCGCCGCCAACAAGAAGTACGAATGGGGCTTCGCCTCCGACGTCGAGCAGGAGTTCGCGCCCAAGGGGCTGAGCGAGGACACGATCCGCTACATCTCCGCCAAGAAGCGCGAGCCCGAGTGGATGCTCGACTGGCGGCTGAAGGCGTTCCGGACCTGGCAGACGATGACCTTGCCGGAATGGGCGAAGCTCGCGATCCCGCCGATCGACTATCAGGACGCCTATTACTACGCCGAGCCCAAGGCCAAGGCGACGATCGCCAGCCTGGACGAGCTCGACCCGGAGATCCGCCGCACCTACGAGAAGCTCGGCATCCCGATCGAGGAGCAGAAGGTCCTTGCCGGCGTCGAGGGCGCGCGCAAGGTCGCCGTCGACGCGGTGTTCGACAGCGTCTCGGTCGCCACCACCTTCCGCGAGGAGTTGAAGGCCGCCGGCGTCATCTTCCTGTCGATCAGCGAGGCGATCCGCGAATACCCCGATCTCGTGCGGAAATATCTCGGCAAGGTCGTGCCTGTCCGCGACAATTTCTATTCGGCACTCAACAGCGCGGTCTTCTCCGACGGCACCTTCGTCTATGTGCCGGAGGGCGTGCGTTGCCCGATGGAGCTGTCGACCTATTTCCGCATCAACGCCGAGAACACCGGCCAGTTCGAGCGCACGCTGATCGTCGCCGACAAGGGCAGCTACGTCAGCTACCTCGAGGGCTGCACCGCCCCGATGCGCGACGAGAACCAGCTCCATGCCGCGGTGGTCGAGCTCTACGCCCACGACGACGCCGAGATTAAGTACAGCACCGTCCAGAACTGGTATCCCGGCGATGAGCAGGGGAAGGGCGGCATCTACAATTTCGTGACCAAGCGCGCGCTGTGCGCCGGCACGAACTCGAAGGTGTCGTGGACCCAGGTCGAGACCGGCTCCGCGATCACCTGGAAATACCCGAGCTGCATCCTCCAGGGCGACGGCTCGGTCGGCGAGTTCTACTCGGTCGCGGTCACCAACAACCACCAGCAGGCCGATACCGGCACCAAGATGCTGCACATCGGCAAGAACACCCGCTCGACGATCGTGTCGAAGGGCATCTCGGCCGGCAAGTCCAACAACACCTACCGCGGCAAGGTGCTGGTCAACGCGCTGGCGGAGAATGTCCGCAACTTCACCCAGTGCGACAGCCTGCTGCTCGGCGACCAGTGCGGCGCCCACACCGTCCCCTACATCGAAGTCAAGAACCCGAGCGCCCAGATCGAGCACGAGGCGACAACCTCGAAGATCAGCGAGGACCAGCTGTTCTACGCTATGCAGCGCGGGCTCGACCAGGAGGCGGCGGTGGCGCTGATCGTCAACGGCTTCGCCCGCGAGGTGCTGCAGCAGCTGCCGATGGAATTCGCGGTCGAGGCGCAGAAGCTGCTCGGCATCTCGCTGGAGGGCTCGGTCGGATGAGCGGCGTCACGGTGCGTCCGGTCACCTCGGCGGATGCCGCCGAGCTGGCCGAGCTGCTCAACGCGATCATCGCGCGCGGCGGCACCACCGCGCTCGAGACGCCGTTCACGCCGGAGCGGCTCGACGCCGCCTATCTCACCGGTCCCGACGTGCTGTGCTGCCACGTCGCGGTCGGGCCGGACGGGCGGCTCGAAGGCTTCCAGACGCTGATCCGCGAGCACGACATCCCGGCCGACTGGGGCGACATCGGCACCTTCACTCGCGTCGACGGCATCCAGAAGGGCGTCGGCACCGCCCTGTTCGCCGCGACCCGTGCCCGAGCGCGAGCGATCGGCCTCAAGGGCATCAACGCCACCATCCGCGCCGACAACGCCGGCGGCCTCGCCTTCTACGCGAAGATGGGCCTGGAGGATTACGCCGTCGACCGCGCCCGACCGCTCAAGGACGGCACCCCGGTCGATCGCATCCGCAAGCGTTACCTGCTCACGGAAGGACGCGCCGGATGATGCTCGTCCTCGCTCTCCTCCTCCAAGCTGCCGCTCCGGCGCAGGCCGCGCCCGATGCGGACATCACCGTCATCGGCAACAAGCTGCGCAAGCTCCAGCTCGGGCTAGCGATGGACGACGGTAAGCTGACGGGCTGCACCGTCAAGGTCTCGAGCGGCGACCGCTTCATCGACGACGTCGCCTGTACGTCGGCCCGGACCTGCGTCGGCAGCGGCGTCGTGGAGAGTTCGCAGCTGCTCGGCTGCATCAACCAGCGGATCGTGATCGCCGTCGCGCAGCAGCGCGCCAAGGACAGAGAAGGCTAACAGTGCTCAGTATCGAAAACCTCCACGCCGAAGTCGACGGCAAGGAAATCCTCAAGGGCCTTTCGCTCACCGTGAACGCGGGCGAAGTCCATGCGATCATGGGCCCCAACGGCGCCGGCAAGTCGACGCTGGGCTACGTCCTCGGCGGCCGCCCGGGCTATGAGGTGACCGCCGGCTCGGTCACCTTCGACGGCCAGGACCTGCTGGAGATGGAGCCGCACGAGCGCGCCGCCGCCGGCCTGTTCCTCGGCTTCCAGTATCCGGTCGAGATCCCCGGCGTCTCCAACGTCCAGTTCCTGCGCGAGGCGCTCAACGCCCAGCGCCGCGCCCGCGACGAGAAGCCGCTGTCCGGCGGCGAGTTCCTGAAGCTCGCCCGCGCCGAGGCCGATGCGCTGAGCCTCGACCCGGAGATGCTGAAGCGCCCGGTCAACGTCGGCTTCTCGGGCGGCGAGAAGAAGCGCAACGAGATGGTGCAGATGGGGATCATCGATCCCCGTTTCGCGATCCTCGACGAGACCGATAGCGGCCTCGACATCGACGCGCTGCGCATCGTCGCCGACGGCATCAACCGCATCATGCGCGGCCCCGGCAAGGCGGTGCTGCTCATCACCCACTACCAGCGCCTGCTCGAATATGTGGAGCCCGACGCGGTCCACGTCCTCGCCGACGGCCGCATCGTGCGCTCGGGCGGACCCGAACTCGCCCGCGAGCTCGAGGCGCAGGGCTATGGAGCTGTGGCGGCATGATCACGCGAAGGCGCGAAGGCGCGAAGAAGAAGAAAGAATTTGTTCGCGCGGAGACGCGGAGACGCGGAGATGCGTCGCCCGTCGCACTGTCAGCCGCGCCAGCGGCCTTCATGCTTGTCGCTCGCAACAGGTTGAAAGGTCTCGCTGACGCGAGACGATCGCCGGCGGCGAGGCACCTCCGCGTCTCCGCGTCTCCGCGTGAACCAAAAATCTTCGCGCCTTCGCGCCTTCGCGTGAACCAATTCATCTCAAGGACGCCTGCATGACCGCCGTCCTCGATCTTCCCTCGACCCGCCAGGAGGATTGGCGTTGGTCCGATCCGCAGGCGATCGCCGCCGCGGCCACTTTGCCGCACGGCACCACGGTGGTCCCGCCGTTCCTCGACCTCGACGGCCCGCGCCTCGTCTTCATCGACGGCGTGCTCGACCGCACCCGCAGCGCTCCCGGCCCGGTGGCGATCGAGCCGCTGGAGTCCGCGACCGAGCATCCCCTCGGCCGCCGCACCGCCGGCACCGGCTGGTCGCTGGCGCTCGGCCCCGAGCATGCGGTGACCAACCTCCAGATCGTCCACGTCGCGACCGGCGGCGACAATCATCTCCCTGCGCGCATCATGCTCGCCGAGGATGCGGTCGCCTCGATCGTCGAGACCTATGTCGGCGCCGGCTGGTCGAACCGGCTGACGCAGGTCGAGCTCGCCCGCTCGGCCCGTCTCCAGCGCTCGATCCGCCTGCTTCAGGACGACGGTTTCGTCTCGCTCCGCGACGAGGCGGAGATCGGCCAGGGCGCGAGCTACGTCACGGTGGTCCTCGGCGCCGGCGGGATGGGCAGCCGCCTCGATGCCGCGCTGACCTTGGCCGGGGATGGCGCCTATGCCGAGATGGGCGGAGCGCTGCTCACCCGCGGCAGGCAGCATCAGGAATGCGCGGTCGTCGTCCGCCACGCCGCGCCCGACGGTGTCAGCCGTCAGTTGTGGCGCGCGGTCGCCGCCGACAAGAGCCAGGCGAGCCTCGCCGCCCGCGTCGAGGTCGCCCGCCATGCCCAAAAGACCGACGGCGAGCAGTCGTTGCGCGGCCTTCTCCTCCAGCGTTCGGCGGCGGTGAACCTCAAGCCTGAGCTGGAGATCTTCGCCGACGACGTGAAATGCGCCCATGGCGCCACTGTCGGCGAGCTCGATGCCCGCGCCCTCTTCTACCTCGAAAGCCGCGGCATCGATCCGGCCCGCGCCAAGGCGCTGCTCACCCGCGCCTTCGTGGCGGATTCGCTGGATCGCATCGGCGACGAGACGGTGCGCGCGGCCTTCGCCGCCGATGCCGATGCCTGGCTGGAGGCGACGCTGTGAACGGTACGGCCCTGCGCACCCTCTCCGAAGCGGCACCGCTCGATCTGGTGTCGGATTTCCCGGCGATCCCCACCGGTTGGGCCTATCTCGACACCGCCGCCACCGCGCAGAAGCCAGCTCAAGTGATCGACGCGATCACCCGCGCCTATGCCGAGACCTATGCGACGGTGCATCGCGGCGTCTACCAGCGCTCGGCCGACATGACGCTGGCGTACGAGGCCGCCCGCAGGCGCGTCGCCGGTTTCATCGGCGGCCAGCCGGAGGAAGTGGTGTTCGTCCGCGGCGCGACCGAGGCGATCAACCTCGTCGCAGAGTGCTGGGCCGGCACGCAGCTCAAGGCGGGCGACCGCATCCTGCTGTCGACGCTCGAGCACCACTCCAATATCGTCCCCTGGCAGCTCGTCGCCGAGCGGATCGGCGCGCACATCGACGTGGTGCCGCTGACCGCGGACCACCGCATCGACCTCGACGCGATGGCGGCGATGCTGACCGAGCAGCACAAGCTGGTCGCGCTCGCCCATGTCTCCAATGTGCTGGGCTCGGTGCTCGACGCCCGCCGCGCCGCCGACCTCGCCCATCGGCAAGGCGCCAAGCTGTTGCTCGACGGCTGTCAGGCGGTGCCGCGCATGGCCGTCGACGTCGCCGCGATCGGCGCCGATTTCTATGCCTTCTCCGGCCACAAGCTCTATGGCCCGACCGGTATCGGCGTGTTGTGGGGCCGGACCGAGCTGCTCGACGCGATGCCGCCGTACCAGGGCGGCGGATCGATGATCGACCGCGTCACCTTCGCGCGCACCACCTACGCCCCGCCGCCCGCACGGTTCGAGGCGGGAACGCCGCATATCGTCGGCGCGCTCGGGCTCGCCGCGGCGATCGACTATGTCGAGGGCATCGGGCTCGACCGCATCCACGCGCACGAGACCGCGCTGGTGCGCGAGGCGCGCGAGGCGCTCAAGCAGATCAACAGCGTCCGCCTGTTCGGCCCCGAGGATTCGGCCGGAATCGTGAGTTTCGCCGTCGAGGGGGTGCATCCGCACGACATCGGCACCATCTTGGATGAGGGAAATGTGGCGATCCGCGCCGGCCATCACTGCGCACAGCCCTTGATGGACGCGCTGGGGGTGCCGGCGACGGCGCGGGCGAGCTTCGGGGTCTACAACGGGCCGGCGGACATCGAAGCGCTGGCGCGGGGTATCGAGCGAGTGACGAGGATCTTCGGATGAGCGATCGGATTGCGGTCGAGGAAGTGGACAGCGTGACGCCGCCGCCCAAGGCGCGCGTCGAGGACGCGGGCGAGAGCACGCGCGAGACGTTCGAGCGCAAGCGCGACTATCTGTCCGGCTTCCTCGCGGAGAAGCCGCAGGGCCTGTCGCCGGTCGAGCCGGGCGGCGAGACCTATGAGGCAGTGATCGAGGCGCTCAAGGAAATCTTCGATCCCGAGATCCCGGTGAACATCTATGAGCTCGGCCTGATCTACAACGTCGAGGTGACGCCGGAGGGCCACGCCGCGGTGACGATGACGCTGACCACGCCGCACTGCCCGGTCGCGGAATCGATGCCGGGCGAGGTCGAGCTGCGCGTCGGCGCGGTGCCGGGGATCGGCACGGTCGACGTCAACCTCGTCTGGGACCCGCCGTGGGACCCGTCAAAGATGTCCGACGAGGCGCGGCTCGAGCTGGGGATGCTGTGATGACGACCACCACCCGCGCACGCCCCGCCGTGCTCAACCTCACCCCTCGCGCCGAGGCGCGGATCGCCGAGCTGATGGCGAAGGCGCCGGAGGGCGCAGTCGGGGTCAAGCTGTCGACCCCGCGACGCGGCTGCTCGGGCCTCGCCTATTCGGTCGATTACGTGACCGATGCCAAGCCCTTCGACGAGGCGGTGGTGACGCCGGGCGGCACGCTCTACGTCGACGGCGCGTCGGTGCTCTACCTGGTCGGCTCGACGATGGACTGGGTCGAGGACGATTTCACCGCCGGCTTCGTGTTCGACAACCCCAATGCCAAGGGCGCCTGCGGCTGCGGCGAGAGCTTCACCGTCTGACGCCGGCGACGTCGGCCGCGTCCCACCCGCCGCCCATCGCCTGGTAGAGCGAGACATAGGCGGTGAGCCGGTCTGCCTCGGCCTGGACCAGGGTCAGTTCGGCATTGAGCAGCCCGCGCTGTGCGTCGAGCTGGTCGAGATAGGAGGAATAGCCCGCCCGATAGCGGTTCGAGGCATTGCGCAGCGCCGCGGCGAGCGCGTCTCGCTGGGCGGTGAGGGCGACGGCCTGCTCCCCCGAGCGCCGCACGCCGACGAGGCCGTCCTCGACCTCGCGGAACGCCTGCAGCGCTGCCTTGCGATAGCCGAACGCCGCCTGGTCCCGCCGTGCCGCCGCCGCATCGGCTTGCGCCCGGGTCCTGCCGGCGTCGAAGATCGGCCCGAGGATCGACCCGCCGAGTGAGAACACGCCTACGGGATCGGACAGCGCGGTCGACAGCACCAGCCCGGCCGACCCGGTCAGGCTGACGTTAGGCAGCATCGCCGCCCTTGCGCTGTCGAGGCTGCGGTCGGCGGCGACCAAAGTCTGCTCGGCCTGGAACAGGTCCGGCCGGCGGCGCAGCAGGTCGGCAGGCAGCCCGTCGGGGATCGCCGGGAAGGAGAGCCGCTCCAGCGCCGCCCCGCGGGCCACGGCGGCGGGCGGATCGCCGACCAGGATGCTGAGCGCATTCTCCTGCCGGGCGATGGCGAGCTCGGTCTGCGGCACGATCTGCTCGGTGGCATGGTACTCGCCCTCGGCCTGGTGCAGCTCGAGGTTCGAGGTATAGCCGGTGGTCGCCCGCCGCCGGGCGATGCGCAGCGCCTCGGCCCGCGAGGCCAGCGTCTCCCGCGCCACCGCCAGCCGGGCGTCGAGCGCACGCAGCGTGATGTACCCGCTCGCCACACTGCTGGCGATCGCCAGCCGCACCGCGTCCCGGGCCCCCTCGCTGGCGAGCAGCTGCGCCCGCGCCGCCGCGTCGGCGCTGCGCAGCCGCCCGAACAGGTCGAGGTCATAGCTCGCCGAGACCGCCGGCTGCCCGCCGAGATTGGTCGCCGCCGTCCCGAACGCATTGAGCGCCCGGGCCTCGGACACCGGCGCCGCCCCGCTGACGTTCGGCGCGAGCTGGGCACGGGCGAGCCGCTCCTGCGCCCGCGCTTCCTCCACCCGCGCCGCCGCGGTGACGATGTCCGGATTGTTGACGAGCGCACGCTCGACCAGAGCGGTGAGCACCGGATCGCCGAACGCCTGCCACCAGTCTGCCCGGATCGGCGCCCCCGGCCCGAGCGCGCCACGCCACGCCGGCGGCGGCACCACGGCTGCGCCCGGCGGCGCCTCCGGACGCGGACCGATGCAGCCGCTCGCCGCCAGCGCCGCCAGCAGGACGAGTCCGCGTCTCACCGGATGCGCGGCCCGCTGCTGGTGTCGACCCGCGCCTGCACCGACATGCCGGGCCTGAGCCGCGCCGCGAGCGGCTGGCCGGGGTCGACGCGGATGCGGACCGCGATCCGCTGCGGCACCTTGGTGAAGTTGCCGGTGGCGTTGTCCGCCTTCAGCACCGCGAACTCCGATCCGGCGGCGGGCGAGATGCGCTCGACCCGCCCGGTCAGCCGTGCGTTGGCGAGCGCATCGACGGTGAAGCTCGCCGGCTGGCCGACCGCCATCCGCGCGGTCTGCGCCTCCTTGAAGTTGGCGATCACCCATGTCTCCGCCGGCACCAGGAACATGAGCTGCGACCCCGCCGTCACATATTGCCCCAGCCGCACGCCGACCTCGCTCAGCCGCCCCGCCTCGGGCGCGCGGATCACCGTGTTGGCGAAGTCGATCTCGGCCGCTCGCCGCGCCGCCTCCGCACCCGCGACGCCGGCCTGCTGTCCGCCGCGCCCGACCTCGACCGTGCGGATGTCCTGCCGCGCGATCTCCCGCGCCGCGATCGCCTGCCGCAGCCCCGCCTGCGCCTGGCGCAGCGCCGCCAGCGTCTGGTCACGCTCGCGCAGGCTCACCGATCCGTCGGTGACGAGGTCGTTGACGCGCGCCATGTCCGCCTCTGCCCGCAGCAGCTGCGCACGGGCATTGGCGACCGCCGCTTCCTGCGCGGCGAAGCTTGCGGCACGCGAGCGCGCGGCCTGGTCGGCGTTGGCGAGCGTCGCCTGGCTCGACGCCACCTGCGCTTCCGCCTGCTGGACGCGCTGGCGGTAGATGCGGTCGTCGATCACCACAAGCGGCTGGCCTGCGCGCACCTCCTCGAAGTCGCGCACCGTCACCTGCGTCACGTAACCGCTCACCTGCGGGCTGATCACTGTGGTGCGCCCGCGCACATAGGCGTTGTCGGTCGACTCATAGGCGGTCGCGAACGGCGGCAGCCGCCACGCCGCCAGGATCGCGGCGATGCCGGCCAGCGCGATCAGCGCCAGCACGATCAGCATCGTCCGGCTATTACGCGGTGGCCGCCAGCCCGATCCTGCGGGCGGCGGAGCTGCCGCCTGGGTCTCGGCCGCGCGCTCCTCCGTCACCGGGGCGGCACTGGCGGCGGTATCGGTCATGCGGCGGCCTCCCCTCCAGCCATGCGTCGCGCGCGCCACGCACGGCGGATCAGCAGGAACATCAGATACAGGGTGGTCGCCGCCGCCAGCCATGCGATCAAGCGGAAAGTGTCGTTGTAGGCGAGCACGTTGGCCTCGCGCGTCGCGGTCTGGGAGAGCAGGGCGCCGCCTTCCGCGCTGCGCAGCGCGGGATCGCCGACCACCCGTCCCACCGCCGCACCACCCGCCTGGAGCCGCGCAGCGACGATCGGATCGGTGGGATCGACGGTCTGCACGATCGCGGCGCTCTCAGCCTTCTCCCGGATCGTCTGGTACGAGCCGAGCAGCGCCGATCCGCCGAGGCTGCCGATCGAGTTGATGATCCCGAACAGCGCGATGAAGGTGATGATGTGGCCCGATCCCTCGCGTAGCGCCCGCGTCATGCCGAACAGCAGCGAGGGGCCGAGGAAGAAGGTCGCCGAGAAGGCGATCAGCGCCTGCGTCGCATACATCTGCGGCGCGCGGGTGAGGCTGGTCGAGTGCGAGTCGGTAAAGGCGGCGACCGCCACCAGCCCGATCGACAGCATCACCGGATGGGCCAGCTTCTCGACGTTGAGCGTCACCGCGCTCGCGACCACCCCGGCGACCGAAGCAATGAAGATGATCGTAAACAACGTCCCGAACTGGTCATTGTTCTGCCCCAGCACGGTCAGCAGCCCGACCGCGGCATAGGTCTGCTCGGACAGCACGATCCGCGCCATGATCGTGACGATGGTGAAGCGCAGGATGTCGGAGCTCGCCAGCCAGCGCGTGTTGAGCAGCGGGTTGGCGCGATGATGCTCGATCGCGATCGCGGCGAGGAACATCGGCAGTGCAATAATCAGCGCCCAGGCGATCCAGTTCGCGTTGGTCCACCACACGATCCGCCCGAGCCCTAGCACCGCCGCGACCAGCGCCATCGAGATGCCGAACAGCAGGAAGGTGACGAAATCGAGCGGCTCGAACGCCTTGCGCCGGATGGTCGGCGGCAGCCGCAGCCATGCGACGCCGGCGAGCGACAGCAGCGCCAGCCCCAGCTCGAACAGATAGAGCATCCGCCACTGCGACATCGCCAGCAGGTCGGGCGAGAACAGCCGGGCGAGCGGCAGCGTGCATTGCGGGATGCCGATCCCGATCACCACCGCCTTCAGCCGCCACTTCGCCGGCAGCGCCTGCATCATGTAGTAGAGACACAGGCTGCTGACCGCCGCGCCCGCCATGCCGCTGGCGGCCCGCACGACGATCGCCGACCAGAAATCACGCACGAACAGATGCCCGAGCGTCAGCGCCGCATAGATGCCGAGGAAGATGATCGCGAAGGGCCTGAGGCCGAACTGCTGCCGGAACTTGATCAGCAGCAGGTTGATCGACGTGTTGGTCATCACATAGACCGTCGGCAGCCACGCGATCTCGGCCGGATCGAGCCCCAGCGATCCCTGCAGCGTCGTGGTGTTGGCCGAGATCAGCGCGCTGCCGAAACCGCCGGTCAGCCCCAGCAGCACCGCGATGATGCCATAGGCGATCCGCCGGCGGTTCGGATGCTCGGGCGATCCCGGCGATCCGGGCATCGCCGGCATCTCGTGCGGCGCGAACTCCCAGCGTTCTTCCGAAAGGAACCGACGAAGGCGCGTGGCGGGCATGGCCCCAATACGCGCGAGAACCGCCGAGGCTTCAAGCCCCTAGGGTCTGGACCCTAGCCTGAAAGCCTCGGCGCGCCCGCCGACGAAAGCTGTCCTCCCGGCGTCAGGCGCCGCGCCAGAACCGGCGAGCGAGGGAGGTCGTTTGTGCGGGATAACCCTGGAGTTCGGCCACCTTCGGCTCGGTGATCGTGCCGTTCAGCACGCCGTCGAGCAGCTGGCCGAGACGGCGCTCGCCATCGGTCTCGGCGCCCTGCCCCGCCGCCACCAGCGCGAGCGCGGAGGCATGGACGAACCGGCTGCCCCAATTGGTTGCGAGCGTCGCGGCCTGCGCGCCCGCCTCGGCCGTATCGGCGTCGGTGTAGAGGAGTGAAGGGAACGGCAGCGGCGTGCTCGGCGCCGAGAAGGATTTGAGCCCGACTGAGGGCTTCGCCGCGCCGGTGCCGAGCGGATCGAGCAGCAGCGCGCCCGCCACGTCGGCGACATAGGCGGTCGGCGACAGCCGCGCCCACCAGGCGACGGCGAAGCAGCTGACCGATTCGGCGATCAGCACGACCTTGCCGCGCGTCCGCCGCACCGCCTCGTCGAGCCTTGCCGCCCACACGTTGCGCCGACCCAGCCCATGCACGCCGAGCTCGACCTTCGGCCCGTCGAGGGCATGGAGCCAGCGCGACGAATCGCTCCGATCGGACACCGCAATGATCGCCGGAAACTCTTCGAACGCAGCGGAAACGGGCATCGCCACCTCTCCTGCAGCGGTCAGGATGTCATGGGATGAGCCCCATGCGACTCCGGGCCGGAATGCGCGAAGCTATTCCCACCTATCCGCTATGCAATAGCCTTTGCGACGAGGCGAAGCTGAAGGTGAGATGAACGCTTGGGCACGGGATCTTGAGAGTCGGAGGCCGACATCTCAACTCTCCTCGGCGTCACCCCGGACTTGTTCCGGGGTCCACTGCGTCTCGCGGGTTGCGCTCGAACCTCTTGTCCGGTCCTTGCCTCCCGGTGGACCCCGGAACAAGTCCGGGGTGACGACTGGAAATCAGGCTACGGGAGACCTTTTCCCGTCTCTAATGCCGCGTAGCCGAATCGCGCGCGACGGTCGCGTGGCCGACCCTGCGATAGGCTTTGGGCGTCATCCCGAACCGCCGGTGGAACAATTCGCCGAAGTGCGAGGGCGTCGCGAAGCCCAGCCGATAGGCGATCTCGGCGATGCTCTGTTCGCTTTCGAGCAGATAGCGGCTGGCGAGGTGCAGCCGGTGCGTGCGGACATAATCGCTCCAGGCGAGGCCGATCTGCTGGCGGAACCGCCGGCTGAAATAGGCCGGCGACAGCGAACAGAGCGCCGCCGCTTCTTCCAATGAAGGTGCAAGAGCCGGATCGCGGCGCAGGCGGTCGAGCGCGGGACGCAGCCGGTCGATCCCGGTGCGGTCGGCGGCCAGCGGCTCGCCGTCGATGGCGGGCGACCGCACGACCCCGCGCAGCAGCAGCTCGGCGATCGGCAGCGCCAGCGCATCGGCCGCCGACAGCTCGGTCAGCCAATCGGCGAGCATGTCGAGGCGGCCCTGCTGGATCGAATCGGGCTTGGCGCAGAAGGGCGCGGAGAGCCGCTCGAGCCCCGGCGCCTGCCCCAGCGCTTCCCCGGCGATCGCATCGATCTGGACCAGCACCCAGTCGCGCGGGCCCGGGCCCAGCGCAAAGTCGTGCTGGCACATCGACGGCACGAACACGACGCAGCCCGGCGCCAGCGCATAGCGGCGCCCCTCGGCGGTGAAATGGCCGGAGACGCGGCCGAACAGCACCAGCTCATGCACGTCGTGGAAGTGCGGGAACGGCGTGCTCGGCGGCGAGCCCGGCCCCTGGCGCACGCGCTCGACGCGCAGCCCCGCGCCGGGGCGCAGCTCCACCGGCTCGCAGATCGGGCGGTCGAGGTCGGACGTGGCCATCCGCCTGCTCTCCGCCCGGTACTGCACCATCGTCAAGGGGTGCCGAGGATCCGCACCTCCAGCGGCCTGAGCCTGAGGGCCGACGGATCGGCGGCCGCGCTGCGGTCGATCAGGTCGACCCAGCCCGAACCGAGCCCGGCAGGATGCGCCTCGGCGTCACCCTTGCCGAGATTGACCATCAGCAGCGTCCGGCGGCCGCCCGCCTCGCGCACCACGCACAGCACCGGCGATCCGTCGTCGCAGGCCAGGCGCTGGGTCCCTTCACGCAGCTCCGACCGATCGCGGCGCAGCGCGAGCAGCGTGCGATACCAGTTGAGGAGCGAATCCGGCCGGCCAGCCTCCTCTTCGATCGAGACGCCGTCGTGCGATCGGTTGGCGCGCTCGATCCACCACGGGCGGTCGTCGCCCTTGTACCAGGTCGCCGACCCCGCCGCGTCGAGATCGGCCGACCAGCGGAACGCCTCGCGCAGCGGGATGTGCGCGGCGTCCGACATGGTGCCCTTGCGCGTCACGCCGCGCATGCCGAGCTCCTGGCCATAGTAGAGCAGCGGCTCGCCCTTCAGCATCAGCGCGATCGCCGCCGCGGCGCGCGCGCGGGCCGGGTCGTTGTCGACCAGCGACATCAGCCGGTCGGTGTCGTGGTTCTCGAGGAAAGTGATCTGGCCCTTGCCGGCTGGGGTCTTCGCCTCGGTCTCGCGGATCGCGGCGACGATCGCCGGCTTGTCGAGCTTGGTCATCGCGCCGCGCAGCGGGAAGGCGAAGACGAGATCGGCGTTGCCGCGGTTCAGCCAGTCCTCGCCATATCCCCAGTCGGCCTGCTCGGCGAGGATGCGGAAGCCGGGCCTCCGCGCCTTCACCTTCGCGATGATCGGCGTCCAGAAATCGGCGAACAGGTTCTTGAGCAGATGCTTGTTGTCGAGATCGTCCATCATGTGGTCGATCCGGTAGCCGTCGACGCCGTCGCGGCCGCTGCCGTCGCCGTGCGGGTCGGCCCAGAACAGGAACAGCCGCTCGAAATAGCGCTTCACCGCCGGCTGGCGCATGTCGACCATCGCGATGCCGATGTAGCGGCCGTCATAGCTCTGCCAGGCGGGCTGGTTGAGGAACGGCTCCGGCTCTTGATGGCCCGGGCGGCGCCACAGGATATGGTCGCCGAGCGGCGCGTTCGGCCGCCCCCGCGATTGCTCCAGCCACGGATGTCCGTCCGCGACATACTGGATCTCCTGGTCGAGATAGACCTTGAGGCCAAGGCCGTGCGCGGCGCGGACGAAGGCGAAATAATCGTCCATCGTGCCATAGGCCGGGTCGATGCCCTCGAAGTCGGTCGCGAAATAATTGTGGTAGAAGGGCGAGGGCTGGAGCGGCGTCAGCAGGATCGAGGTCACGCCGAGCTGCTTCAGATAGCCGAGCTTCTCGGTCAGCCCCTTAAGGTCGCCGATGCGGTCGCCGTTGGAATCGCGGAAGCTGCGCATGAAGATGTGATAGAAGACCTCCTCGCCCGCCGGCGCGAGCGGCGGCGGCGCAGGGGATTGCGCCGGCGCGGCGGCGGCGAGCGCCGCGGCCATGGCCAATCCGGCAAGCGTGCGGGCGATCCTCATCCGTTCCTCTCCATGACCGTCCTGTCGCCGCACAGCACGCGGCCGAAGAAGCGCAGCGTCTCCTCGATCGCGCTCGACCAGTAGCGCCAGTCGTGCCCGCCGGGTCGCTCGGCATAGACGTGCGGAACCCCGCGCTGCTCCAGCGCGAAATGCAGCGCCCGGTTCGCCGCCAGGAAGGGGTCGTCGAGCCCGCAGTCGAACCGGATCGGCGGCAGTGGCCCAGGCGCTTCGGTGAGCGCCGCCAGCACGCTGGTGTCGCAGTCCGCGATGCTCCACCATTCGCGGCTTTCCTCGATCAGCGCGTCGAGCTGCTGCGCTTCGGTGACCGCGGAATGGGCCGATGCGGCAGCGAAGCGGTCCGGATATTTGCCGGCAAGGCACAGCGCCCCGAACCCACCCATGCTGAGTCCTCCGACGAGCAGCGGCGAATCGGCGGTGCAGCCCTCGACGACATGGGCGGCGAGCGCGGGCACCTCCTTGACGATCCATTGCTCGAAATCGAGCCGGGCGTGCGGGACATAGCCCGATCCGTCGCCCCACAGGCCGTCCGACGGCATCACCAGCGCCACCGGCGGCAGCGAACCCTCCGCCATCAGCCGTGCGGCGGTGAGATGGGCGCCGCCTTTCAGCGCCCAGGCCCAGTGCGAGCTGTAAACCCCGTGGAGCAGCATCACGATCGGCAGGTCGCGGACGCCCCTGAACTCGGGCGGGACATACAGCGTCACGTCGGCACGCTGGCTCAGCGCCCGGCTCTTGACGGTGAGGAATTCGAGATCGTCGGCCGGGATCGCCGGGTCCGAGCGCTCGATCGTGCGGAACGGGCTTCCGCGGCTCATGCGAACATCAGCACGCTTTTGGTGCTCCTTCCTTCGAGCATGTCGGCAAAGGCACGGTCGAGCGCCTCGAGCGGGTAGCGGTGGCTGATCAGCGAGGCGAGCTCGAGGCTGCCGTCCGCCGCCCAGCCGAACAGGCGGGGAAAATCGCGTTCCGGCACGCAGCCGCCGTAGAGCGGGGCGAGATAGCGCTTGTTCCAGAAGAAATCGATCAGCGCGACGCTGCCGGTGCCATGCGCGCCGCTCACCTGCAACGCATTGCCGCCGTTCCGGACCAGGCGCAGCGGCAGGAAGGCGAGGGCGGGGACGCCCGTTGCCTCGAAGGCGTGATCGGCCCCGCGCCCGCCGGTCAGCGCGCGAACTTCCGTTACCAGCCGCTCGCCGTCATCGTCGCCCGCGCCCAGCAGATGGGTGGCACCTAACGCTCGGGCATGATCGAGCCGCGCCTGGACTCGGTCGATCGCGATGATGGTCGCAGCTCCGGCGATGCGGGCGCCCTGGATCACGTTCAGTCCCACGCCGCCGCACCCGACCACCGCCACGCTGTCCCCCGGCGCGACCTCCGCCACATTCACCACCGACCCGACGCCGGTCATCACCGCGCAGCCGAGGATGCAGGCGATCTCGGCCGGCAATTCCGGGGGCAGCGGCGTCACCGCCTCGGCCCGGACCAGCGCATGACGCGAGAAGGTGCCGAGGTGAAAGGCACGCTCGACCGACTTGCCGTCGAGGCGTGTCCCGCCGGCATGGGCGCGGCTGGTGCCGAGCGCCGACGGGTCGATCTCATGGGTGCGCTCGCACAGCGCCTCGGCGCCGCGGTCGCACTGGAAACAGGCGCCGCAGGGGATCGCCCAGTTGAGCAGGACGGGCTGCCCGACCTCGAGGCCGGTGACGCCGTCGCCGATCGCCTCGACATGGCCGGCACCTTCATGCCCCATCACCAGCGGCCCCGGCCAGCGCAGCGAGGCATGGTCGGTATGGCACACGCCCGCCGCCGCGATCGTCACCCGGACCTCGCCGGGACCGGGCGGGTCGACGTCGATCGTCTCGATCGTGAAGCCGCCCCGGCCGTCGGCGATCGCCGCCGGACCGACGGCCACGCCTGCGCTCACGCGGCGCGCTCGAACAGCACGGGGTTGAGCCGCGTGTCGATCACCTTGCCGACCTCGGCGCCCGGGCACCAGCGTTCCCAGTCGTGCCGCTGCATGTCGTTGCTCGGCGCCTTCAGCACCATGTCGCGGTCCATGTAGATCACGGTCATCACCGAGCGCGGCCGCTGCGACCGGTTCGGCCCGGCGCGGTGGAAGGTCCAGCCGAGGTGGAAGCTCACCTCGCCGAGGTCGAACGGCGCGTCGACCACCGGGAAGCCATGCGCCTCCATGTTGCGCGTGATCTCGCGCTCGCTCTCGTCGGAGATGCCGAGGTCGCGGCCGAACTCGATATGCTGGCTGCCGGCGAAGAAGGCGAGCGGCCCCATGTCCTGCGGCACCGCCTGCAGCGGCACCCAGGCGGTGATGGTGCGGTCGCTGGAGACCGGCCAGTAATATTGGTCCGCGTGGGCCGGGGTGATGCCGCCGCCCGGCTCCTTGTAGAGCGATTGGTCGTGATAGAGCCGCACGCCCTCCACCTCGAGCAGCGCCGCGGCGATTCCGGCGAGCCGCTTGCCGAACACGAACTCGCGTGCGACCGAACTCTCCTCCCACAGGTTCATGATCTGCAGGAAGGCGCGGTCATAGGTGCTGCGCTCCTCGAGCGGCAGCGTCTGCGTGTTGAGCGCGATGGTGAGCAGCGTGATCTCTTCGCCGTAATAGCGAAGCTCCTCGGCCGAGAACACGTGCTTGAGCTTGATGAACCCGTCGTTGCGGAACTGCGCGACCTGCTCGGGTGAAATCGGATAGGGGCGATCGAGGTCGATCGGCATCCTGGCATCTCCTGCGTCTGTTCTTGGAGGCCAGCATAATCTCACACAGATGCGGCCGCAGCCGTCGCGGCTATCGGGCGGCAGGCCAAAAACTATCGGATCGATGACCTTTGGAACGGGTTGCGGAATGTGACCCACTTACTCGTCACCCCGGACTTGTTCCGGGGTCCACCGGGCGCACAACTAAAGGTTTCGAGATTCCAGCTGGAACCTCGCCGCCTGCCTTCGTGGAGAAGTGGATGCCGGACCAAGTCCGGCATGACAATCCAGGTCTAGCCGCGCCCGCTCGACTGCCGCTCCACCAGCCGCGCGGGCAGCACCGTCGTGTCGGCCGGCTCGCGATTGATCTGGCGGATCAGCGAGTCGACCAGCAGCTCGCCGGCGCGGGCATAGTCCTGCGCGATGGTGGTCAGCGCCGGCTGGGTCAGCCGCGCGGCGGGAATGTCGTCGAAGCCGACGATCGCGACGTCGCGCGGAACCTCGAGGCCGTGCTCGGCCAATGCCTGCATCGCCCCGATCGCGATCAGGTCCGAGCCGGCGAAGATCGCGTCGAAGGGAATGCCGCGCCCGATCAGCTGTCGGGCGGCGGCATAGCCCGCCTCCTCGGTGGTGATCGAATCGACCTGCAGCCCGATGTCCGGGATCAGTCCGGCGTCGCGCTGCGCATCGCAGAGTCCGAGATAGCGATTGCGGAATTCGGGATAACGCTTGTTCGCTTCGCCGAGAAAGGCGATGTGCCGTCGTCCGCCCGCGATCAGATGCTCTCCCGCCAGCCGCCCGCCGCCGCGATTGTCGCAGCCGATCGTGGTGCCCGCGCTGCCCGGCTCGACCGAGCCCCAGCGCACGAAATGGGTACCATGCTCGACGAGATGGTCGAGCCGGGCGCGGTAGAGCTCGTAGTCGCCATAGCCGAGCAGGATGATGCCGTCGGCGCGATGGCTGTCCTCGTAATCGACGTGCCAGTCGGCGGAGAGCTGCTGGAACGAGGTGAGCAGGTCGTAGCCCCTCAGCGCACAGGTCCGCGTGATCGAGCCCAGCATCGACAGGAAGAAGGGATTGATCAGCGTCTCGTCGGGCGTCGGGTCCTGGAAGAACAGCAGCGCCAGCGTGTTGCTCTGCCCGCGCCTCAGGTTCGAAGCGTTCTTGTCGACCTTGTAGTTGAGCTGGCGCGCGATCGCCTCGACGCGCTTGCGGGTCGCCTCGCTCACGGTCCGGTCGCCGCGCAGCGCGCGGGACACGGTCGGCTGGGAGACGCCGGCAAGCGCGGCGATGTCGAACGAAGTGGGCTTGGCGTGCACCGAACGCATTCTGCTCTGCAAGGGACCCATAGTCCTTGCAACTCATCCTAGTCGCGCCCGCAGACAAGCGGAAGCTGAGGCTGAATACGTATGCCGGAATCTTGGAATTGAGTGGCCGCGGCGACACACACGACCTTCAGATACCAGCCGAGCGGACATTTGAGAGGCCGCCGGCAGATCGGGAGGGGACTGATGACCAAGCTCAATTCTTCCATGGCGGCCCGGCTTTCGGTCGGCGCGAGCGCGCTGGCGATGGCGCTGGCGGCGGCGCCGTCCTTCGCCCAGTCGGCCGATACCGCGGTGCCGGACACCCAGGTGCCGGACCAGCCGGATCAACAGGACATCGTCGTCACCGGCTTCCGCGCGGCGCTCGAGAGCGCGGTGGCGGAGAAGAAGAACCGCGACCAGGTCGTCGAATCGATCTCGGCGGAGGACATCGGCAAGCTCCCCGACGCCTCGATCGCCGAATCGATCGCGCGCCTGCCGGGCCTCACCTCGCAGCGCGTGTCGGGCCGCTCGAACGTCATCTCGATCCGCGGCTTCGCGCCGGACTTCTCGACCACGCTGCTCAACGGCCGCGAGCAGACCTCGACCGGCGACAACCGCGCGGTCGAGTACGACCAGTATCCGTCCGAGGTGATCAGCCAGGTCAACGTCTACAAGACGCCGATGGCGAGCCTGGTCGGCCAGGGCCTCGCCGGCACGGTCGACCTGCGCACCATCCGCCCGCTCGACTATGGCAAGCGTGTCATCTCGGTCGGCGCGCGCGGCATCTATTCCGATCTCGGCAAGCTCAACGCCGGGTCGAAGGAATATGGCTACCGCGTCAACGGCACCTATGTCGACAAGTTCGCCAATGACACGATCGGCGTCGCGCTGTCGGCGAGCTATGTCGACGAGCCGTACCAGATCCAGGAGTTCAACAGCTGGGGCTATGCCGATACCCCGGCCGGCCCGGTGATCGGCGGCTCCAAGTCCTACAACACCTCGACTACGCTCAAGCGGCTCGGTCTCCAGGGCACGGTCCAGTGGCGGCCCGCGCCGGAATTCACCACCACCTTCGACGCCTTCTATTCGGACTTCAAGGACGACCAGATCAAGCGCGGCGTCGAGATGCCGCTGCTGTGGGGCGGCGTGCCGCTCACCAATGCGCAGGCGACCGGCGGCCTCGTCACCTCGGGCACCTATACCGGGGTCAAGGGCGTCGTCCGCAACGATGCCTTCCAGCGCCATGCCAAGCTCTATTCGTTCGGCTGGAACGGCAAGTACGAGGGCGACGACGGGTGGAAGGCGACGTTCGACGTCAGCCATTCGCGCACCGACCGCAACGAGCTGACGCTGGAGACCTATGCCGGCACCGGCCGCGTCGGATCGGGCGCGACCGACACGGTCAATTTCCGCTCGTCGGGCAGCGGCACGACCTTCGATCATGTGCTCGACTATGGCGACTGGAACACCATCCTGCTCACCAGCCCGCAAGGGTGGGGCGGCACGCTGATCGGCCTGAATGGCGACGCCATCCGCGGCGGCCAGGACGGCTATTACAACAACCGCGTCATCAAGGACCGGCTGTGGCAGTATCGCGCGGAGGTGGAGAAGGAGATCGACAACGGTTTCCTGCGCAGCGTCCAGTTCGGCCTGAACTATACCGATCGCAGCAAGTCGCTGACGCCGAACGAGGCGTTCGTCGGCCTCGTCGCCAACACCGACGGGACGGTGAGCGTGCCGGTGCCGCCGGAGTTCCGGCTCGGCACCACCAACCTGTCCTATCTCGGGCTGGGGCCGGTCATCAGCTACGATCCGGTCGCGCTGCTCAATTCGGGCATCTACCACCTGATCGCCAACCCCTATGGCGACGTCGTGGTGAAGGGCTATGACGTCTCCGAAAAGGTGATGACCGCCTATCTCCAGGCGAACATCAAGTCGCACGTCGGATCGGCCGAGCTGACCGGCAACGTCGGCGTCCAGTTCGCCGCCACCTCGCAGCATTCGAACGGCGCGTCGGCGATATTCGCGGGCTTCAACCCCAACGGATCGCCCAACATCCTGGGCATCGCGCGGCACGAGGGCGCGACCTTCGACGACTGGCTGCCCAGCCTCAACCTGTCGCTGCGCTTCCCGAGCGACTTCGTGATCCGCTTCGGCGCGGCGCGCGAGATCATCCGGCCCAAGCTCGACGACATGAAGGCGTCGACCAGCTACGGCTTCAATATGGGCGCCGGCGGCGATCCCACCGTCGCCCGTGTCGACGGCAGCTCGGGCAACCCGGTGCTGCGGCCGTGGCGCGCCTGGGCCGCCGACCTCACCTTCGAGAAATATTTCGGCACGCGCGGCTATCTCGCGGCGCAGTTCTTCTGGAAGGACCTCGAAAGCTACGTCTACAACGCGACCATCCCGTTCGACTTCACCGGCTATCCGGTCGGCGATCCGGGCACCTATCTTCCCGATCCCAACGATCCGAGCGTCCAACTGCCGCGCACGATCAACTACAACGGCTTCATGACCGTGCCGATCAACGGCAAGGGCGGCAAGCTCTACGGCGTCGAGCTGGCCGGCACGCTCCCGCTCGGCGGCGTCGTCAGTGCGCTCGACGGCTTCGGCCTGACCGGCGGCGGCTCCTATACGATCACCAAGATCCATCCGCGGCCCGGCGATCCCACCGACAACCTGCCCGGCTATTCGAAGTGGGTGGTGAACGGCACCGCCTTCTTCGAGAAATGGGGCTTCTCGGCGCGCGGCAGCGTCCGTTACCGCTCGACCTTCATCGGCGACGTCTCCGCGTTCGGCGCCACCCCCGTCCGCCGCCGCGCCGCGCCGGAGACGATCGTCGATGCGCAGATCGGCTATGATTTCTCGGACGGCGCGTTCAAGGGCCTGTCGCTGTACCTCCAGGGCCAGAACCTCACCGACGAGCCGTTCAAGACCTACAATCCCGGTCATCCCGAGCAGGTGATCGACTACCAGACCTATGGCCGCCGCTTCCTGGCGGGGTTCACCTACAAGTTCTGAGCAATTGCATCGCCTGCCCGCTCTTCGGCGGGCAGGCGACGCGCGTCGGAGTAGAGTGCGATGACGGTTTCGAGGGCTGCGGCCCTGCTGATCTCCGCGCTGGCGATGGCGGGCGCGCCGGTGCCGGTCGCGGCGCAGTCGCAGGCAGGTTTCCGCGATCGGCTGCCCGAGGACGAGGTCATCTACTTCCTGCTGCCCGACCGGTTCGAGAACGGCGATCCGGCGAACGATCGCGGCGGGCTTTCCGGGGATCGCCTGAAGACGGGCTTCGACCCCGCCGCCAAGGGGTTCTACCACGGCGGCGACCTCAAGGGCGTGACCCAGCGGCTCGACTATCTCCAAGGGCTCGGCATCACCGCGATCTGGGTGGCGCCGATCTTCAAGAACAAGCCGGTGCAGGGCCCGCCGGGGCAGGAATCGGCCGGCTATCACGGCTATTGGATCACCGATTTCACTCAGGTCGATCCGCATTTCGGCACCAATGCCGACTTCAAGGCGCTGGTCGACGCCGCGCACGCGCGCGGGATCAAGGTCTATATGGACATCGTCGCCAACCACACCGCTGACGTGATCCAGTTCCGCGAGTGCCAAGGGCGGGACTGCCCCTATCGCAGCCGCGCCGACTATCCCTATCAGGCACGCGGCGGGACCGGCGGAGCGGCGATCAATCCCGGCTTCGCGGGCGACGGCGTGCAGACGGCGGAGAATTTCGCCAGGCTCACCGACCCGACCTATGCCTATCCCCCGATCATCCCGCCGGCCGAAGCGCGGGTGAAGGTGCCGGACTGGCTCAACGACCCGATCTATTACCACAATCGCGGCAACGCGATGTTCGGCGAAAGCGCGCTTCTGGGCGACTTCGCGGGGCTCGACGATCTGATGACCGAGAATCCGCGGGTCGTCGCCGGCATGATCGACATCTTCGGCAGTTGGATCGACCGGTTCGGCGTCGACGGCTTCCGCATCGACACCGCGCGGCATGTGAATCCGGAATTCTGGCAAGCGTTCGTGCCCGCGATGCTCGAGCGGGCGAAGGCGAGGGGCATCCCCAATTTCCATATCTTCGGCGAGGTGGCGGACCCCGATCCCGCCGTGCTCGCGCGCCATACTCACGTCGACCGGCTGCCGACAGTGCTCGACTTCGCCTTTTCCGCCGCGGTCAACGAAGCCAGCGCGGGCAAGGGCGGCACCGATCAGCTGGCGCGCGTCTTCGCCGCCGATCCGCTCTACGAGGGTGGCGAGGCGACCGCGCGGCGGCTGCCGACCTTCGTCAGCAATCACGATGCCGGGCGCACCGCCACGACCGACGCGGCGATCAATCCCAAGGCGACCCCCGACGAGCTGCTGAAGCGCGATCTGCTCGCCCATGCGATGCTGCTGACGCTGCGCGGCGTGCCGACGATCTATTCGGGCGACGAGCAGGGGTTCGTCGGCGACGGCGGCGACCAGGACGCGCGCGAGGACATGTTCCCGTCGAAGGTGGCGAGCTACAACGACAACCGGCTGCTCGGCACGACCAGGACCACGGCCGATTCCAACTTCGATTCCGATCATCCGCTCTACCGCGAGATCGCCACGCTCGCGCGCATCCGCACCGGACATGCGGCGCTCCGGCGCGGGCGTCAGGTCGTGCGCTTCGCCGGCGACAAGCCGGGGCTGTTCGCGGTGTCGCGCTTCGAACCCGACAATGGAAGGGAAATGCTGCTGCTCTACAACACTTCCACCGCACCGATTGCGGCCAATGTCGAAGTCGACGTGAGGTCCGCGAGTTTCACGGCGCTCGCGGGCGTGTGCCCGGCGCAGGCGACGCGGCCCGGCAGCGTGGCCGTCAGGCTGCCGGCGCTCGGCTATGCCGTCTGCGCGGCCGGGGAGGCGAAATGAGCGAAGCGAACCCGAAGCCGGCGCCGCGCGCGACGCGCGAATGGTGGCGGGGCGCGTCGATCTACCAGATCTATCCGCGCAGCTTCGCCGATTCGAACGGCGACGGGGTGGGGGACCTTCCCGGCATCACCGCGCATCTCGATCATGTCGCGTCGCTCGGGGTAGACGCGATCTGGCTGTCGCCCTTCTTCCCCTCGCCGATGAAGGACTTCGGCTATGACGTCGCCGACTATTGCGACGTCGACCCCATCTTCGGGACGCTGGACGATTTCGACGCGCTTGTCCAACGCGCGCACGCGCTCGGTCTGAAGGTGATCGTCGACCAAGTCTACTCTCACACCTCGGATGTCCACGGCTGGTTTCTCGAAAGCCGCTCCGACCGCACCAACCCCAAGGCCGATTGGTACGTCTGGGCAGACGCCAAGTCCGACGGCGGCCCGCCCAACAACTGGCAATCGGTGTTCGGCGGCCCGGCCTGGACCTGGGACGCGCGGCGCCGGCAATACTATCTCCACAACTTCCTGAGCTCCCAGCCGCAGCTCAACGTGCGCAACCCGGCGGTGCAGCAGGCGCTGATCGAGGTCGGCTGCTTTTGGCTCGACCGCGGCGTCGACGGCTTCCGGCTCGATGCGATCAACTTCACGATGCACAATCCGGCGCTGACCGACAATCCGCCCGCGCCCGACGACGGCAGCCCACGCACGCGCTCGTTCGACTATCAGCTCCACATCCACAACCAGTCGCAGCCGGAGATCCCCGACTTCCTCGCCCGCGTCCGCGCCAACCTCGACGCCTATGGCGACCGCTTCACCGTGGCCGAGGTCGGCGGCGCCGACAGCGACCGCGAGATGAAGCTGTTCACGCATCGCGAGCGCGGGCTCAACACCGCCTATGGCTTCGACTTCCTCTATGCGTCGGAGCTGACGCCGCGCATCATCCGCGACGCGGTCGAGCGCTGGCCGTCCGGTCCCGACATGAGCTGGCCGAGCTGGGCGTTCGAGAACCACGACGCGCCGCGCGCCTTATCGCGCTGGGCGGACCCTGCCGACTACGGCCGCTTCGCGCGGATGAAGATGCTGCTGCTGGCGACGCTGCGCGGCAACATCTTCCTCTATTACGGCGAGGAGCTGGGGCTGACCCAGGTCGAGGTCGGCTACGACGACCTCCAGGACCCGGAGGCGATCAGCAACTGGCCGCTCACCCTGTCGCGCGACGGCGCACGCACGCCGATGCCGTGGCGGCACGACGCCCATGCGCTGGGCTTCACCTCGGGCAAGCCGTGGCTGCCGGTCGGTCCGGATCACGCCGGCCTGGCGGTGGACGTGCAGGCGGCGGACCCTGGCTCGATGCTCGCTTTCACCCGCGAAGTGCTGGCGCTGCGCAAGGCGTATGACGCGCTGCTGATCGGCGACATGACGGTGATCGAGGCTTCGGATAAGCTGCTCGTCTTCGAGCGCACCTATGATGGCGAGCACATGATCTGCGCCTTCAACTTCGCCCATGAGGACAGCGGCTGGGAGCCGCCGCAGCCGGCCCGCTGGCAGGTCGTTGCGCGCAGCCGGGATGGTGAAGGCTGGAGCCTGCCGGCGCTGTCGGGCTTCGTCGCGCGGCGGATCGGGTGAGGAGTGTGACGGCTGCCTCACCAATCCGTCATGCCGGACTTGATCCGGCATACAGAGCCAAGAGCCGCGTCGCCTGCGACCCTGGATCCCGGGTCATGCCCGGGATGACGCCGGGATTGATCTGGCGATCCGTCCTCCTCCTGCTAGGCCTAATCCTCGCCTTCACCTCTCCCGCCGTCGCCCAGGACAACGGCCGCTTCGTCGAGGTCGCGGCGATGCCCTCGGCCAATATCGCGCCGCCGCACGTCACCATCTGGCTGCCGCCGGGCTACGACGGCGGCAAGCGGCGCTACGGCGTGCTCTACATGCACGACGGGCAGAATCTGTTCGACCCCAATCTGTCGGCATTCAAGAAAGTGTGGGGCGTCGACGTCTCGATCCGGCGGCTGGTCGCGACGAAGCGGATCGCGCCGGTCATCGTCGTCGGCATCTGGAACCCGGGCAATGCGCGCTATCGACAATATCTGCCAAAGGCCGTCTACGATGCCGCGCCGGCATCGATCCGGACGGAACTCGACCGTCTCGCCGACGGCGCGATCAGTTCGGACGCCTATCTCCGCTTCATCGTCGACGAGCTCAAGCCGGCGATCGACCGCGACTATCGTACCCGACCCGACCGCGACCACACCGCGATCGCCGGGTCCAGCATGGGCGGACTGATCTCGCTGGCGGCGATCGCGCAATATCCGCGCGTCTTCGGCAAGGCGGCGCTCCTGTCGTCCCATTGGCCGCTCGGCAATCCTGCCACGATCGGGCCGTTCAATCCCGATGTCGCGGTGCTGTGGCGGACCTATCTCGACACCCGTCTCGGCGCCCCCGCCGGACGCCGCATCTGGAGCGACCACGGTACCGCGACGCTCGACGCCGCCTACGGCCCGTATCAGAAGGCGATCGATGCCGACTTCGCCCGCCTCGGCTGGAAGCGGGGCCGCGACTATGAGAGCCGCGTCTATCCCGGCGCCGCACACGAGGAGCTGAGCTGGGCCGCGCGCCTAGACGAGGTGCTCGGATGGCTGCTGGCGCGACGGTGAGCGAGACGGCGGACCAGGCGCTGGAGGAGGAGGGCAGGGTAGGCCAGCGCCGTCCGCTGCTCGGCTTCTGGCAGCTGTGGAACCTCTCGTTCGGCTTCCTCGGCATCCAGGTCGGCTTCGCGCTGCAGGGCGCGAACGTCAGCCGCATCTTCCAGACGCTCGGCGCCTCGATCGACGACCTGCCGATCCTGTGGATCGCAGGGCCGGTTACCGGCCTGATCGTCCAGCCGATCATCGGCCATTTCAGCGACCGCACCTGGGGCAGGCTCGGCCGGCGCCGGCCCTATTTCCTGATGGGCGCGATCCTCGCCTCGCTCGCGCTGGCGCTGTTCCCGAGCGCGTCGGCGCTGTGGATGGCGGCGGGGCTCCTCTGGATGCTCGACGCCTCGATCAACATCTCGATGGAGCCTTTCCGCGCCTTCGTCGGCGATATGGTCGATGAGCGGCAGCGCACGCGCGGCTATGCTTTCCAGACGATCTTCATCGGCACCGGCGCGGTGCTGGCCTCGCTCGCGCCCGCATTCCTCACCAAGGTGCTGGGCGTCAGCAATACCGCCGCGCCGGGGACGATCCCGCCGGCGGTCGCCTACGCCTTCCATATCGGCGCAGTAGCGTTGTTCGCGGCGGTGCTGTGGACGGTGCTGACGACGCGCGAATATTCGCCCGAGGAGCTGGCGCGGTTCGGCGCGACGACGGTCGAGGCGGAGCACGCACCGCTCGGCGCGCCGGGCGCGGCCGTCGGTGGCCTGTGGCTGGCGGTCGGGCTCGCGCTGGCGGCGGGCGTATGGTGGCTGGGCCTCGACAAGCCGCTCTACGTCCTCGGCTTCGGCCTTGCCGCGTTCGGCTCCGCGCAGATCGTCAACGCCGTCGCCGTGGCGCAGGGGCGGCGCGATTCGCTGCTCAACCATCTGCTGAGCGATCTCGCCAACATGCCGCCGACGATGCGCAAACTCGCGCTCGTCCAGTTCCTGTCGTGGTTCGGCCTGTTCATCCTGTGGATCTATGCGACGCCGATCGTCACCCGCTATCAGTTCGGCGCAACCGAAGCGGTGGGGCGAGCCTATAACGACGGCGCCGACTGGGTCGGCGTGCTGTTCGCGGTCTACAACGGCGTGGCAGCGCTCTACGCCTTCATCCTGCCCGCGCTCGCCGAGCGGATCGGCGCGACGCGGCTCCATGCGGTAAACCTCGTCGCCGGCGCGCTCGGCTTCGCTTCGGTGCTGCTGATCGCCAGCCCGACGCCGCTGATCCTGTCGATGGTCGGCATCGGCATGGCCTGGGCATCGATCCTGACCATCCCCTATTCTCTGCTCAGCGCCAGCCTGCCGCAGGCGAAGCTCGGTGTGTACATGGGTCTGTTCAACATCTTCATCGTGCTGCCGCAGCTCGTGGTGTCGAGCGTGATGGGCTCGCTCGCCCGCGCGCTCTATCCGGAGGCGCCGATCGTCTCGTTCCCGATCGCCGCCGCCTGCTTCGTCGGCGCGGCGATCCTGATCCTCAGGGTGCGCGAGGACCTACAATAGCACGCCGGCCAGCAGCGTTACGTTGAGCCCGATCACCACCGCGCAGATCAGCCAGGCCGCGGCGAGCAGCCATCCGCGGCTGGCATGCTCGCCCATCAATCGCCGGCTGCTGGTGAACTGGACGAGCGGCACCATCGCGAAGGGCAGCTGCAGGCTCAGCACCACCTGGCTCAGCACCAGCAGCCTGGCGGTGCCGCTCTCGCCATAGAGCCCGGCGACGATCGCCGCCGGCGCGATCGCGATCATCCGCGTGACCAGCCGCCGCAGCCACACCGGCAGGCGGATGTTGAGGAATCCCTCCATCACGATCTGGCCGGCGAGCGTGCCGGTTACGGTGGAATTCTGCCCCGAGGCAAGCAGGGCGATCGCGAAGATCACGCTCGCCGCGCCGACGCCGAGCACGGGGGTCAGCAGCCGATAGGCATCCTGGATCTCGGCGACCTCGGTGCGGCCGGTGGTATGGAAGGCGGCTGCGGCGAGGATCAGGATCGCGGCGTTGATGAACAGCGCCAGCATCAGCGCCACGCTCGAATCGATCGTCGCGAGCTTCAATGCCTCGCGCCTGCCGTCGGGCGTCGGGGCGAAGGCGCGCGTCTGCACCACCGCCGAGTGGAGATAGAGATTGTGCGGCATCACCGTCGCGCCGAGGATGCCGATCGCGATGTAGAGCATCGCTGGGTTGGTGACGATCTCCGGGCTGGGAATCAGTCCGCGCGCGATCCCCGCCAGACTGGGCTGGGCGAAGACGAGCTCGAGCGCGAAGCAGCCGGCGATGATGATCAGCAGGGCGACGATGAACGCCTCCAGCTTGCGGAATCCGTAGCGCTGGAGCGCGAGGATCAGGAGCACATCCACCGCGGTGATCGCGATGCCCGCGACCAGCGGGATGCCGAGCAGCAGCTGCAGCGCGATCGCGGTGCCGATCACCTCGGCCAGGTCGCAGGCGATGATCGCCAGCTCGCACAGCAGCCACAACGCGATGTTGACCGGACGCGAGTAGTTGGCGCGGCACGCCTGGGCCAGGTCCATGCCGCCGATGATGCCGAGCTTGGCCGACAGCGCCTGCAGCACCATCGCCATGATGTTCGACAGCAGGATGACCGAGAGCAGCGTATAGCCGAACGCCGACCCGCCGGCGAGGTCGGTCGCCCAGTTGCCCGGATCCATATAGCCGACCGCGACCAGATAGCCTGGCCCCGCGAACGCGCCGAGCTTGCGCCAGAAGCCCGCGACGGCCGGCACATGCACCGAGCGGTGGACCTCGGAAAGGCTTGGGGACAGGCTCGGCGAAGGCGGCGGCACGACAGCGTCGGCAACGGGCGGCGGCGCCATATGATCCTTTCCCCGGTTGATCCGGACCCTTTATGTGGTGCGCATCGTCCCGGCTCAACCGCCGAGCTCTACGGCGCGCGCGAAAACGGCCTCGAACATCTCCGCCGTCAGCCGGCCGGTGTTCTGGTTGTAGCGCGAGCAGTGATAGCTATCGATCAGGATACGCCCGTCGGGCATCCGGTGCTCCGCGAGATGGGCGAAACGCGCCTTGGGCAGCTTGCCGCCCAGCACCTTCACCGCCGACTGGTGCGCGATCTGGCCGAGCGCGACGAACACGCGCAGCCGGGGCAGCGCCGCGACCTGGCCGTCGAGGAAGGTCCGGCAGGTCCGGGTTTCCTCCGGTGTCGGCTTGTTCTCGGGCGGCAGGCATTTGACCGAATTGAGGATGACCGCGCCGGTGAGGCGCAGGCCGTCGTCGGGCCGTCCCTCGTAACGGCCGGCGGCGAGACCGAACTTCGCCAGCGTGCCGAACAGCAACTCGCCGGCATAGTCGCCGGTGAACGGCCGCCCGGTGCGGTTGGCGCCGTGCTTGCCGGGGGCAAGGCCGATGATGCCGAGCCAGCTTTCCGGATCACCGAACGCCGGAACGGGTGCATTCCACCAGCCTGGATGCTCGACCCTGAGCGCCTCCCGCAACGCCACCAGCCGCGGACAGCGCGGGCAGTCGCGCGGCGGCTCGGTTGCGGGAATGGGGCCGGGTGCGAAGCTCACGCATCTCCGCTAGGGCAGGCGCATGGGGCTCACAAGCTACGCGATCGCGCTGGGATCGAACCGGAGGGGGCGGCACGGCGGCCCGGAGGACGAGGTGCGCGCGGCGCTGGCGCTGCTGAAGCCGATCGCGGTTTCGCCGATCGTCGGCAGCGTCGCGATGGGCCCGTCCCTGCGCCGCTACGCCAATGCCGCCGCGATCGTCAGTACGGACGAGGCACCGGATGTCCTGCTCCGTCGCCTGAAGGCGATCGAGCACGCCTTCGGCCGCCGCCGCGGCCGGCGCTGGGGCGCCAGGGTGATCGACCTCGATATCATCCTCTGGTCCGAAGGCGCGTGGGCGAGCGCGGGCCTGATCGTGCCGCACATGGCTTTCCGCGAGCGCCTGTTCGTTCTCCAGCCGCTGGCCGCGATCGCGTCCCGCTGGCGCGATCCGGTGACCGGCCTCAGCGTCCATCACCTCCTCGCGCGGTTGACCCGGCCGCGCGCCACACGTAGGGCGCAGCCTTAGCGGTTCCGTAGCTCAGTCGGTAGGGCAAGCGGCTTTCAGCTGCGTGACGACCGGACTGATTATAGTGCAGATGCAAGTTGTTGGAGGAGGTCGCGAAACGGTTTTGATCGAGATTTGATAGTGAGGGCCCTTAGCTCAGTCGGTAGAGCAACTGACTTCGATTGGAGTCACCGCCGAGAAATTGGCGGATGAGAAGGTGTCAAAGTCGGGGAACCCGTCCGCGTCGCGGCGACGGCAATCCCGAGCCAAGCCCCGGCAACGGGGAAGGTGTAGAGGCCTGACGGCACCCACCTACGTCCTTCGGGATAAGGTGAAGGGAAGGTCCAGACCACGAACCCGGTAACGGGGCGGCGAAAGCCGAAGTGGGAGGTTAATCAGTAGGTCGCTGGTTCGAATCCAGCAGGGCTCACCAATTCGAGGTAATCTCATCAGCCTGCCGAACGCGACGAAGGAGCGGTCGAATAGACCGCTCCTTCTATATTCCGGGCCTAGTGCCTTCCCTCAACCTCCGGCAGTGTTTTGTCGCCGTGTCCGTCGATAGCGACGTTGACAGCCATCATTGCGCGAAACATGAGCTCCAGGGTCTGTTGTCCGTTATGAGGCGATGAGTCCTTCGATCAGTTCGAGTTGCATCGCTAGATCAGACAGGAAAACAATCTCAGGTGTTTCGAAATCTTCTAAGCAATGACTATCTGTCTCCTTCCGGAATGTTCTGCTCTGTTCGAGTGCCTGCGATGATCATCTGGCGTTCGACGCTGCGCGATGCTATGTTTAAGTAATTCGAACTCTAGATTTAATTGTGTTTTGTTTTGTAGAAGTGGCGATCCGCCGGCAAGATGAATTCAATATCAGGATATTCTGGTTAATAAGAACTTCGTTGCACTCTAGACAAAATCAAATCGACTTCCCATAGAGTCTATCCGTTTTACGGGGGGATTCATGGCCATTTTTTCCGCTAGGCGGCGAGCTTATCGCTATGCGTTGAGTGTGAGCGCGCTTGCAGTCGCGGCGCTTTCCGGCACCGCGGCATCGGCGCAGTGCGTCCCCGATCCCCCCCTCGCCGACCAGACGACCAAGTGCGATGGCACGCAGACCGGCGGTCTCGTTGTGGCATCCGACCGAAGCACGGTTCAGATCAGTGAGGGGGCCGTCCTTTCGTCATCCACAGCGGCTGCCCTGCTCGTTGCGCGTCAAAGCGGCGCCAGTTACTCCAACACCACGACCATTGTCGCCGATGGCGCCGTCCAGGGAATCGGTCAGTACGGCATCGAGTTTCGCACCGGCGCTCGCAATGCCAGTTTCAATACCTCCGAAACGCTCAGGCTGACCGTCGGCGCAAGCGGTAGCGTCACCGGCACGACCGGCATCGCCATGACGGGCTCGGCCGCCAATCCGTACGGTTACACCTTCCTGGTGCTGGACAATAGCGGCACGATCAGCGGAACCAGCGGGCGGGCGATCCAAGTGGCGCCGAACGTGGGGTCCTATCTCGACATCGTGAATCAGGAATCGGGCGTGATCGGCGCGATCAGCGGCGTCTTCTCCCGTCTGGACAACAAGGGCGTGATCGACGGCGGCCAGAACAGCGCCATCGACGGCCGAGTTTCCGGCTACATCGGTCCTTCCGCAACGCTCAGTAACAGCGGGATCATCACCTCGAGCGGTGCTGCCGCCACCGTCATGGGCATCGGCTACAATTATACCCTGATCAATTCGGGCACGATCTCCAATTCCGGCACGGGCATGGCGATCGACGGCAACGGCATCCGTTTGACCAACGAGACGGGCGGCAGCATCCGGGCCGGCAGCGACGGCACGGCGATCCGTGCGGCCGACGGGGGCTTGCAACTGGTCAATTCGGGCACGATCGACGGCGATGTCCTGATCCAGACGGCGCCGGCCACCTATGTCGCGAACAGCTCGGTCGATTCCACCCGCGGCGCGATCAACGGCGATCTGATCTTCGGTGCGGGTAACGATACGCTCGTTGCCACGATGAAGGACGGCGCGCTGTTCACCGGCGTCACCGGAGCAATCAACGGCGGCGAGGGCAATGACGGCATCCTCCTCGACATCCGGCAGGACAGCACGATCGCGACCGGCATCTCGGTGCCGGGGTTCGACTATCTGCGGATCGCCACGGCGTCGGACGCGACGACGACCCTGGCGGATGGCTTCGCCTGGGCGGGGCCGCTCACCCTTTCCGGCAGCGGGACGGTGATCAACCGGACCAATCTGGTCGCGAACGGCTATCTCGGGCTGCAGGCAGGTGACGGCTATGCGTACAGCCTTGAATTCTCCAACCTCGGGACGATTACCGGCAATTCCAACGGCAACGGCGGAGCCATATCGCTGTACGGCATGGCATTCGACAATGCCGGGACGATCGACATCATAGGCGATGCGCTGCGCGCCGGTGGCAGTGTCGATTTTACCAACAGCGGCACGATAACGGCGACCAACAACGCGGTTGTATTCAGTTGGGGCCCCTTCGCGAACAGCGGTACGATCCGCTCGACGGCGGGCACCGCGCTCACCATCGAATGGGGCGCCGGTAATCAGATCGAAAACAGCGGCACGATCGATGGTGCCAAGGTCGGAGTCCGCCAGATGGGCGGAACTCTGTTCAACAGCGGTCTGATCTCCTCTGCCGGAACGGCTGTGGTCGCCGGCGGCACGCTCTACAATCAGGCGGGAGGTGTGATCCGCGGCGGCACCATGGCCATCGGACCGGAAGCCGGTGCGGGCGGGGTCTACGGGGCAACGGTCATCAATGCCGGCACGATCGAAGGCGACGTCTACCTCGCCAGCAACTCGCCATATAGCGGCAACACCTTCTTTGCCCAGAAAGGCGGCGTCCTCAACGGCGACCTGACGCTCAGCAAGAGCGACACGTTCATCGCCGATCTGAGCAGCCGGACCGGCAGCGGCTTCACCGGCATCAACGGCACGGTGACCGCCAATGGCGCGGCGCTTCGCTACCAGGTCACGTCCGACGCGACCCAGATGCTGGGCAAAGTCGCCGATTTCGGCAGCGTCAGCTATGAGGTGGCCGAGGGGGCAACGCTCGGCCTGAATGCCGCCAGGGCACGAACCGAGAGCCTGACGCTCGGCGGGCACGGCACGGTCGACCTCGATGCCGATTTCACAATCACGGACGGCACGGCGATCACCGTCGCCGCCCCCTTCCAGCTTCCTGGTGCGTCCTGGGAAAATTCCGATCTCCTGATCGTCAGTCACGGTGACATCACTATCCGCCGACAGGACACCGGCGCCCTGACCTATCCGGAATATGGCGCAGCGGTCTATCTCGGCTCCGCCGGGCAGTTCACCAACAAGGGCACGATCAGCTACCAGAACGCGCTGCCGGCCAATTTCGCCCTGCCTGTCGTCATCCGCGAAGGCGGCAAGGTCGTCAACGACGGGACGATCCTGCTGGATCGCGCCATCGCGATCAGCGGCGCTGCGGAGGTGATCAACAACGGCTCCATCATCGAGGCGCCCGGCGGAACGGCATCGCAAGGCATCACCGCCCGTGAAGTTACCAACAACGGCATCGTAAGGGTCGGCAACCAGGCCGTCTGGGTCGACAGCTCCAGTACGAGCATCGACAATGCCGGCACGTTGGAGAGCCTGACCACGGCGGCGATTTCCGGCTATACTGCGACGATCCGGAATGATGCTGCCGGCGTGATCCGCGGCGGCAACGGCACTGCCATTCAGCTCCAGGGCGGATCGGTCGTCAACAGCGGCTCGATCATTGGCACGGTCGATCTCGCCTATGCCCCTTACGGCGGCCAGTCCTATTATCCGAGCAGTTACATCGCGCAGGGCGGTACGCTCCAGGGGGATCTGCTGTTCGGTGCCGGGAACGATCTCTTTTACGCCAAATCCGGGACGACGGGCGTGACCGGCATCATCGATGGCGGGGAGGGGAGGGACATCTTCGGCACGGAATATGCCGAAACGAGCACAGTCGCCGTCGATCGTCCGATCACCGAAGCACGAAATTTCGAGGAGCGGCTTTCGGTCGCATCAGGATCCGACACGACGCTGACACTGGTCGCCGACACGGTCCTGACCAGCGCCATCAACGTGGGCGGCGATGGCAGGATCATCAACCGCGCCTCCACAACCGATCTCGTCGGCACCTATCAGACGAGCCTTCTGACCATCCCGCCGATATTGGCAAGCTTCACGAACGAAGCCGATATCGGCGGCGCGTCGATCAGCACGCGCAGCTTCACCAACAGCGGCAACATCGGCACCTACGGCGCCTGGATTTCGGCCAACGATGTCGTGAACTTCGACAATTCGGGAAGTATCGCCGGCACGACGGGCTATTTCCGATCGGCCGTGTATCTAGGGGCATCCGATCTATCGACGCTGACGGCCAGCAACGACGGCATCATCGACGGCGGCATGACGATCGCCATGCGATTTTCGACAACGGCCACTTCGCCGGCAGCCAGCATCGTCAACAAGGGCACGATACGGTCGACCGAGGTCGCCGCGGTCAACATTACGGCGTCGGGCAACGGCGGCAAAGGCGCCATTTCCTTCGACAACCAAGGTGTGATCGAGGGCGATCTGGCGGGCATTTCTGTTTACAGCCGTTTCGATTATCCGGTGAACACCGTCGCCGACACGATCACGGCGGTGTCCCTCACCAACTCCGGCACGATCCGCACCTCGGGTGACGGCGTTCGCTTCGACAGCGTCGATTACCAGGGGAATCCCCTCACTTATGTGTATCCCGCTGTCACGATCCGCGCTGCGGCCCCTGCCGGCCTGTCTCTGAACAACAAGGCCGGTGGGCTGATCGCTGCGGACGGGCAGGATTCGATCGCGATCCTCTCCGCCGCCGGCGCTCTGACGCTGGTCAACGACGGCATCGTCCGTGGCAGCGGCTGGATCGACACCGGCAGCGCTCGCCTGGCTGGCGCCGTGCAGACGGGTGCAGCGGACGACTATATCCGCAACAACGGCACGATCGCCGGTTCCCTCGCCCTGGGGGATGGCAGCAACCGCGTGGAGAATTACGGGACGATCGACGGCGACGTCACCTTCGGCTCGGGCGACGACAGCTATACCCAGTCGGCCAGCGGCGTGCTGACCGGCACGGTCGACGGTGGGGCGGGCATCAACGCGTTGATCGTGGATGCCGACGCCAACGGCACATATCAGGCGTCGCGCTATCGGAACTTCCAGAATCTCCGGCAGATCGGCAGCGGGACGATCGTCTACGCCGAACCCGCCAGCTTCGACTCCATCGAGGTTTCGAACGGCATTTTCCGCGTCGCGGAGAACAACTCGATCAACAGCCTGGGCACGTTCGCGATCATCGGTGGCCGGGTCGTCGGCGCGCTCGGCTCGACCATGACCGCGAGGCGCTTCGACGTCGCCAGCGGCGCGACCTTCGGCAGCGCCGGGACCGTCAACGGCGATGTGAACGTCCAAGGCACATTGAGCCCGGGCGCTTCCCCCGGCACGATGACCATCAACGGCGCATTGTCGCTGGCGAGCGGCTCCACCACGCTCTTCGAGATAACGCCGACCGTCAGCGATGCCATCGTCGTCAATGGCAAGGTCACCATCGCGGACGGCGCGACACTCACCCTCACCGGGTCGCGGCCGCTCACGCCGGGCGTGACCTATGACCTCATCACGGCGAGCGACAGCATCTCCGGCCGCTTCAGCACGATCAATGCCCCTGCCACATTGGGCCTGATCGTCCAGACGGCCGACGGCATCGAATTGCGCGGGCAGTTCATGCTGACGGCAGGTGCCAATGCGCAGGCGGCGCGGGTCGCCGATTATCTGAACGGCGTGCTGGCCGACGCATCCCTGCCGGCCGCGATGCTCGCCGCCGTCCCGTCCCTGCTCGACGCCAACGGCTTTGCGAGCGACACGGCAATGCGGCAGCTCTCGCCGGAAGCCTATGCCTCGGCCACCCAAATCGGCGTCGAGAAGGGGCTGGCGCTGGTCTCGGCCAGTCGGAGCTTCGCCATGGGGGAGGGGCGCAGCGACGCGGGGCTTTTCACCTTCGGACAGGTGTTCGGCGGCTGGCGTGACTTGCCCGGACAGGCTGCCAGAGGAACGGCCCGCGCCGACATTTCGGCTCATGGGCTCGTCGGCGGCGTGGGCTACGGCTCCGAGCGGGCGTCGATCGGCGCATTCGTCGGCTGGGCGAGCGCTTCGCAGCGCCTTCGCGAGCTGGGCGCCAGCACCGATGCGGACGGCGTCATCGCAGGCGTTGTCGGCAAGCTGCAGGTCGATCGGGTCGCGGTGACTGCGTTGGTCGCGCATGACGGCAGCAACGCCGACACCGATCGCGCGCTTCCCGGCGACAAGGCTCGCGGGCATTACGATCTGAACAGCTGGATCTATGACGTCCATCTCAGCTACGACTTCGATCTGTCGGACGGCTGGACGCTCAGTCCCGAGCTGGGCGCGACACGGATCGATACAAAGCGCGCAGCGGTGCGGGAGGCGGACGGTACGCCCTTCGACTTGTCGGTGAGCGGCGCCAAGACCGACGCCACTTTCCTGGGCGCTGCCCTGAAGCTGACCGGCAGCCCGAGCCATATGTTGCAGCCGTGGCTCTCGGCAGGAGCGCGCAGCCAGCTATCCGGGCGGACGGTGACCGCCAGGGCCGATTTCACGGACATCTCAACCGGATCGATGCTTGCCTATGGTGCGGGGAGAAGCCGTACCCTGGCCACGGTTTCCGCCGGACTGAACGCGCGTCTTTCGCAATCGACCATGCTCATGGCCCGTGTCGGCAGCGAATTCGGCGCCGATAGTACGGGTCAGGAAGCGAGCGTCGGCCTGCAGATGCGTTTTTAGAGAGAGCAGGCGCGGGGGCGACATTGTGGATCGACCGATCCAGGAACATCGGATCGATCCATAATCTTCCGTGCAGGACATTGCATCGGCAGGAGATCGACCAAAGACGGATATGAGGCGGGAAAGGCAACTAGGTTCAACCTCATCCGACCCGAGCGCTTAGCCGATGTAGATCGCGCGCGCCGCGTCCTCGACCGCCTGCATCGCGATACGATAGGGGCCGGGACCGTAGCTGATCCGGGCGACACCAGCCGCGGCGAACTCGGCGTTGGAGGGCGCGCCGGGCCAGGTCATCGCGTTCACCGGCAGCGGCGATTCGCGGCAGACGCGCGCGAGCAGGTCGAGGTCGACCAGCCCAGGTACGAAGAAGCCGTTGGCGCCGGCTTCGGCGTAGGCATGGGCGCGGGCGATGGCGTCTTCCGCCTTGGCGGCGTCATGCGTGTCGGGTTTGGCCTGGAGGAAGATGTCGGTGCGCGCGTTGATGAAGAAATCCGCGCCCGCCGCCTTGCGCGCGACGGCGATGCGGGCGGCATGATCCGCTGCCGGGCGGAGGCCGCCGCCGGCGAGGCCGTCCTCGAAGTTGCAGCCGATCGCACCCGTGGCCGCGAGCGCGGTGACGTTGGCGGCGAGGCCTTCTGCGTCGGCGGCATAGCCGGCCTCGAAGTCGATAGTGACGGGAAGGTCAACGGCACCCACGATCCGTGCGGCGTTGGCGATCACGAGGTCGACCGGCACGCCTTCGCCGTCGGCGAGACCGTGTGCGTCGGCGACCGACCAGCTGCCGGTGGCGATCGCCCGGGCACCGGCGCGCGCGACCGCGCGGGCGCTGCCGGCGTCCCAGGCGTTGAACAGCACGAGCGGCGTGCCGGCGACGTGGAGCGCGGTGAACTGCTGGAACTTCGACATGGCTTCTCCCTCTCCGTGACTCGAACCGCTCTTTACCGCATCCGGCGGAAACCCGGACGATGATCAGGCGATGGCAGGGGGCGGCGGCGAATGCCTCCTGAAACTTGCGGTCAACCCCGGCAGCGCGGCGGCCAGCCTGGCTGGGGCTTGCCGATCATCACCAGCTCACCGGACTTGCCGTCGCCAACGTCGCGCGCGATCAGCACCGCCTTGCCGTCGGGCGCGAACAGCGCGCCGATCTCGGTGCGGTTGACGTTGTAGCCCGGGCCGAGCTTCGTTCTTTGCAGCCAGCCATGCGGGCCGCGGTGGCTTTCGTAATAGCCCTCGGCGGTTGCGATCAGCATGCGCGTGCCGTCGGGAGAGACCAGCGGCTCGTAATCGTCGCCGGGGCCGTTGATCGCGGGGCCGGCGCTCTCGACCGTCCAGCCGCCGTTCGTCCGGCGGGCGCGCCAGATATCGGTCTTGCCGATGCCGCCGGGGCGGTTCGAGCCGAAATAGAGCCAGCCATCGGGCGCTTCGCGGGGGAACCACTCCTGCCCATCCGAATTGATCGGCGCCGGCAGCCGTTCGGGCGTGCCCCAGCGGCCGTCTGCCCTGCGCGAGACGGTCCAGATATCCAGGTCCTTGCGGCGGATGCCGTCGGTGCTGCGGTTCGAGATGAACCACAACCGGCGGCCGCCGTCGGTGAAGACCGGGTCGGCCTCCAGCCCGTCGCCGGCGATCGGGGCGTCCCTAGCTGCTTCCCAGCCGCGCGGGCCGCAGCGGCTGTAGAGAATGCGCCAGCCGCTGAAATCGGGTTTCGAGCGGACGAACCAGACGTCGCCGGTCAGGGGATCGAAGGCGGGATGCGATTCGAACTGATCGGTCGAGAGCGGGGCGGGCGGAGTCCAGCCGGCATCGGCCGCGAGGGCGGCGGGAGAGAGGACGGCAGCCGCAACCATCACCGTCTGACGCCACGCGCGCATCGTCTCCGCTCCCCATTCGTTCCTGTTATGTGCCAATGCGTACCGGCAAGGATGAGGAGAGGCAAGCCCGGCAGCCTTGCAGACGACGGCCGATTGGGCGACCGTGCAACCGGGGACCGGGGAAAGAATCGGCAATGGTGTTCGGGGGAAGGCGGCTCCAGGTCAGCGAGCCGGCGGGCGAATGGAGCATGCCGGCCGGTGTCGACGAGCGGTACGGGCCGCTAGTCGCGCGGCTGGAACGCGAAGCGGCGCAGCGGCCGCGCGGATATGCGCGCAAGGTCGTGCTGGCCGCTCTGCTCGGCTATGGTTTCGTCGGCCTGGTGGTCCTGGCGCTGGCGGCGATCGCCGTGGCGATGGTCGCGATGATCTTCTTCTTTCACTGGGCGGCAGGGCTCGAGATCAAGATCGCCATCATTTGCGGCATCGTCGGCCTCGCCATCCTGCGGTCGCTCATCGTGCGGGCGGAGCCGATCGAAGGACGCAGGCTCGATGCCGCCGAGGCGCCGGCGCTACACGTCATGGTCGAGCAGCTCCGGCGAGCGACGGGCGGGCCGCGCATCCATGAGGTGGTGGTTACGGGCGAGTTCAACGCCGCGATCGTCCAGCAGCCGCGGTTCGGACTGTTCGGCGGATCGTTCAATACGCTGATCCTCGGCCTGCCCTTGCTGCAGGGCCTGAGCCGCGACGAGGTGACTGCGGTGATCGGGCACGAGCTCGGCCATTTCGTCGGCGCGCACGGCCGGTGGACCGCCTTCACTTATCGCGTACGTCTGCGCTGGTGGCAGATCGCGTCCGCTCTCGAGCATGGCGCGACGGCAAGCGTGATGCGGTGGTTCGTGCGCCGCTACGTGCCTTGGTTCAATGCCTATAGTTTCGTGCTCGCCCGTCAGCAGGAATTCGAGGCTGACCGGACGGCGGCACGGGTGACTGATCAGGCGACCGCCGGGGCGGCGCTGGTGCGCGTGCGACTTCAGAGCGAGCGCTTCGATCGGAGCTGGCAACGGCTATGGTCGGAGTCGCATCAGCATGACGCGCCGACGGCCATGCCTTTTCGAAGCGCCGCGGAGCATCTGACACGAGCGGAAGGTGACGGCGCCGACCGCCAGGGTCTGGAGGCGGCGCTCGCGGTCGCAACGGGGCTTGGCGATACGCATCCGAGTCTGGCCGATCGCCTCCGCGCCCTGGGCTGCGAGGGGCGAGTGCCGCAGCCCCTGGTTAGAAGCGCTGCGGACGAACTGCTCGGGCCGATCGCCGATCGGCTGGCAGACGAACTGGATGAGAGCTGGTGGCGGACCGCCAGCGAATGGTGGGCCGAGGCGAGGGAAAGGCGGCGGCAGGAGATCGCCGACCTCGACGCGCTCGAGGAGCGCCTGTCCCGCGGTGAGCTGACGCGCGAGGAGCAGGAGCATCATCTCGATCTGGTTCGCACGGTGCGCGGCGACGCGGCGGCGATACCCTATCTGCGCGCGTTGCTTGCGAGCGAACCCGACCTGCACGGCCTGCGCTTCCATCTGGGCGAGCTGCTCCTCCGCACCGGGGACGAGGCGGGAATCGCGGAGCTCGAAGCGGCGGCGGAGGCGGTGCCGATGCTGGAGGCGGCTGCGTGCGACCTGATCGCAGGCCATCTGAGCGATGCCGGCCGCCATGCCGAAATCGAACCGTGGATCGAGCGGCTGCATCGGGCCGCGCTCCGCGAGAATCTCGCCGAGAAGGAGCGGCGCGAGATCGATCCGGCCGTCGAGCTGCTCCCGCTCGACTGGAGCGACGAGGTGCGCGAGGCCGTGCGACAGCGGCTGAGTCAGGTCGTCGGCCTTCGCCAAGTCCGTGCGGCCCGGCGGCGGTTTCCGGGCAGCGGCGGCGAGCAGATCGTGTTCGTCTTCTCCGGCCATGCCGGCGCCGACGGGCAGGAGGTGATCGACGGGGTGATCGCCGTCCTGCTCGATTATGGCGACACGCTCGGCTTCCAGCGCACGCGGCAGGTCGCCTGGCTCGACCGGCGGCTGGCCAGGGTCGCCGGCAGCGAGCTCCATGCGGAGGACGCCTAGACGGCGCCCGTTTGCCCCGATCTCAATGCGCGCTCGCGGTGGCGGCGCCGATGCCGGTCTCGGAGCGAACGCGCTGTTCGAGATAGCCGTCGCGGTCGACGGCGGCGCGGCCTGAGCGATCGAGCAGCGAGACGATCCAGATCACCAGGAAGGCGACCGGCATCGAGAAGATCGCCGGCGAGGTATAGGGAAAGACCGGCGCGGCATTGCCGAGCACCGTGACCCACACTGCCGGCGACAGGATGGTGAGCACCAACGCGAGCACCAGCCCGATCGAGCCGCCCCAGACGACGCCGCGGGTCGTGCAGCCCTTCCACAGCACCGACAGCAGCAACACCGGGAAGTTGGCCGAGGCGGCGAGCGCGAAGGCGAGGCTGACCATGAAGGCGACGTTCTGCTTCTCGAAGATGATACCGAGCAGGATGGCGACCACCGCCAGCACCATGACGGTGCGGCGCGAGACGCGCAGTTCGTCCTCGGAGCTCGCGCGGCCGTGGCGGAACACCGAGGCGTAGAGATCGTGGCTCACCGCCGACGCGCCGGCCAGCGTCAGGCCGGAGACGACGGCGAGGATGGTGGCGAAGGCGACTGCGCAGACGAAGCCGAGGAACAGGTCGCCGCCGATCGCGTCGGCGAGGTGGATCGCGGCCATGTTGCCGCCGCCTCGCAGGGTCCCGGTCACGGGATCGAGGAACGCCGGGTCGGTCGCGACCAGCACGATCGCGCCGAAGCCGATGATGAAGGTCAGCAGGTAGAAATAGCCGATCCAGCCGGTCGCCCACAGCACCGACTTGCGCGCCTCCCGCGCGTCGGGAACGGTGAAGAAGCGCATCAGGATATGCGGCAGGCCGGCGGTGCCGAACATCAGCGCCATGCCGAACGAGATCGCCGAGATGGGATCCTTGATGAAGTTGCCCGGACTCATGATCGAGCGGCCCTTCTCGGCCGCGGCGGCGGGGTCGGCGCCCGCCTTGGCGGCGAGCATCGTCTTCACCTCGACCGCGCGGGCGAACAGCGCGTCGGGCGAGAAGCCGACGCTCGCCAGCACTGCGACCGCCATCACGGTCGCGCAGCCGAGCAGCAGCACCGCCTTGATGATCTGCACCCAGGTGGTGGCGATCATCCCGCCGAACAGCACGTAGAGCGTCATCAGCACGCCGACGATCACCACGGCATAGCCGTAGGGCAGGCCGAACAGCAGCTTGATGAGCTGGCCGGCGCCGACCATCTGCGCGATCAGGTAGAAGAGGACGACCGCCAGCGTGCTGAACGCCGCGAACAGCCGCACCGGCGCCTGCGCGAAGCGGAACGAGGCGACGTCGGCGAAGGTGTAGCGGCCGAGGTTGCGCAGCCGCTCGGCGAGCAGGAACAGGATGATCGGCCAGCCGACCAGGAAGCCGGTCGAGTAGATGAGCCCGTCATAGCCGTCGGCGAAGATCTGCGCCGAGATGCCGAGGAAGGACGCGGCCGACATATAGTCGCCGGCGATGGCGAGGCCGTTCTGGAAGCCGGTGATGCCGCCGCCGGCCGCATAGAAATCGGCGGTGGTGCGGGTCTTGCGCGCCGCCCAGCGGGTGATGCCGAGGGTGAAGAGGACGAAGGCGCCGAACATCAGGATGGCGGGCCAGTTGGTCCGCTGCTGCTGCGCCTCGCCGGTGAGGGCGTCGGCGAGCGCCGCGCCGGGCAGGGCGAGGGCGACCAGGAGCAGGGAGAGGCGGGGCGTGAGGAGGGAGCGCTTCACCGGCCGGCATCCTCGCGGATGGCGCGGACGGCGGGATCGAAATCGCGGTTGGCGCGGCGGACGTAGACGCCGGTCAGCACGATGCCGACGAGGATGACGGCAAGGCCGAGCGGGATACCTAGCGTGGTCGTCCCGCCGCCGATCGGGCGGGCCAGCAGCGTCTTGTCGAAGGCGATCAGCAGGACGTAGCCGAAGAAGACGACCAGCATGATTGCCGTCAGCAGCCAGGCGAAGCGCGACCGGCGGGCGACCAGCGCCTGGTAGCGGGGATCGGCGGCGACCTGCCGCAGGCGCGCGCTGTCGGTGGTTTCATCGGGCATCGTGCCGGCATCCCCCTCTTTTCAGGTTCCGCCGTGATCTGGTTGCGGTTCCGGCGGTGGCGCGAACCTGCCCGGATTGTGGCGGAGTGGCAAAGGTTATTGTCGGGGGCATTCGCGCCGGCTTCGACAGCCATTGCCTGAGCCTTGCAACCGTCACCCCGGCCTTGGGCCGGGGTCCACCGGGAGGCAAGGGCTGAGGAGGCTCCAACCCAGCCCGTGAGGTTGGGTGGACCCCGGAACAAGTCCGGGGTGACGAAGAAGGAAGGCCGATCCAAGCCTAAGCCACCGCCGGAACGGCTTCAGCCGGCCTCCGGTGCGCCGCCATGCAGGACAGAACGCTGAGGACGACCAGGGCGAAGGCCGCCATCTCCAGCCCCGTCGGAAAGCGCTGCTCCCAGACGAACCCGTAGACGAGGGCGAACAGCGTCTCGAACAGGATCATCTGGCCCACCAGCGTCAGCGGCAGCAGCCGGCTCATCCGGTTCCACAACGCATTGCCGGCGATAGAGGCGAGCACCGCCACCCCGATCGATACGCCGGCGAGCTGGGCCCAGTCGCCCGCATCGTGCCGGGCCGTGCCGAGCAACAGGGCGATCGGGACCAGGGCGACGCTCTGGGCGCCGGTGACGACGCCGGTCAGCAGGCTCCAGTCGTGCGCGGAAACGTCGGGAAGGCGGGCGAGCCAGCGGCTGTTCCCGACCGCGTAGCTGGTCCAAGATATGAGCGCGCCGATCGCGCAGATCAGGCCGATAGCCTGCGCGGCCGAGGACCCGACCGGCGCCTCCGCCACGGCTTGCCAGCCGATGCAGATCGCGCCGCCGGCTGAAAGCAGGAGCGAAGGGACGAGCCGGTTCAGGGGAACCGCGCCCCGGTCCCGGCTGCCGATGATGGTCACCGCCACCGGCAGGAAGCCGATGACGAGCGAGGTCATGGCGATGCCGCCCATCTGCACGGCGCTCGAGAGCAGGATATAGTAGAGCGTGTTGCCGGCGAGCGCGAGCCAGCCGAGCGCTAGCCATCCCTCGCGCCCGATCCGCGGGACCAGCGATCGCCAGCGTGGTGCGACAAGGACGGCGGAGATCAGGCCGTAACAGAGATAGCGGCCGATGGTGAGCTGGAGCGGGCTGAACCGGCTCGCCAATGCGGGCGCGAGGAATACCAGTCCCCACAGGGCGCCCGCGCCCATTCCGCACAGGATTCCAAGGGCCATCGCGTTGCTGCCGGCCTCCTTTCGAAGGGCAGAGGTCATGATGTCTGTCCGCGCTTTACCGGTGATGAGGTGCGCGTTTTATCATCGCTGGAACGGTGCGTGCGCTCTTGATTCGAGGCTGAAATGCAACAAAAACTCGCGGAAATGCCGAGCAGACCCTCTCATGCCCGCGGGCTGGACGCGTTCGACCGAGCGATCCTCCGCATCGTCCAGCGCGACAACAAGACGCCGCAACGGGTGATCGCGGAGGCGGTGAATCTCTCCGCCGCGGCGGTGCAGCGCCGGATCGCCGCGCTGGAGGACGCCGGCGTCATCGCGCGGAACGTCGCCGTCGTCGATCCGGATGCCGTGGGCCTGGCGATCACCGCCGTGGTCGAGGTGCACCTCCGCGACGAGCGGGCCGCGACGGTCGACGCCGCCAAGGCGCTGTTCCGGGAGACGCCCGACGTGCAGCAATGCTATTTCGTCACCGGCGGGGTGACCTTCGTGCTGGTCATCGTCAGCCGCGACATGCGGACCTACGAGGCACTGACGCGCCGGCTGTTCGCCGAGAATGACTTCGTCGAGCGCTACCGCACGCTGGTCGCGCTCGACCGGGTCAAGGCCGATACAGCTGTGGTGATTCCGTGAAACCTTCCGTGCTCCTGCGAAGGCAGGAGCGTTGGAGGATCGCAGGGATGTCGTTTGCGGCCAAGGCTCCTGCCTTCGCAGGAGCACAAGGACAATATTGAAGATTGAAGCTGATCGCGGCCGGCAGCGATCCGCCCTAATGCACGAACCGCGCGACCACGTCGCGGTAGGAACGGCTGACCTTCACCTGCCCCCCCGATTCCAGCACCAGGAAGCATTCGCCGTTGGTATGCGGCTTGACCTGCCGGACGAGGTCCAGGTTGACGATCGTCGAGCGGTGGACGCGCTGGAAGCGGCGCGGGTCGAGGCGCTTCTCCAGGTCCTTCATCGTCTGGCGCAGGATCAGCGTGTTGTCGCCGGTCTTGATGCACATGTAATCGCCGGCCGCCTCGACCACCTCGATCGTGTCGACGTCGACGCGGAAGATCTTGCCGCGGTCCTTGATGTTGATCAGCTTCTCGAAGCGGCTCGCCGCAGGCTGCTCGGTGCCGTCGGCCAGGGTCTCGGCGGCGTCGGGGGCGACCTCGGCGAGCACTTCCTTGAGCTTCTCGACCTCCTCGGCGCCGCGCTTCTCGCTGAGGCGCTGGCGGACGCGATCGAGCGTGTCGGCGAGGCGGGCCTCGTCGACCGGCTTCAGAAGATAATCGACCGCCTGCGCCTCGAACGCGCGGATCGCGTGGTCCGAATAGGCGGTGACGAAGACGAACAGCGGCGGCTCGACCTCCATCAGCCCCTGCACGACCGAGAAGCCGTCGAAGCCCGGCATCTGGATGTCGAGGAAGACGAGGTCGGGCTTGTGGGTCTTGATCGCGCTGATCGCCTCGCGGCCGTTGCCGCATTTGGCGACGATCTCGACGTCGTCGAACTCCTGGAGACGAAGCTCGAGGCCCTGGATCGCCAGCGGTTCGTCGTCGACGAGGATGGTGCGGATGGTCATGCTGCCTCACTCAAAAATAAACGTGACTGCCCCCACCTGCGGACTCTCCCGGTGCCGGACCTCTTCCCGCCGCCGCCGCTTTCCCTACGGCGTGTGGAAGGGAGGTTCGTGGGTCCGACCCCTTATGCTGCCTCTCTTACCGGCTCCTCGATCTGGAACGGAATTTCGATCTCGACGCGGAAGCCCTTGCCGGGGACGGACCGCGTCTCGAAACGGTGGTCGGGGCCATAGGCCTGCGCCAGCCGCTCTCTTATATTGGCGAGGCCGACCCCGGTTGAAAGGCTTGGCCTTGGACGCGCGTCGCTCAAGCCCGGGCCGGTGTCGGATACGGTGATCTGCACCCTATCGCCGACGAGTCGAGCGGAGACGCCGATATCAGCGCCCTCCTCCTGCGGCGTTACGGCATATTTGATCGCATTCTCGACGAGCGGCTGGAGCAGCAGCGAAGGCAGGCGCGCCTTCTCGACCCGCGGCTCGACCTCGAAGGAGGTGCGCAGGCGGTTCTCGAACCGCATCTTCTCGATTTCGAGGTAGAGCTTCAGCGTTTCGATCTCCTGCGCGACGGTGACATGGGCGGTCGGCTCGTTGATCAGCGTGTAACGCAGGAACGCCGACAAACGGCTCAGCATCGCATTGGCACGCTCCGTCTGCTTGAGCAGCACCAGCGTCGAGATCGAGTTGAGCGTGTTGAACAGGAAGTGCGGGTTGAGCTGGTAGCGCAGCATCGCGAGCTGGGCCGAGGAGGCCTGGGTCTCCAGGAGCTGCATCTCGTCGATCTGCTTTTCGACGATCAGATAGAAGTTGATGCCGAAATAGAGCGCCGACCAGCCGGCGAGCACGGTGAAGTTCAAGAAGATGGTGCCGAGCACCAGGCTGATCGTGATCCCCGGCTCGGCGCTGCGCACGAACGAATAGGTGAAGGCGTCGATCACCGCATAGACGACGGTGGCGACCGCGAGCGTGACCAGCGTCAGCAGGATCTCCGTCACCCGCGGCAGGCGGCGATAGTAGCCGTAGAGCGTCGAGAGCAGCAGCGTGATGCAATAGCCGACGATCGCCTCGATGATCGCGACGATGATGTTCTCGAACGACAGGTTGTTCGAGATGGTCGAGACGGTGCGCAGCAAGAGATAGCCCGACCACCCCGCCGCCTGCAGCAGCCAGAAGGCGCGGCTCTTGTCCTCGAAGAACGGGCGCGAGAAGATCGCTGGCTTCACGGGACCAGCGTTTAGCCGGGCAGAACGTAAAGAAAAAGGCCGCCGCCCGAAGGCGACGGCCGATTTCTTGCGTCGGTCATGCAGCCATTAGAAGCCGATGACGAACGATCCCATGAAGGTCCGCGGATAGCCGAGCTGGGCGTTCGGCGGCGCGCCATAGCCGGTGACGGCGCCGGTGGCCGAGTTGAAGCTCGGCCCCTGGTTGATGTTCGCGGTGAAGCCGCCGACGTAACGCTCGTTGAAGACGTTGAGCAGGTTGAACTGGAAATAGGTCTGGTCGTTGAGACCCGCCCAGTCGAGCTTCACCCGCGCATCGGCATTGACCAGCGTATAGGCCGGCGTCTTGTTCGGGAAGATCTGCGTGACCTGCGCCGCATTGTTGACGGTCAGCAGCTGACGCACCGGCTCATTGGTGTCGTAGATGTAGCGCGGGCCGGTCCGCTTCACGTTCACGCCGAAGCTGACGTACGGCAGGTCGACCGTGGTGCCGCCGCCGAACATGTAGACCGGCGCGCCCGATTCACGCTTGCCCGCGGTCTGGGCATAGATCGGATCGCCGCTGGTCAACCGGCCGATCACGACGTCATCCTGAATCTCCGAGTGGAGATAGGAGCCGAAGGCATAGACCTGGAATTCGGGCACCGGCTGATAGCTGGCGAAGCCGTCGAAGCCGTATTTCTTCACGCGGCCGAGATTGCGGTAGACCGACCGGTCGAGCTCCGGATCATAGGACTGCGCGAGGCGGTTCTGATAATTGGTGTACCATGCGCCGATCTGGGCCTGGAACTTCGACGAGCGATAGCGCAGGCCGAGATCGAAATTGTCGGTCGTCTCCGGCTTCGGGCGCGCCTGATCGGTGTCCACCGGGAAGAAGAAGGCGTTGTAGAGATTGTCCGTGCCGGGCACCTGGACGCCCTGCGAGTAATTGCCGAACACGCTCACCTTCGGCGTGATCTCATAAGTGAGGCCGACATTCGGCGTCGCCTTCTTATAGTGCAGGATACGCTGCTGCGGGCCCTGGACGGTCGGGTTCGCGGCCTGATAGGCGGCGGTCGCGGCCGCGTTGGTGCCGAAGCAATCGACGAAGCCGGAGGCGCTCGTCGTGTAGCAATAGTTGTTCAGGTCGCGCTTGAAGAACTTCATCGCCAGGCCGACGTTGACCGTCAGCGCATCGAAGAAGCGACCGCGATACTCGCCCGAAACCTGGTGCAGCACCGCATAGGAGAGGCGGTCGCGCTTCTGGAGAACGTTGCCGCCGGCATCCTCGGCCGGATTGTTGATCGGGAAGACGTTGATAGGCACGCCGTTGGGCAGCAGGAAGCCGACCTCGCCGGTCTGGCGATGCCGGGCGTGATCGAAGGTGTAGTTGACGCGAACGGTCTGCGTATCGCTGAAATCATAGCGCAGGCCCGCGATCACGCCGATGCGCCGCGTGCCGGTCTGGCTGGGGGCGAGCACACGGACGGTGTCGAGCAGGTCGCCGTCGCCGTTGAGGTCACGGCCGAAATAGGGCGTGCCGCCGATATAACCGGTCTGGCGGGTGGCCGAGGCGCCCGAACCGATCGTGCGCGTGCCTTCCTGTGCGACCACGGTGCCGCCGCCGTTCGCCTGGACCCACTGATAGCTGGGGTCGACCGTCAGGACCAGGTTGTCGGCCAGGGTGAAGCGCGAGTTGATGCGGATGTTGCCCGTGTTCGACGGGTTGTAGCGCTCGTCGAAGGTCGAGCCGCAGCTGTTGGCGGCGTCGGCGACGCCGGCCTGCGCGACCTGATTGGTCTGGCAGCGCGCGATCTCATAATAGGGCTTCTCGTCGCCGATCGGGAAGCGGTTCGCGCTGCCCGACCCGACGGTGCGCGGGGTGCGGACGATGGTTTGATTCGGCGCCGTCCCGGTGACCGTATCGACCGTCGTATCCCAGCGGAGCGGCAGCGAACCCTGGAAGTTGTTCCGGTTCACGTTGTAATGGCCGGCGATCGCGATGAAGTCGCCGTTGTTGCCGAGATCCTGATAGAGCTTGGCGTTGTACTGCTGCTTCTTGACCTTGCCGATATTGTTGAAGATGACGTCGTTGCGCGCCTGGCTCGCCGCGAAGAACATGCGCGGGCCGCCGTCGAAAATCTCACCGGTCTGGATCATGCCGAAGGTGCGGAAGAAGCCGGAATCGCCGGCCGATCCGACCAGCTTCGCGCCGAAATCCTTGCTCGGCGTGATCGTGCGATAGTTGACGGTCGAACCGGTCGCCGCGGCGCTCGGCGAGTCGACGTCGGTCGAGCCGAGGTTGACGTTGACCTGCTCGATCAGCTCGGGATCGAGCTGCTGGTTCGAATAGAGAGCGTAGTTGCCCGAGTCGTTCAGCGGGATGCCGTCGAACGTCTGGTTGATGCGAGTCGAATCGAAGCCGCGGATGGTGAGCGTGCCGCCCGCCGAGCCGAACGGATCGTTGTTCTGGAAGCTGACGCCCGGAAGCTGGTTGATCGTGTCGTTGATCGTCTGGCCCGGCGCCTGGCGGTTGATGAATTCCTGGGTCAGGACCGCCTTGGCCTTCGACGTATCGGGCGCCTGGAAGCCGCCGACTTCACTTGCTCCGCGCGAGCCCGTGACGACGATGTCCGACTGGTCGAAGTCGATCGAACCGGTCGACTGGGCATAGGCAGCGCCCGGGAGCGTGAACGCGACGAGCGCCACGCCGGCAAATAGCTTCATCCGCATGAAAATTTCCCCTTGGAGCCAGTGTGCTCGGAACACGGCGACCCCCGCCGTTGCGGCGCCCCCTGCGCCTCATTTGTGACGCTTAAATGACGTGCGGCGAGTCGTGCAATGTCAAGCCGAACGTAATTTTGTTGCGTTGCAAAATGGCATCACCCGGCCGCGGCGACGATCGCGGCCCAGCCGGCCTCGTCGACCACGCGGATACCTAGCTCGGCAGCCTTCTTGAGCTTCGAGCCGGCGCCGGGACCCGCCACCACCAGATCGGTCTTTGCCGACACCGATCCCGACACGCGCGCGCCCAGGGTCTCTGCCTGGGCCTTGGCCTCGTCGCGGCTCAGCGTCTCGAGCGTGCCGGTGAACACCACGGTCTTGCCCGCGACCTCCGACTCGCGCACGTCGAGGACGAACGGGGGCGGGCTCACCTCGCCGAGCAGGTCGTCCCACACCGCGCGGTTGTGCGGCTCGTGGAAGAAGTCGGCGAGGGCGTGGCCGACGGCGGCGCCGACATTCTCGACGCCGATATGCTCGGCGATCGCCTTGTCGCGGCGCGCGTGGAACTTCTGCTCGGTCTCGCCCAGCGCGGGCGCCATTTCGTCCCGGAGCGCGATGATCTCGTCCGCCAGCGCCCGGATCTCGGGGAAGGTGGCGTAGCGCTTGAGCAGGTCGCGCGCAGTGATGCTGCCGATGTGGCGGATGCCGAGGCCGAACAGCAGCCGCACCGGATCGGGGCTGCGCTTCGCCTCGATCGCGGCGAGCAGATTATCGACCGACTTGTCCTTCCAGCCCTCGCGGCCGAGCAGCTCGTCGCGATGCGCGGCGAGACGGTAGATGTCGGCGGGCTCGGCGATCCAGCCGAGATCGAGGAATTCCTGCAGACTCTTCTCACCCAGCCCCTCGATGTCGAGCGCGCCGCGGCTGACGAAATGGCGCAGCCGCTCCAGCCGCTGCGCCGGGCAGATCAGCCCCCCGGTGCAGCGGATGTCGACCTCGCCTTCCTCGCGCACCGCGTCGGATTGGCATTGCGGGCAGTGGGTGGGGAAGGTCCACGGCTCGCGCGGTTCGTCGCGAGTGAGGTTCTCGACGATCTGCGGGATGACGTCGCCGGCGCGCTGGAGCACGACGCGGTCGCCGGGGCGGACGCCGAGGCGGGCGATCTCGTCGGCGTTGTGCAGTGTCGCGTTGGTGACGACGACGCCGCCGACCGTCACCGGCTTCAGGCGCGCGACGGGCGTGAGCTTGCCGGTGCGGCCGACCTGGATGTCGATCCGCTCCAGTGTGGTCTCGGCGCGCTGGGCGGGGAATTTGTGCGCGATGCCCCAGCGCGGCGCGCGGCCGACGCTGCCGAGCCGGGTCTGCCAGTCGAGCCGATCGACCTTGTAGACCACACCGTCGATGTCGAAGGGAAGGTCGGCGCGCTCGTGCTCGATCGCGCGGTAGACGGCGAGCGCCTCTTCGACGGTGTCGCAGCGTTTGAATGCCGCGGCGACGGGGAAGCCCCAGCCCCGGATCGCGGCGACCATGCCGGCCTGGGTATCGGCGGGGAGCGCGCTCGCCTCACCCCAGCCCCAGGCGAGGAAGCACAAGGGGCGGGAGGCGGTGACCGCCGCGTCCTTCTGGCGGAGCGAGCCGGCGGCGGCGTTGCGCGGGTTGGCGAACTGGCGGGCCTTGTCCGGGTCGCCAGCCTTGGTGGCCTCGGCGAGCAGGCGGACGTTGAGCGCGGCGAAATCGTCCTTCGCCATATAGACCTCGCCGCGCACCTCGAACACGTCGGGGGCGTCGGCGGGGAGCTCGCGGGGGATGTCCCCGATCGTCAGTGCATTGGGAGTCACGTCCTCGCCGATGGTGCCGTCGCCACGGGTGAGCGCACGGACGAGGCGGCGGTTCTCATAGCGCAGCGAGCAGGACAGGCCGTCGATCTTGGGCTCGGCGGTGAGGGCGATGGGGGCGTTCTCTGGTAGGCTGAGGAAGCGGCGGATGCGGGCGAGGAACTCGAAGACGTCGGCGTCGTCGAAGGCATTGTCGAGGCTGAACATCGGCCGCGCGTGCGGCACCTTGGCGAGGTTGCCGGCGGGGGCGGCGCCGACCTGCTTCGACGGCGAATCGGCACGGACGAGCGCGGGGAAGGCAGCCTCGATCGCGGCATTGCGGCGGACCAGCGCGTCGAATTCGCCGTCGCTGATCTCCGGCGCGTCGTCGGTGTGGTAGAGGCGGTTGTGGTGGGCGATCTCGGCGGCAAGCCGCTCGAGCTCGGCGGCGGCCTCGGCCTCGGTGGTGGGGAGCGCGTCCATGCGTTTCTCGCTACGGCAAGATGCGGCGGAGTTGAACCCGGGCTGGGGTGAGAAGGCTTTTTTGGTTCACGCGAAGACGCGAAGGCGCGAAGAATGAAGTGAAGAGTTTGTTCGCGCGGAGACGCGGAGACGCGGAGGTGTCTTGCTTGCGGCACCCGTCTCGCGTCAGCGAGACCTTTCAACCTGTGGCGAGCACCAACCATGAAGGCCGCTGGCGCGGCTGAGCGTGCGGCAGGCGACGTTCCTCCGCGTCTCCGCGTCTCCGCGCGAACCTCTTCTTCCTTTTTCTTCTTCGCGCCTTTGCGCCTTCGCGTGAACTATTCTACTTCTGCGAGCGCCGCCTCATAGGCAGCCTGCAACCGTGCCCCCACGCTCTCATGTCCCGGCGGCAGCGGCGTGCCGAGATGGACGTGGCGCAGCTCCGCCATGAAATCCTCCCAAAGCGGCGGGCCGCCTTCCTCCAGCAGCTGCGCGCGGACCGACAGCTCACGGGTGACCGGCGTGTGGCGGCGGCCCCAGGCGCCCATCATCGCCAGCACGGGGACGAGCTGGATCGCCTTCTCGGTGAGGCTCAGCGTGCTGCGCTGGCTGTGGGTGGGATCGGGCGCGCGGGTGATGAAGCCCCAGGCGTCCAGTTTCTTGAGCCGGTCGGCGAGGATGTTGGAGGCGATCCGCTCCTCGGAATGGGTGAGCAGGTCGCGGAAATGGCGGCGGTTGCCGAACATGATGTCGCGGATGACGATCAGGCTCCAGCGGTCGCCGAGCGCCTCCAGCGTCAGGTTGATCGGGCAGCCGGATCGGATCGTCTCGCTCATTCCGGAAATATGGAGAAACCGCTTGCAATATACAAGCGGTCAGATTATCGACTCGATACCGATTGCAAAACGCAAGCAGTTAATGTGAGGAGGTCGAGATGGGCAAGCTGGTGGTATCGGTGTTCACGAGCCTGGACGGATTCATCGAGCCCGAGAGCGGCTTCGAAGGGCCGGCATGGTCCGACGACGTCGAGCGGAACTGGTCGCTGCATTCGCTCTCGCGGGCGAAGCACCTCGTCTACGGGCGCACCAATTTCGAGTTCATGCGCGATTTCTGGAGCCAGGCGGAGACCGATCCGACCAGCGTCGCCGCGGGCATCAGCTATGCGGGGACGATGAACGCGCTGCCGAAGACGGTGTTCTCGCGCACGCTGACCGGCGATCCGGGTTGGAACGCCACGCTGGCCCGGGACGGGATTGCGCCGACGATCGCGCGGCTCAAGGCCGAGATCGACGGCGACATCTTCGCCTTCGGCGGCAAGGGGCTGATCGGTGCGCTGATCGAGGCCGACGTGGTCGACGAGATCATGATGATGATCGTGCCGGTGCTGTGGGGCGCCGGACGCCGGTTGTTCGAGGGCGAGCACGCGCGGCAGGAGCTGGCGCTGATCGAAAACCGTACGCTCGATACCGGATCGGTGATCCTGCGCTATGCCCGCACACGATAGGAGGGGACGATGACCGAACCGGCGATCAGGCTCTACGCACACCCTTTGTCTTCCTACTGCCACAAGGCGCTCACCGTCTTCTACGAGAAGGGCGTGCCGTTCGAGTTCGTGATGCTCGACGGCAGCGAGCCGGCGGCGAGCGCGTTCGCGGCGCTGTGGCCGATCGGGCGCTTCCCGATCATCACCGTCGGCGAGCGGATGATCGCGGAGGCGACCGTCATCATCGAATATCTCGACGTCCATCATCCGCAGCCGGCGCGACTGATCCCGGAGGATCCCGATGCGGCGATCGAGGTCAGGATGCTTGACCGCTTCTTCGACAACTACGTGATGACACCGCAGGGCAAGGTTGTGTTCGATTTCCTGCGCGACGGCGAGCACGACGAGCGCGGCGTGCGCGAGGCGCGGGCGATGCTCGACACTTCCTACGCATGGCTCGACGGCTGGCTGGCAGGGCGGGAATGGGCCGCGGCCGGGCAGTTCAGCCTCGCCGACTGCGCGGCGGCGCCGGCGCTGCTCTACGCCGACTGGACCCATCCGATTCCGGAGCGGTTCGCAAACCTCCGCGCCTATCGCACCCGGCTGCTCGCGCGGCCGAGCTATGCCCGGGTGCTCGACGAGGCGCGACCCTATCGGCACATGTTCCCGCTCCGCGCGCCGGAGGGGCGGGACTGAGCTTGATTTTGGTTCACGCAGAGACGCGGAGGACGCAGAGGTGCCTCGCCTGTAGTCCCCGTCTCGCGTCAGCGAGACCTTTCAACCTGCGGTAAGCCACAAGCATGAAGGCCGCTGGCGCGGCTGAGCGCGCGGCGGGCGACGTAATCTCTGCGTCCTCTGCGTCTCTGCGTGAACCAATTCTTCTTCTCTTCGCGCCTTCGCGCCTTCGCGTGAACAAAACTCGACCCGCCTCCGGTGGAAAGCCGGCGCCAAATGCGGCAGGATCGCGCGCCAAGGCCTTGGGAGCGCGGCACGATGGGGACCGACCAGCTCTACCTGCACATCCGGGTGGTGATGAGCATCATCCTGGGGCTCGGCATCACCACGCTGTTGAAGGGCGTCGCGGCGATCATCGTGCATCCTAAGCGATACCGGTGGTCGTGGATCCACATGAGCTGGGTGGTGTGGACGCTCGTTTCGATCGTCACCTTCTGGTGGTGGGAGTTCCGCCTGGCCGAGGTCGCGCGCTGGACGTTCGGGTCCTATCTGTTCGTGATCGCCTATTGCTCGTGCTTCTTCATGCTTTCGGCGCTGCTGTTCCCGGAGGACGTGCAGGAATACGGCAGCTACGAGGGTTATCTGCTCGAGCGGCGGGCCTGGTTCTTCGGACTGATCGCGCTGATGACGCTGATGGACCTCGCCGACACCTCTCTGAAGGGCGCGTCGCGCTGGCATGCGCTGGGGTGGCTGTATCCGATGCACATCGCGGTGATGCTGGCGGTGGCCGGGCTCGGCGCGTGGCTGAAGGACAAGCAGGCGCAGCTCGTACTGGCGCTGGCGGCGCTCGGCTATCAGCTGGTCTATTACGGGATCGAGTATTTCACGCTGGCGACCGAGTGAGAGACGTTGCGGCATCCGAGCGCGGGCCTTAGTGGCGGCTCCGCCATGACCGTCACCATCAAGCCCGCCGACCTGATCGAGAGCGTCGCCGACGCGCTCCAGTTCATCAGCTACTACCACCCGATGGATTACATCCGCGCGCTGGGCGCGGCCTATGAGGCCGAACAGTCGCCCGCCGCCAAGGATGCGATCGCGCAGATCCTGACCAACTCGCGGATGTGCGCCGAGGGGCATCGGCCGATTTGCCAGGACACCGGCATCGTCACCGTGTTCGTGAAATGGGGGCAGGACTGCCGGCTGGACGGCGACCGGAGCCTGCAGGAGGTGATCGACGAAGGCGTGCGGCGCGCCTACCTCCATCCCGAGAACAAGCTGCGCGCCTCGATCCTCGCCGATCCGGCCTTCACCCGCCGCAACACGCGCGACAACACGCCGTCGGTGCTCCACGTCGAGATGGTGCCGGGCGCGAAGGTGTCGGTCGACGTCGCGGCCAAGGGCGGCGGCAGCGAGAACAAGTCCAAGTTCAAGATGATGAACCCGTCGGATTCGATCGTCGACTGGGTGCTGGAGACGGTGCCGCAGATGGGCGCCGGCTGGTGCCCGCCGGGGATGCTCGGCATCGGCATCGGCGGGACGGCCGAGAAGGCGATGCTGCTCGCCAAGGAAAGCCTGATGGGCGCGATCGACATGAGCCAGCTCAAGGCGCGCGGGGCCCAGAACGATATCGAGGCGCTCAGGATCGAGCTCTATGACAAGGTCAACGCGCTCGGCATCGGCGCGCAGGGGCTGGGTGGGCTTTCGACCATCCTCGACGTCAAGATCCTCGACTGGCCGACCCATGCCGCGTCGAAGCCGGTGGCGATGATCCCCAATTGCGCCGCCACCCGCCATGCGCATTTCGTGCTCGACGGATCGGGGCCGGCCTATCTGGAAGCGCCGAAGCTCGACGAATGGCCCAAGGTCGACTGGGCACCGGACAGCGCGGCCAAGCGGGTCGACCTCGGCACGCTGGCGCCGGAGGTGGTGAAGGGCTGGAAGCAGGGCGACCGGCTGCTCCTGAGCGGCAAGATGCTGACCGGGCGCGACGCGGCGCACAAGCGGATCAAGGACATGCTCGATCGCGGCGAGGCGCTGCCGGTCGAGTTCCGCGGCCGCGTGATCTATTACGTCGGCCCGGTCGATCCGGTCGGTGAGGAAGTGGTGGGCCCGGCCGGCCCAACCACCGCGACGCGCATGGACAAGTTCACCCGCATGATGCTGGAGCAGGGCCTGCTGGCGATGGTCGGCAAGGCCGAACGCGGACCGGCGGCGGTGGAGGCGATCCGCGACCATCAGTCGGCCTATCTGATGGCGGTGGGCGGCGCCGCCTATCTCGTCGCGCGCGCGATCAAGGGCAGCAAGGTGGTCGGCTTCGAGGACCTCGGCATGGAGGCGATCTACGAGTTCGAGGTGCAGGATTTCCCGGTGACGGTGGCGGTGGATTCGACGGGCGCCAACGTCCACCAGCTCGCGCCGCTGGTATGGCGGGAGAGGATCGCGAAGGAGAAGCTGCTGGAGAAGGCGTGAGCCATGCGCCGCCTGGCCGGGTTTCTCGCGGGCACGGTGCTGTGGCTTATCGTCGCGGTCTGTCTTGCGATCACGATCGTTCCCCGCTTCCTTGACCACATCTATTATCGCGGCCCCGCGAGCGGGCATTTCGACGGAGAGCGGTTCTTCAATCCCGATGGCGCGGACGATGTGCGGCCGGGACCGGGATTTGCGCTGCGCTACCTGACCCGCGATGATCGGCCGGCCTGGCCTTCGCGCGTTGCGATCGCCCCTTCGAAACCCGCTCCTCGGGTCGAGGGGAGGGCGATGGTCGCGACCTGGGTCGGCCATGCGACGGTGCTCGTGCAGACGGAGGGGCTCAACATCCTCACCGATCCGGTGTGGAGCGACACGGTCGGGCCGCTGGGCTTCGGGCCGCGGCGGGTGGCGGCGCCCGGCATCCGCTTCGAGGACCTGCCGAAGATCGACCTCGTTCTCGTCAGCCACAACCATTACGACCATCTCGACCTGGCGACGCTCCGGCGGCTGTGGGAGCGCGACCGGCCGATCATCGTCACCAGCCTGGGCAACGACGCGGTGATGGGCTTTCCCGCCAAGGCGCTCGACTGGGGCGGGCGCGTGGCGGTGAAGCCCGGCGTCGAAGTGGTGGTGACGCGCAGCCATCATTGGGATTCGCGCTGGTTCGCTGATCGCAACCGGGCATTGTGGTCGAGCTTCGTGGTGCGGCTGCCGGGCGGCAACCTGTTCTTCGCGGGCGATACCGGAGCGGGCGATCTCGGCTGGGCGGACGACGCGGCGCGGCTGGGGCCGGTACGCCTGGCGCTGATCCCGATCGGCGCGTTCCGCTTCGAGGCGGGACAGATGGCCTCGGGAAGCCATATCGGGCCGGTCGATGCGGTGGAGGTGTTCCGACGCCTTGGCGCTGCGAACGCGATCGGCGTGCATTGGGGGACATTCCGGCTGTCCTACGACGCAAGGGACACGCCGCCGAAGCTGCTCGCCGCCACGATGCGCTGCGCCGGCCTCGAGGGCTTTCATGCCATGCCGATCGGCGCGCCGCGAACGATACCGCCGCTCTCCACGCGCCCATCCGCACCGGCGATATCGCGCGACGCGCTGCTCCGGTGCCTCGATACGCCGGCAGTCCGCGCACTGCGCTGAACCTGTTTGCGCGCCGCCCGGCGCCTGTTAGGAAGCGCGCCGGGGGAAGGGGTGTGCCCGAGGCAGGAAGCAGCGCCTTTTATGTGACGACGATCGACCGGGCGGGTTTGGCACTCGGCGCGGGCGGAGCCTTGTCCGGTCTGGTCGCGGCAGCGCTGGTCGCGGCGGGCGGACGTGCGGGCCTTGGCGCGCTGCTGCTCGGCTGGCTGGTCGGCGCGGTGTTCTCGATGCTGGCGATCGTCGCGGTCGCGGGGCCGGTGTGGGTGGCGCTCCACATCGCCGGCCGCCGCGGCCCATGGACCGCCGCGGCGACAGGCGGCGGAATCGCGCTGGTGCTGTTCAGCGCCGGCCAGACCTGGGGGTTCGGGATGTTCGGCGCCCCAGCGAACGACGCGGCGACCTTCACCTACCGGATCGTGAGCGCGGTCGCGACCAGCCTGATCGTCGCGCTCGCCGCCGCTGCGATCGGCTGGGTGATGCAGCGGATCGCCTACCGGCGGATTCTCTAGCGCCGTTCGCCCGGCGAAACAGTCGCGGCGCCGGCCGATGGGACCGGCGCCGCTCGAACTGCGGAAAGGTGATGTCCGCTTCAGCCTGCTTTGGGGGCGGCGGTGCATTCGCCGGTGCGCTTGGCCTCCATGGTCATGGTCATTTCCATGTTGCCCATCGGATTGCCGCCGCCGCCCTGGCCGGTGGAGGTGACCGCGATCTTGTAGGAATCGGGGCTGTAGTTGCCCTTCATCGTCATCTTGCGCTGGACGCCGGCGACCGTGCAGGTCTGGACCGCATCGATGTTGCCGCCCGACATGGTGAAGTGGTCGTACTTGCACTGGCCGCTCTGGTCGCCGCCGAAGAAATTGCCCTTGGGCTGCTTGGCGTCCTCGGCGGTGAGGCAGGTGGTGAAGCTCTGCGCCTTGCTCATCGACGCCTTGACCTGTTCGGCCGCCGCGGCGGGCATTCCCGGCACCTTCACGTCGCTGATCGCGACCGTGCCCTGCCACTGCCCCGGCGACATCATCGCGCCGCCGCCGGCCGCATCGACCTTGGCCGCGACTTCCTCGGCAGTGGCGTTGGTCGCGGAGACCGACGGCCCCTGATTGCACGCGGCGAGCGGAAGCACCGCGAGAATGATGGCACGCTTCATTGGCATACTCCCTGTTCAGGCTTGGATGCCCCCTCCCGGTTCAGGAGCTTAGCGGGGATGTATGACAACTCAAGTGAGATCAGGTGCGGATATTTGTTCTTGGTTTGTTCTTAATGTTCTGCTACCGAATCAATCTTGACGGGGGAGGCGGAACGGATGCGCGGCGGCGCCACTAGCGAGCGGACCAGAATTCCTGCAGCAAGTTTCGAGACATATCTGCGTACCGGCCGGCGAACCTGGCGGGTCGAGAGAAAATATAACCATTGGCACGATCCTGAGGACGGGCGGTTCACCTTCGCCGGAGGGGGCATCTACGTCGGCGAGGGAAACGGGGCGTCTCTGACGGATGACCAGCCGGGTGCGGGTGATCGAGCGGCCGCTTCGTCGCGGTCGAGCACAAGGGCAGCGCCTCAGGTATGGGCTGCTTTAAATCCGCGCGATCCCCTTAACCCGCGCAATCACTCGATCCATGTGGTGCGGCGTGGGGAGACGCTGACGAGTATCGCCGCGAAGCGGAAAGGGGTCACCGTTGCGGATCTGGCTTGGCTGAATGGCATCCGTGCCGATCGGCCGCTGCGCGTCGGTCAGCTGATCAAGCTACCGCATCAGGCGTTTCTGGACGCCGGTCGGGAGGCCAAAAACAAGACCCTAGCGCTGTTCTATTACGCGGACACGCACGGCAGGCGGTTGCCGCCCGATCCCGCCCGTCCGCCGACGCTTGCAAGCCAATTGCTCGATACGAATTGGCGAGCAGTAAGGAAGAACGGCTATGATTTCCAGATCGACCCGATCGTGCGGACACGGCGGATTAGAGGAGAATTGTCACTTGACGCTCGGGGGCAACGATCGCGGTACAATCAGGCGCAAGCTGGCGGTCAGGATCGCCGCCGGGGCGACGATGGCGGTCATTACATCGCTGTTCGCTTCAATGGCCCTAGCGACAAGTTCAACCACTTTGCCCAGGATAGGAATTTCAACCGCGGCGGCTATCGCGCTCTTGAAAACGACTGGGCAAGGGAACTGCAGAACAAGCACCGCGTCTTCGTCGACATCGTGCCTCATTATACAGACTTCTCGACGCGGCCGGATCGAATCCGCATCACCTGGTACGTCGACGGTAAGAGGCGGTTTCAGGAATTCCCGAACGAGGCGGAACGGCGATCCAATGGCAAAAGATAAATATGAGATCCTCGGGCCGATGTTCGCGGACATAGGCGCTGAACTGGCTGAGATCGTTGGTGGGAATCCCAACGGGACATTCCTCTACGTCGAAATAGGCGAGGGATGGGTCCGGCCAAGCGTGTATAAGGACGAAGGTAGCGTCGTACGCGATTTCGAAATTGGCGAATCGCGTCTTTGCGATCTTATCTTCGATGCCTGGTATGCCGAGGATACTGACAAGCGCTGGGCTGTAATGGAATATGAGATTGAAGGCGGCAAGTTCGACGTACGCTTCAAATTTCCTGACGAAGTCGATGTGCTGCGCGATATTCATGATCGCCGCGAGGTGATGTTGAAGGCGCGCTATGGCGACAAGCCGGTGATCTATCCGCCGATCCCGGATGATTTCTCCGAGCTGAAGGAGTGAACGGCCGGCGCGTGCGGTCCTGCTGATTGGTCGATTGCTGCCGAACGTCGTCGCCCTATATCGTCCCCATGGCCATCCAGATCCGCACCACCCTCGACGAGCCCGAGACCGGGCAGAGCTTCGTGCCGCACCGGCCAGAGCGGCCGCCCAAGGCGGAGGGCGGGAAACGGTTCGAACTCGTCTCCGACTATTCGCCTTCGGGCGATCAGCCGCAGGCGATCCGCGAGCTGGTCGAGGCGGCTGAGGCGGGGGAGCGCGACCAGGTGCTGCTCGGCGTCACCGGCTCGGGCAAGACCTTCACCATGGCCAAGGTGATCGAGGCGCTGCAGCGTCCGGCGCTGGTGCTGGCGCCCAACAAGATCCTGGCGGCGCAGCTCTACGGCGAGTTCAAGAGCTTCTTCCCGAACAACGCGGTCGAATATTTCGTCAGCTACTACGACTATTACCAGCCCGAGGCCTATGTGCCGCGATCGGACACCTACATCGAGAAAGAAAGCTCGGTGAACGAGGCGATCGACCGGATGCGGCATTCGGCGACGCGCGCGCTGCTGGAGCGCGACGACGTCATCATCGTCGCCTCGGTCAGCTGCCTCTACGGCATCGGATCGGTCGAGACCTATTCGGCGATGATCTTCGATCTCAAGAAGGGCCAGACCGTCGACCAGCGCGAGATCATCCGCAAGCTGGTCGCGCTCCAGTACAAGCGCAACGACCAGGCGTTCGCGCGCGGCAATTTCCGCGTGCGCGGCGACAGCCTGGAGATCTTCCCGTCGCACTATGAGGACACCGCCTGGCGGGTGAGCTTCTTCGGCGACGACATCGAGGAGATCGTCGAGTTCGATCCGCTGACGGGGAAGAAGGTCGCGAGCCTCGATTATGTCCGCGTCTATGCCAACAGCCACTATGTGACGCCGGGGCCGACGCTCAAGCAGGCGATGGAGGGCATCCGTCACGAGCTCGCCGAGCGGTTGAAGGAGCTGGAGGCGGAGGGCAAGCTGCTCGAGCTGCAGCGGCTGGAGCAGCGCACCAATTTCGACCTGGAGATGATCGCCGCGACGGGCTCCTGCGCGGGGATCGAGAATTACAGCCGCTTCCTCACCGGCCGCCTGCCCGGCGAGCCGCCGCCGACGCTGTTCGAATATCTGCCCGAAAACGCGCTGCTGTTCGTCGACGAGAGCCACCAGACGATCGGCCAGATCAACGGCATGTCGCGCGGCGACCATCGCCGCAAGATCACGCTGGCCGAATATGGTTTCCGCCTGCCGAGCGCGATCGACAACCGGCCGCTCCGCTTCAACGAGTGGGACGCGATGCGCCCGCAGACCACCTATGTCTCGGCGACGCCGGGCGACTGGGAGATGGAGCGGACCGGCGGCGTGTTCGCCGAACAGGTGATCCGCCCGACCGGCCTGATCGATCCGCCGGTCGAGATCCGGCCGGTCGAGGAGCAGGTGCAGGACCTGATCCAGGAATGCCGCAAGACCGCCGAGCTCGGCTATCGCACGCTGGTGACGACGCTCACCAAGCGCATGGCCGAGGACCTGACCGAATATATGCACGAGGCCGGGCTCAAGGTCCGCTACATGCATTCGGACACGGAGACGCTGGAGCGTATCGAACTGATCCGCGACCTCCGCATGGGGGTGTACGACGTGCTGGTCGGCATCAACCTGCTGCGCGAGGGGCTCGACATCCCGGAATGCGGGCTGGTCGCGATCCTCGATGCCGACAAGGAGGGGTTCCTGCGCTCGGAGACCTCGCTCATCCAGACGATCGGCCGCGCAGCGCGCAACGTCGACGGACGCGTGATCCTCTACGCCGATCGCGTCACCGGCAGTATGGAGCGCGCACTGAACGAGACCAACCGGCGCCGGGAGAAGCAGATGGCGTACAATGCCGAGCACGGCATCACGCCGGAGACGGTGCGCAAGTCGATCGGCGACATCATCGCGCATGTCGCGTCGAAGGATCAGGTGACGGTCGAGATCGACGCCGACCGGCCGCACATGGTCGGCCACAACCTGCGCGCGTACATCGAGGAGCTCGAGAAGAAGATGCGCGATGCCGCCGCGAACCTCGAGTTCGAGACGGCGGCGCGGTTGCGCGACGAGATCCGGCAGCTCGAGAACGAGGAACTGGGCCTGCCCGCGGGCGAGCACAAGGCGCCGGTGATGGGGCGCTCGACCGAAGGCAAGCCGGGGACGCGCAAGACGCGCTACGGGAAGGTGCAGCGGAAGTTCGGCGGGCGGCGGCACTGACCTCCTTCCGCGGCGTTCTGGGCATCAACCTCTTCGGAACGTGCGGCGACCATCAGTCGAGGCTGGGAGACCGTAGATGGCCAGATTTGGCGGTAGGCGCATCCTGATCACCGGCGGCACCAGCGGGATCGGCCTGGCAGGCGCGCGCCGGCTGGCCGAGGAAGGCGCCGAGCTAATCGTGACCGGCCGCAACCCGGATCGGCTGGAGCAATGTCGCAAGCTGCTGCCGGAGAGCGTGCAGCTCGTTCGTGACGACGCCGCCGATCCAGACACCGGCCGCCGGCTTCTGGAAGCGGTGCAGCGCGGCGTACGGCTCGACGGACTGTGGCTCAACGCCGGCTATGCCGATGTCTCGCCGGTCGAGGATGTCGACGCCGGCTTCTTCGACCGGATGATGAACGCCAACGTGCGCGGGCCGGTGCTCCAGCTCGCGGCGCTGAGCGGTGTGCTGAATGACGGGGCGTCGGTGGTCGTCACCTCCTCGACCTCGACCTACGAAGGCGCGGCGATGGCGAGCGTCTATGCCGCTACCAAGGGCGCGCTGATCTCGCTCAGCCGCTGCTGGGCGTCGGCGCTCGCGCCACGGGGCGTGCGGGTGAACGCGCTGGTGCCTGGTCCGATCGATACCGCCTTCCGCGATTTCATGCCCGGGGACGTGCGCAAGAGCTTCGAGGCGGACGTGACCGGCCGCACCGCGCTCGGGCGGGTGGGTTCGGCCGAAGAGGCGGCCGCGGTCGCATTGTTCCTGCTCTCGGACGAGGCCAGCTATGTCACCGGCGCGCAATATGCCGTCGACGGCGGGCTGACGATGGTCTGATGCACGCCGGTCCCGACGGCGGTTGAGGCGGACGGCGGCTTCGCCCATAAGGTGCGGCAATGCGTACTCGTCCGCTCCTCGCCGCGCTGATGCTCGGCACCCTCGCCGGCTGCATTCCCTCCACCACGCCGCCGCCCGCGCCGCCTCCGCCGCGGCCGGCGCCGGTGGCGACGCCCGCGCCGCCGCCTCCGCCGGTCTCGAGCGACTGGCGCGACTGGCCGCTGACGCCGGGGGACTGGCGCTATGCCGGCGGGGTGGCGACCTTCGGACCGGCCGGCGCGCCGGTGTTCACCATTGCCTGCGGGAGCGATCGCCGCGTCACGCTGACCCGCGCGGTGCCCGACGGGGCGACGATGGCCATCCGCACCACCAGCCGGTCGCAGACGCTGGCCACCGCCAACGGCGGCGGCAGCGCGGTGCTGCCGGCGCGCGATCCGCTGCTCGACGCGATCGGGTTCAGCCGCGGGCGCTTCATCGTCCAGGGCGTGGCCGCCCAGCCGCTGGTGATCCCGGCCTGGCCCGAGATTCTGCGCGTGATCGAGGACTGCCGAAGCTGATCGCGGCGCCCATGCGTTGATGCGCGCGAGGAGACAGCCGATGATCCGCAAGCTGAAATCGGGCGAATACCGCCTCTATTCGCGCAAGGTCGATCCCCGGACGCACAAGCGCCGCAACCTCGGCACCTTCTCGACGCGCGAGGGCGCGGAGAAGCACGAGCGCGAGGTGCAGTATTTCAAGAGGCATTGAGCCATGGCCGCGAAGAGGAAATGGTCGCACGAGGTGACCGAGCATTCCGATGCGCTCGACCTCGACCGCGACGTGTTTACGCTGCACGATCCCCGGAAGATCGCGCAATCGCTGAAGCGCTCGGCCGAACACAGCAGGCGGCGCAAGAGCGAGCCGTTCCGGTCGGCGATGTCGATGCTGACCTTCTACATCAACCGCGCCGGCGCGGGGCTCGATGCCAAGCAGAAGCGGATTCTGGAGGACGCGAAAGACGAGCTTCGCAGCATATTCGGCCGCGAACGGCAGACGTGAGAGAATCGTCGAAAACGCGATGCATTACAAGACTTGAATGCGCGACTCGCGTGATTCACATAGGGAGCGTGCCTGGCAAGGCACATCGTCTTAACAAGCGAAAGGAGGTGATCCGATGTCTCATGGTTCAGCAATGGGGTCGGTTCAGTTCGTTCGGGAGACGCGCCGCTGATATCGGATAAGCGGACGGAAGCCCTCCGTCCGTGGCGCGAGCGGGAGGTATCCTCCTCCAATCAACGCTCGACAGTCCGATGAAAGCGGCCCGCATGGTCTCCCGGGCTGGAGCTCTCCGGCCGCTGACCATGTCGGAGGTCGCCGGGTGGCAGGGATGCCATCCGGCGGCCTCTTTCATTTTCATCGCCTGCTTCCGGTTGCGCGGCATCAGCGATCGGTGTCGACCGGAGGTGTGGCATCCTGATCGCTCAGCTCGCCACGGCGGCGGTCGCTCGGCGATTTGGCCGGCTTGTGGCCGAGGTCGAACGCGGCGCCGTCGGTCCGGTCGCCGGGTCGGTCGGTGCCGCTTCGGCCTTCATTGTCCCTCAGCGTGGGATCGCGGCTATTGGTGCTGGCCTTTCCCTGGCCGCTGTTGTCGCGCATGGCTCTCTTCCTGTCGTTGGACAGGCAATCAACGAAACAGGCGGGGCGAGGCTCCGCGGCAGGGGGCCTTCATGGCGGATCGCATTCTCGTCTTCTACGGCTCCTATCGGCGCGACCGTATGGGCATCCGGCTCGCCCATTATCTGGTCGATGGGTTCCGGGATCGCGGCGCCGACGTCGAGCTGATCGACGCGCGGGCGGTCGGGCTGCCGATGCTCGACCGCATGTACAAGGAATATGCGCCCGGCGAGGCACCACCGGCGATGGCGGCGCTGGCGGAGAAGATCGTCGCGGCCGATGCCTTCGTGTTCGTGGCCGGCGAGTATAATTGGGGGATGCAGCCCGGGCTCAAGAACCTGACCGACCATTTCCTGGAGGAATGGTTCTGGCGGCCGGCGGCGGTCGCCAGCTATTCGGCCGGACGCATCGGTGGGGCGCGCAGCAACGCGATCTGGCACGGCTCGCTCAGCGAGATGGGCATGGTGGTGATCTCGAGCACGATTACGGTCGGCCAGATCAGCCGGACGCTCGACGCCGACGGCTCGCCGGTCGGCGACGGCGGGGCGGCACTCGACCGCCAGTTCCCGCGCTTCGCCGACGATCTCGCCTGGTGGACCGAAGCGGCGCGGGAGCAGCGGGGGCGAAAGACACCGCCTTACTGAGCCAGGCCGTCAGCAGCGGGCGCGGGAGGCTTGCTCGGTACGATGAGCTTGATCGTCGGCTCGAAGGACTTGTCGACCCATGTCCCGTCGATCTGATAACTGATTGCCCCTTGCACCGTGCAGCTGGCGTTCTGCCAATCGCTCGTCACCGCGGCATCATAGTCGGCCTCGACAGCGATGGTCACCAGGAAACCGCTCGTATTGGTGCGCTGCGTAACCGCGCTCGACACGCGATAGTCCCCGAGCTGGGCGGGCGAAGCGGAGCAGCCGCCGACCGCAAGCTTGTCGACGCGCACCTGCGGGTTCGCGCCCATCACATTGTCGTCGGTCACGCGGATCGTGGAGGTCCAACGCACCAGCGAACGAGCAGGCGCGCCGGGCAGGGCGCTTGCGGTGAAGGCGACCGGGACATTGGACTGTAGGACATGGGTCGGCGTCTTCCCGACGGCGAAGCTCGGGCGGACCGGGATCTTGAACGGCTGAAGCCCGGCAGGAAGCAGCGGATCCTTGATCTGCAGCGCGAAGGCGGGGCGGTGCGATCCGGCGGGGAGCGAGGCGGGCGCGGTATATTCGAAAGTGAAGCGGCACGCCCTGTCCTGTCCTTCGCCCTGCATCCCGGCGCCCAGGATCGCGATGCCGCCGGCCGCGGCGCTGGCGTCCGCGATCTCCCAGCCGATATTGCAATATCGGAGCGGCAGCATCGGCACATCGGCCTGGAAGGTCTTCTGCTGACCGGACCTGAGGCTGTTGTCGCCGGTCGGGACGAGGCGTGACACCGCGGTAGCGTTCATCACGCGGACGACGTCGGCGGCCGCCGGCAGCGGATAATAGTCCGCCTGCGGATACGCCTGCCCCGCATCTTCGAGCATGAACCGATAGAGACGGACACGCCCGGTGCTGGAGCCGGCGACGGTCCCGCCGAGCGACGACTTCCCGGTGAGGAACGGCAGGCTGATTCCCCCGCCCACCTTGCCGGTGATCGCGAGCCCCTGCGTCTCGGTGATATTGCGGCTCAGCATCCATCCCCGGATCGAATAGAGGAGCTGGTTGCCCGTCGACACGCCGTTGCGCTGATACCATTCCCAGAACCAGAGTCCCGCCTTGAACTGGTCGGCCGCGCTGCGGGCAGGGCCGTTCTTGGTCCAGTCCCGGACGATAGGTGACACGAAGCTGCCGCCGGTCAGGCTGGCGGTCTCGTTGAAATTGCCGTTGATCGCGCTGTTGCCGGCGCCCTCCAGGGTGATCGCCGCGAGAGAGAATCCGGAATTGAGGTCCGCGGCCGCCTTGATCGAGCTCGCGCAGTTGGATTCATAGGTGACGAGCTGGCGATCGTCGTCGACGAACTGCTGCTCGCTGTTGTCGTATTCGTCGGCGAGATAGCGCCCGTTGTCGATGACGACGTCGCCGAAGCGGGTGTCGCTCGACTTGTAGACGTAAGCAAAGATCCTGGTGAGCGGGTCGCTCGCCCATGGCTTCACGCGCTTTACGCTGAAATCCGGGATCTGGGAGATGATCTTCGGGATGGAGGAGACCGGATGGTCGCGTTTGTCACGCTTCAGCTTGAGCTTTCCGACGCCGCCCAGGCACAGGCTTATCATGTCCGAATAGTTCTTTTCCAGCCAGCCGCTGAGCATCGTCTCGCTGTTCTGGTAGGGCGCGGGCGCCGGATCGGGGGCCTGCGCCTCGGAGTTTATGGCCCAACCGGCAATCACCGCGGCGGATATTGCGAGTGCGAGCGTGCTCGTCTTCATGATCGGCCCCCCTGTCGATCGTGAACGGGAGAACGTAACAAGTCGTGCTTGGGCTGGCCAGTCGAAATAGCGGAGGCGGTGTCGACTTTACATCCGTTTTCGTGACTATCCGTTTGCCTGGACTGCGACTTACTCGCTGGCCATTGATTTCAGCCGGTACAGCACCTCCAGTGCCTCGCGCGGGCTGAGCGCGTCGATGTCGAGGCCGTCGAGCTCCGCGCGGAGCGCATCGACCGCCTCCTCCTCCGCTTCGGCGGCCGCGGCGAACAGCGGCAGGTCGTCGAGTCCCGCGGCGAGACCGCCGGTCTTCTCGCGGCCGGCCTCGAGCTTGTCGAGCACCGCCTTGGCGCGCTTGATCGTCGCAGGCGGCAGGCCGGCGAGGCGGGCGACGGCGAGACCGTAGCTGCGGTCGGCGGGACCCTCCGCCACCTCGTGGAGCAGGACGAGGTCGCCCTTCCACTCGCGCGCGCGGACATTGTGGAGGGTGAGCGCGTCGCAGCGCTCGGCGAGGCGCGTCAGCTCGTGGTAATGCGTCGCGAACAGGCAGCGGCAGCGGTTGTCCTCGTGGATCGCCTCGACCACCGCCCAGGCGATCGCCAAGCCGTCGTAGGTGGAGGTGCCGCGGCCGACCTCGTCGAGGATGACGAAGCTGCGCGCTGTCGCCTGTGCCAGGATCGCGGCGGTCTCGACCATCTCGACCATGAAGGTCGAGCGGCCGCGCGCGAGATTGTCCGACGCGCCGACGCGGCTGAACAGGCGATCGACGAGCCCCAGCGTCGCGCGCGTCGCGGGCACGTAGCTGCCGGCCTGCGCCAGTACCGCGATCAGCGCGTTCTGGCGCAGGAAGGTCGACTTGCCGCCCATGTTGGGGCCGGTGACCAGCCACAGACGGTTGCCCTCGGATAACATGCAGTCGTTGGCGACGAAGCGGCCGCCCGCTTTCGCCACCGCCGCCTCGACCACGGGATGGCGGCCGCCCTCGACCTCGAAACAGGCGTGGTCGACGAGCGCGGGCAGTGCCCAGCCGCCCTCCGCCGCCCGTTCGGCGAGGCCGGCGGCGACGTCGAGGCGGGCGAGCGCGTCGGCGGTGCGGGCGATCGGCTCGCGATTGGCGAGCGCCTGTTGGGTCAGCTCCTCGAGATGCGCGGCCTCGGCGGCGAGAGCGTGCGCGCCGGCATGGGCGACCTTGATCGCTACCTCATGCAGCTCGGGTGCGTTGAAGCGGACCACGCCGGCGAGCGTCTGGCGGTGGGTGAAACCGCTGTCGGGCCGCATCAGCGGATCGGCGGCCTTGGCCGGCACCTCGATATGATAGCCGAGCACACCGTTGTGGCGGATCTTGAGCGAAGCGATGCCGGTCTGATCGCGATACTGCGCCTCCAGCGCGGCGATCGCACGGCGGCCGCCGGCGCCGGCGTCGCGCAAGTCGTCGAGCGCGGCGTCATAGCCCTCGGCGATATAGCCGCCGTTCGCGGCGTCGATCGGCGGCGACGGAACGAGCGCGCGGGTGAGGAGGTCGATGAGCGCGCCATGGCCCTGGAGCTGAGGTGCGAGCTCGACCAGCAGCGCCGGCTCATGGAACTGGCCGAGCATCTCGCCGAGACGCCACGCGCCGTCGAGGCCGTCGCGCAGCTGCCCCAGGTCGCGCGGGGAGCCGCGCCCGGCGGCGAGGCGACCGAGGGCGCGGCCGATGTCGGGGAGGGCCCGGAGTGCGGCGCGGATGCGCTCGCGCAGGGCCGCGTCGTCGTGGAAGCGCTGGACGAGGGCAAGGCGGGCCTCGATCGCCGCCTTGTCCATCAGCGGTGCGGACAGGTCCTGCCCGAGCAGGCGCGCGCCGGCGCCGGTGACGGTGCGGTCGACCGCGTCGAGCAGCGATCCGGCGCGGGTGCCGGCGGCGCTGATCGTCAGCTCCAGACTCTCGCGGGTGGCGGCGTCGATCGCCATCGCCGCTTCGGAGCGGACGATGCGCGGCGGGCGGAGGAAGGGGAGGGCGCCGCGCGCGGTATGCTCGAGATAGGCGACCAGGCCCCCCGCCGCAGCCAGCGCCGCGCGCGACATCGCGCCATAGCCGTCGAGCGTCGCGACGCCGAACAGGGCCTTGAGCCGCTCCTCGCCGCGCGCACTGTCGAAATCGCCGCGAGGGCGGAACACGGTCGCGTCGGCGAAGCCACCGTCGGCCGCGACTACCTCGGCCGGGCTCAGCCGGGCGAGCTCGGCGCCGAGGCTGCCGGCGTTCGTCTCGATCACCTCGAACCGGCCGGTCGATACGTCCGCGGCAGCGATGGCGATCGCGCCGCCAGCCTCGCCCACTGCCGCGCACCAGTTGGCGGTGCGCGAATCGAGCAGCGCTTCCTCGGTCAGCGTGCCCGCCGTCACCACGCGGATGATCGAGCGGCCGACCAGCGCCTTGGAGCCACGCGCCTTGCGGGCCTCTTCCGGCGTCTCGGTCTGGTTGGCGATGGCGACGCGGTGGCCGGCCTTGATCAGGCGGGCGAGATAGCCCTCCATCGCATGCGCGGGCACACCGCACATCGGGATCGGCGCGCCGCCATGCTCGCCGCGTGCGGTGAGGGCGATATCGAGCACGGCGCTGGCGATCTTGGCATCCTCGAAGAACAGCTCGAAGAAGTCGCCCATCCGGTAGAACAGCAGGCAATCCTCAGCCTCGGCTTTGAGCGCGAGATATTGGGCCATCATCGGAGTGGGAGCGGCATCGGCCATGCGCGCCGAGGTAGCCGAGCGCTCGCGCGGACGGCAAGGGGATCGAACGGGCGCTATGCGGTTCCCTTCTCCGAAACGGCTGACTAAAGACCGGCGCGAGAGCCGGGAGAGATAGATGTCCGACGAACGAGCAGAAGCGAACGTGCAGTTTTCGGAGCGCGAGGCGCTGCTGTTTCACTCGGAGGGCCGCCCGGGCAAGATCGAGATCGTCGCGTCCAAGCCGCTGACGACGCAGCGCGACCTGGCGCTGGCCTATTCGCCGGGCGTCGCGGTGCCGGTGCAGGCGATCGCCGATGATCCCGCCACGGCCTACGACTATACCGCCAAGGGCAACCTGGTCGCCGTGATCTCCAACGGCACCGCGATCCTGGGGATGGGCAATCTCGGCGCACTCGCCTCCAAGCCGGTGATGGAAGGCAAGGCGGTGCTGTTCAAGCGCTTCGCCGACGTCGATTCGATCGACCTCGAACTGAAGACCGAGGACGTCGACCGCTTCATCGACGCGGTCGAGCTCTTGGAGCCGAGCTTCGGCGGCATCAACCTCGAGGACATCAAGGCGCCCGAGTGCTTCATCATCGAGCAGACGCTGCGCGAGCGCATGAACATCCCGGTGTTCCACGATGACCAGCACGGCACCGCGATCATCACCGCCGCCGGCCTGATCAATGCCGCGCTGCTCACCGGGCGCAAGATGGAGGAGATCAAGGTGGTGGTGAACGGCGCGGGTGCCGCCGCGATCGCCTGCACCGAGCTGATCAAGGCGATGGGCGTGCGCCACGACCACGTCATCATGTGCGACCGCAAGGGCGTGATCTACCAGGGCCGCGACGACGTGAACCAGTGGCAGTCGGCCCATGCCGCCGTCACCGAGCGCCGCACGCTGACCGAGGCGCTGGAGGGCGCGGACGTGTTCCTCGGCCTCTCCGCCGCGGGGGCGCTGAAGCCCGAGATGGTCAAGCACATGGCCGAGGCGCCGATCATCTTCGCCATGGCCAACCCCGAGCCCGAGATCCGGCCGGAGGCGGCCAAGGCGGTTCGCCCTGACGCGATCGTCGCGACGGGGCGGTCGGACTACCCCAACCAGGTCAACAACGTCATCGGCTTCCCCTTCATCTTCCGTGGTGCGCTCGACGTGCGCGCGACGGGCATCAACGACGCGATGAAGATCGCCGCGGCCAAGGCGATCGCCGAGCTGGCGCGCGAGCGGGTGCCGGAGGAGGTCGCCGCGGCTTATGGCGTACGCCATGTGTTCGGGCCCGAATATATCATCCCGGCGCCGTTCGACCCGCGCCTGATGGAGAATGTCCCCTCCGCCGTCGCGCAGGCGGCGATGGATTCGGGCGTCGCGACCAAGCCGATTCTCGACATGGCCGCCTATCGCCAGGCACTGCGTGCGCGGCTCAACCCGACGACGTCGGTGCTCACGCTCGCCTATGAAGGCGCGCGGGCGCATCCCAAGCGTGTGCTGTTCGCCGAAGGCGAGGAGGAAGTGGTGCTGCGCGCGGCGATCGCCTTCCGCGAGGGCGGCTACGGCACGCCGGTGCTGGTCGGGCGCGAGGACGTCCACGATCGCCTGCGCGCACTCGGGGTGAGCGATCCGGAGAGCTATGAGGTGCACAACAGCCGTACCTCGACGCTGGTGCCGACGATGGTCGACTTCCTCTACAAGCGGCTGCAGCGGCGCGGTTATCTCCGGCGCGATGCCGAACGAATGATCAATCAGGACCGCAACATCTTCGGCGCGGTGCTGCTCCAGCTCGGCGAGGCCGATGCGATGATCACCGGCGTCACCCGCACCTATGCCCAGACGATCCGCGAGGTGCGGCGCGTGATCGATCCCGTCGCCGGGCGCACGCCGTTCGGCATTCACCTGATGGTCGGGCAGACCCATACCGTGTTCATGGCCGACACCACGATCAACGAGCGGCCCAATGCCGAGGAGCTCGCCGACATCGCCGAGCAGACCGCACTGGTCGCACGGCGGATGGGGCACGAGCCGCGTGTCGCCTTCCTCAGCTATTCGACCTTCGGCAATCCCGAGGGCCAGTGGCTCGACAACATCCGCGCCGCCGTGAAGGTGCTCGACGGCCGGCAGGTCGGGTTCGAGTACGAGGGCGAGATGGCGCCCGACGTGGCGCTCAACCCGAAGCAGCTCGCCAACTATCCCTTCGCGCGGCTTTCCGGTCCGGCCAATGTGCTGATCATGCCGGGGCTGCAGTCGGCCAACATCTCGGCCAAGCTGCTGCGCGAGCTCGGCGGCGACAGCGTGATCGGTCCGATGCTGATCGGCATGGAGAAGCCGGTCCAGGTCGCGCCGATGACCTCGACCGCGAGCGAGCTGGTGACGCTGGCCGTGCTCGCGGCGGGCGGGATCGCGCGGTAACCCCAATCCTCCTCAAGCTTGCTTGGGGAGGCGACCGTCGGCGTAGCCGGTGGCGGAGGTGGGCCGCGCTGCCTGCGGCAGCTTTCCCTACCACCACGCCCTACGGGCGCGGTCCCCCTCCCCGAACGAGTTCGGGGAGGAATTGCTCAGGCGTCGATGCTGCTCCCCAGCGACGCGTTGACCAGACCCCCATCGACCACCAGCGTGTCCCCCACGACATAATCCGACGCGCGGCTGGCCAGGAAGATCGCCGCCCCGGCCATGTCCTCGAAATTGCCGATGCGGCGCATCGGGATGCGCTTGGCGACCTCGTCGCCATGATCGCGCGCGGCGCGGTTCATCTCGCTGGCGAAGGCGCCCGGGGCGAGGCTGGTGACGATGATCGCGTCCTTGATCAGCCGCGCGGCCATGCGCTTGGTGAGGTAGATCAGCGCCGCCTTGGATGCGTGGTAGCTGTAGGTCTCCCACGGATTGAGGCGCAGGCCGTCGATCGAGGTGATGTTGATCACCTTCGACGGTGCGTCGAAGCTCGCCTTCGCCTTGAGCAGGCCGTGCAACGCCTGGGTCAGGAAGAAGGGCGACTTGACGTTGAGGTCCATCACCTTGTCCCAGCCGGCCTCCGGGAACTGCTCGAACGGTTCGCCCCAAGCGGCGCCGGCGTTGTTGACGAGGATGTCGAGGTGATCCTCGTGCTCCGCAATCGCGGTCGCGAGCGCGCGGCAGCCTTCCACCGTCGAGACGTCCTGCGGCAGCGGGATGCAGTTGGGGCCGAGCTCGGCCGCGGTCTCCTCGCAGGCCGGTGCCTTGCGCGAGGAGATGTAGACCTTCGCGCCCTGTTCGATGAAGCCCTTGGCGATGATCTTGCCGATCCCGCGCGATCCGCCGGTGACGAGGGCGACCTTGCCCTCCAGGCTGAAGAGGCTGTTGAGGCTCATGTTTCTCTCCTTGTTGGTCAGCCGCCGCGCTTCAGCGTCTCGCGGGCGATGATGAGCTGCTGGATCTGGCTGGTGCCTTCGTAGATGCGGAACAGGCGGACGTCGCGGTAGAGCCGCTCGATGCCGTAATCGGCGATGTAGCCGGCGCCGCCGTAGATCTGCACCGCGCGATCGGCGACGCGGCCGACCATCTCGCTGGCGAAATATTTCGCGGCCGCCGATTCCAGCACCACCTCCCGACCGGCGTCCTTCGCCGCCGCCGTCTCCAGCACCAGCGCCCGCGCGGCGAGCGCTTCGGTCTTGCTGTCGGCGACCATCGCCTGGATGAGCTGGTGGTCGGCGATCGGCTTGCCGAACTGCCGACGTTCGCTGGCATAGGCGACGCAGTCGGCGATGAGGCGCTCGGCGACACCGACGCAGACCGCGGAGATATGCAGCCGGCCTCGGTCGAGCACGCGCATGGCGATCTTGAAACCCTCGCCTTCCTCACCGAGCCGATTGATGACGGGGACAGTGACGTCATCGAAGTTCACGTCGGCGACCCTGGCGCCCTTCTGTCCCATCTTCTTCTCGGGCTCGCCGATCGAGACGCCCGGCAGGTCGCGCGGCACCAGGAAGGCGGAGACGCCGCGTCCGCCCGGCTCGTCGCCGGTACGTGCCATCACCGTGAACAGATCGGCCTTGTCGGCATTGGTAATGAAGCGCTTGGTGCCGGAGAGGCGATACACGTCGCCGTCCCGCACCGCGCGCGCCTTCACGCTGCCCGAATCGGAGCCGACGTCGGGTTCGGTCAGTGCAAAGCTGGTGATCACCTCGCCGCTGGCAATGCGCGGCAGCCATGCAGCCTTCTGCTCGGGTGTGCCGGCCATCACCAGGCCCTGGCTGCCGATCCCGACATTGGTGCCGAACGCCGATCGGAACGCCGGCGTGGTGCGGCCGAGCTCGATCGCGACGCGCACTTCCTCGCTCATGGTCAGACCGAGGCCACCGTGTTCTTCCGCGATCGACAGGCCGAACAGACCCATCGCCTTCATCTCCTCGATCACCGCATCGGGGATGGCGTCGCGGGCCTCGACCTCGGCCTCGAGCGGGCGCAGCCGTTCGGCGACGAATCGCCGTACCGTATCGATCAGCGCGTCGAAGGTCTCGGCGTCGAGGGCCACCGCATCCGCTCCTTTATCTTCTGCGACTCTGCTAACCGCCGACCGCGCAGGCCGCAAGCGCAGCATACCGCATTTTCCAACCGGGCCGATTGACGGACGCCGGACCGCCCCTATGCTGCCTGGGAAAGACAGGAGAGCGCATGCGGTTCGAGGGCAAGCGCGCAGTCGTCACCGGCGGCGCATCGGGGATCGGGCGCGCCACCGCCGAGCGGCTGGCGAGCGAGGGTGCCGAGGTGTGGATCGGCGACATCGACGACGCCGGCGGGGAAGCGGTGGCGGCGGCGATCGATGGACATTACCGGCATTGCGACGTCAGCGATCCGGCCGAGATCGCGGCGCTGGTCGGAGCGGCGGATGCGGCGGGCGGGCTTGATGCGCTCGTCAACAATGCGGGCGCCGGCGGGTCGCGCGAGCGGATCGACGCGATCTCGGCGGAGGAGTGGGACCGCACCCATGCGCTGCTGCTGCGGTCGGTGGCGATGGGTATCCGCTATGCCGCGCCGTTGATGGCGAAGCGCGGGGGCGGGGCGATCGTCAACACCTCCTCGGTCTCGGCGTTCCAGTCGGGGGCGGCGCCGATCGCATATTCGGTGGCCAAGGCCGGCGTGCTCCACCTGACCCGCATCGCGGCGGCGGAGCTGGCGCAGCACGGCATCCGGGTGAACGCGGTCGCGCCAGGCTTCATCACCACCAACATCTTCACCGCCTCGCTCGGCATCGACGGCGCGGCGCGCGAGCAGGCCAATGCCATGATCGCCGGCGTCGCCGCCCAGGCGCAGCCGATCGCGCGCGCAGGCCGGCCAGAGGACATCGCCGCCGCGATCGCCTATCTGCTGAGCGACGAGGCCGGGTTCGTCACCGGCACGCATTTCCTTATCGATGGCGGCATGAACATCGGGCCGCGTCACAGCTGGGATCCGGCGGCGCCGAGCTTCTTCGACGCCATCGCCAAGGTTGCAGGACAGTGACCGACATGGCGCGCGGCGAAACCGGCGGGAGCGCGCTGCCGCCGGTGCGGCGGATCGGGCAGGGGACGATGCTCGCCTATGCCTTCGGCGCGGTCGCCTATGGCGTGAAGGATTCGGGATTCGGCACCTTCCTGCTCCTGTTCTACAACCAGGTGGTGGGGCTCCCGGCCGCGACGGTCGGGCTGGTGGTGATGTGCGCGCTGCTGATCGACGCGATGATCGATCCGGCGGTCGGCTTCTTCTCCGACCGCACGCGCGGGCGTTGGGGGCGGCGGCATCCGTGGATGTACGGCGCGGCGCTGCCGATCGCGATCGGCTGGGTGCTGTTGTGGAACCCACCCGCGCTGTCGGAGCCGATGACGCTCGTCTGGCTGTTCGTGATCGCCGTGGTCGTGCGCTCGGCAGTGTCTTGCTACGAGGTGCCCTCGGTCGCGTTGACGCCAGAGCTCACCGCCGATTACGACGAGCGCACGCGGATCATGGCCTATCGCTATCTGTTCGGCTGGGCCGGCGGGCTGCTGATGCTGCTCGCGGCCTATCAGGTCTTCCTCGCGCCGACGCCGGAGTATCCGAACGGGCTGCTCAACCGCGCGGGTTATGCCCATTTCGCCATTGCCGGAGCAGTGCTGATGGCGGCGGCGATCCTGGTCTCCGCCCTCGGCACGCACCATGAGATCAAGCGGTTGCCGCGGCCCGAGGTGCGCGAGGGGACGCTGAAGAGCAGCTTCGCCGAGCTGGTCGCGACGGTGCGGAACCGCGCCTTCCTGATTCTGATGCTGGCGGGGGTGTGCGCCTATACCAATCAGGGGATCAGCTATGCGCTGTCCAACTATCTTTACAGCTACGTGTGGGGCTTCAAGGGTGCGACCTTCGTCTATCTGATGCTGGTGCTGTTCGCGGGCGTGATCCTGGCGTTCCTGCTGGCGCCGCGCGCCGCCAAGCATTTCGGCAAGCCGCGCGCGGCAGGCGGGGCGGTGCTGGCGGCGATGGTCTTCCAGACCGCGCCCTATTGGCTGCGGCTGGCGGGATGGTTCCCCGAACCCGGCGAGCCCGCGCTGCTCCCGGTGCTGTTCTCCTTCTACATCGCCAGCACCGCGCTCAGCGTGTCCGCCTTCATCATCGGCGCGTCGATGATGGCCGACGTGGTCGAGGATTCGGAGACGCGCACGGGCCTGCGCTCCGAGGGCGTGTTCTTCGCCGGCTCTTTCTTCGTGCAGAAATGCACCTCCGGCATCGGCATCTTCCTGGCCGGGATGATCCTGGCGATCGCGGCCTTTCCCGAGAAGGCGACGCCGGGGCAGGTGCCGGTGGGGACGATCGACCGGCTGACGATCGTGTTCAGCGTGATCTATCTCGCGCTGGCGACGCTTTCGGCGGTGCTGTTCCTGCGCTTTCCGTTCGGCAAGGCCGAGCATGAGGCGCGGATCGCGCGATTGGCGCGGGAGTAGCAGCCTCTTCGCTTTGGTGGAGGCCGCGATTGGGATAGGCTCTGCTCGTGTCCGAGCCCTTGCCTCTTCTCTACGCCGCGCACCTTGCTCGCGACCGGCGGCGGTCGGCGCATACCGTGCGCGCCTATCAGGCGACGGCGGAGCGGCTCGTCGCCTTCCTCCAGCAGCATTGGGGCGAGGCGGTGGACCTGGCTGCGCTGTGCAGGATCACACCGGCGGACTTGCGCGCCTTCCTCGCCGCGCGGCGGAAAGACGGCCTCTCCAACACCTCCGCCGCGCGCGAGCTGTCGGCGGTGCGCGGCTTCCTCGCCTTCGGTGGGGCCGAGCCGCCGCGGCTCAAGGGGCCGCGGGTCAAGAAGGGCGTGCCGCGCCCGATCGCGCCCGACGAAGCGATCGCGCTTGCCGAGGAGGTCGCCGAGGACGCCGCCGAACCCTGGATCGCCGCGCGCGACTGGGCGGTGCTGCTGCTGCTCTATGGCGCCGGGCTACGCATCGGCGAGGCGCTGGGGCTGACCGGCGCGGTGCTGCCGCTCGGCGAGACGATGGCGGTCACCGGCAAGCGCGCCAAGACCCGCATCGTGCCGCTGCTCCCGCAGGTGCGCGAGGCGATCGAGCATTATGTCGCGCTCCAGCCCTGGGGCGTTTCCCGCGACGCCGAGCTGTTCCGCGGCGCCAAGGGTGGTCCGCTCTCGCCGGCCGTAGTGCGCCGCTCGGTTCGCGCTGCGCGGACGCGGCTAGGTCTCCCACCCCGTACCACGCCGCACGCGCTGCGCCACAGCTTCGCGACCCACCTGCTCGGCCGCGGCGCGGACCTGCGCGCGCTGCAGGAGCTGTTGGGGCATGCGAGCCTCAGCTCGACCCAGGTCTACACCGCAGTCGATGCCGCGCATCTGCTCGACGTCTACCGCAACGCCCATCCGCGGGCGTGATCGCTACTCGGCTTCGGCCGGTGCGCTTTTCCGCGGCTTCCAGGTGATCACGCGCCAGATGTAGGTCAGCACCAATGCGGCCACGATGACCATGACGATCGGCCCGACATAGCGGTCGATCTCGTCGATGTTGGTCTTGAGCCAATAGCCGACGCCGACCAGGATCACATTCCACACCAGGCTGCCTGCCGCGGTGTAGGTGACGAACTTGGCGAACCCCATGTGCATCAGCCCTGCCGGCAGCGAGATCATCGTCCGGCCGAACGGCAGGAAGCGGAACACGAACACCGTCTTGCCGCCGTGCCGCAGGAAGTGGCGGCGGAGATTCTCGACGTCCTGCCATTCCATCGTCAGCCAGCGGCTCCAACGGTCGACCCAGGGCTTCAGCCGCTCATAGCCGAAGCGCCGGCCGATCTCGTACCAGACGAGGTTGCCGAGCACCGTGCCAGTGGTGCCGGCGGCGAGGATGCCGGCAAGGTTGAGCTTGCCCTCGGCTGCGGCGATCCCCGCGATCCCCATGATCACCTCGGATGGCACCGGCGGGATCACGTTCTCGAGCATCATCAGGAAGAAGATGCCCCAGTAGCTGACGAACACCGGGTTGTGGGTGAAGTCGAACATCAGCGGGCGCGCTCGGCCACCCGCCGCTCGATCGCCTCCCAGATCATCGCCCCGGTGTCGGTGCCGTTGAAGCGGTCGATCGCGACGATGCCGGTGGGGGAGGTGACGTTGATCTCGGTCAGCCACTCCCCGCCGATCACGTCGATGCCGACGAAGATCAGGCCGCGCCGCTTGAGCTCCGGCCCGAGCGCCGCGCAGATTTCCTGCTCCTTCGGTGTCAGCTCCGTCTTCGCGGCTTTCCCCCCGACCGCGAGGTTCGATCGGATCTCGCCCTCGCCCGGGATGCGGTTGACGGCCCCCGCGACCTCGCCGTCAACCAGCACGATGCGCTTGTCGCCCTTCGCCACGCCGGGCAGGAATGCCTGGAGCATGTGCGGTTCGCGATAGGCGGTGTTGAACACCTCGATCAGTGAGGCGAGGTTCGCCCCGTCGCGGCCGACCTTGAAGATCGCCTTGCCGCCGTTGCCGTGGAGCGGCTTCACCACGATCTCGCCATGCGTGGCGAGGAAGGCGCGTGCCTCGGCGAGGCTGCGGGTGACCAGGGTCGGCGGCATGAAGCGCGCGAAGTCGAGCACCCACACCTTCTCCGGCGCGTTGCGCACGCTGGCCGGATCGTTGACCACCAGGGTTCTGTCGCTGATCCGCTCGAGCAGGTGGGTGGCGGTGATGTAGCCGAGGTCGAACGGCGGGTCCTGGCGCATCAGCACCACGTCGGCTTGGTCGCCGAGATCGAGCCGCACCGGCTCGCCGAAGCGGAAATGGTCGCCTTCGACGCGCTGCACCGTCACCGGATGCGCCTCTGTCCACACATGCCCGTCGGCGTAGTTCAGGTCCTCGGCCGCATAGTGGAACAGCCTGTGCCCGCGCGCCTGCGCCGACAGCATCAGCGCGAAGGTCGAATCGCCGGCGATGTTGATCGATTCGAGCGGGTCCATCTGGACGGCGACACTCAGGCCCATTCGCAAATCTCCATCAGCGCGGACCGCCACTTAGGAAGTGGCGGCGCGGAAGTCACCCGATCCAGGCATTCTCGATGTGCCGCGGCGCCGTGCGCGGGGCGAGCAGGATCACGTCGACGCGGATGTCGTCGCCCGGGCCGGCATAGCGCGGCATCAGATATTCCGCCGCCGCCGCGACGCGCGAGAGCCGCCGCTGGTCGATCGCGAAATCGAGTTCGACATCGCTGGCGCGCGCCTTGACCTCGACGAAGGCGACCAGATTGCCCCTCCGCGCGATCAGGTCGACCTCGCCGGCCGGCGTCCGCACGCGCCGGGCGAGGATGCGCCAGCCCTTGAGCCGCAGCCACCACCCCGCGATCCGCTCGCCGCGCCGGCCGGCGGCTTCGGCGGCACGTCGGTCACGCATCCTTGAGTTCCATCGCCCGCGCGTAGAGCGCGCGCCGGTCGAGCCCCAGCCGCTTCGCCACTTCCGCTGCCGCCTTGGAGGCGGGCAGGCGTGCCAGCGCTTCCTTGAGCGCCGCGTCTGCATCCTCTTCGCTCGCCGGCGCCCGCTCGCCGGGCGGGGCGACGATGACCACGATCTCGCCCTTCGGCGGCGCATCGGCATAGCGTGCTGCCAGCTCGCCGAGCGTCCCGGTCACGCATTCCTCGAATCGCTTGGTGATCTCGCGCGCGACCCCGGCCTCGCGGTCGCCGAGCCCTTCCGCCAGCGCGGCCAGCGTCGCCGCCAGCCGCGGGCCGCTCTCGTACAGGATGAGCGTCGCCCGCACGCCGGCCACCTCCGCGATCGCCGTCGCGCGGGCGCCGGCCTTCGCGGGGAGGAAGCCGAGGAACAGGAACCGGTCGGTCGGCAGCCCCGCCAGCGTCAGCGCCGCGATCGCCGCGCAGGGGCCGGGGATCGTCGTCACCGGATGTCCTGCCGCGCGCGCGTCGCGCACCAGCTTGTAGCCTGGGTCGGAGATCAGCGGCGTCCCCGCGTCCGACACCAGCACCACCGTCTCTGCCGCCATCCGCGCCACCAGGCCGGGGCGTACCGCTTCGGCATTATGGTCGTGGTACGGCGTCATCGGCCGCTTGATGCCGAGGTGATTCAACAGCTTGGCGGTGACCCTGCTGTCCTCGACCGCGATCACGTCGGCGCCTTTCAGCACCTCCGCGGCGCGCGGGGAGAGGTCGCCGAGATTGCCGATCGGGGTCGCGACGATGTAGAGGCCGGGGGAGAGTTCGGCGTTCATGAGGGGATAGTCTATGGCGGATGCGGCAAGCAGGACGCAACGGCGCGGTGCATTGAGGCAGCTGATCGCGCTGGCGGGAGCCGCGTTGCTGGCGGGATGCGCGACGCTCGTCCCCAAGGGGCCGGCGCCCGAAGCACCGCCGCCCACCGCTCCGCCGCCCAAGGCACCTGCCACCTCGACGCTGCCCGAGGACGTCGAGCGCCACCGCGTCGCGCTGCTGGTGCCGCTGTCGGGCACCAACGCGGCGGTCGGCCGCAGCCTCGCCAACGCGACCCAGCTCGCGCTGCTCGACACGCAGAACGAGCGCGTGCGCATCACCAGCTACGACACCGCTGCCGGCGCCGCGGCCGCGGCGAATCGCGCGATCTCAGAAGGCAACCAGCTCATCCTCGGCCCGCTCCTCTCGGAGGATGTGCGCGTGGTCGCGCCGATCGCCAAGCGCGCGGGCGTGCCGGTGCTGAGCTTCTCCAACGACGCCTCGGTCGCTGGCGATGGCGTCTATGTGCTCGGCTACATGCCGGGCCAGTCGATCGAGCGGGTGGTCGACTATGCCCGTAAGAGCGGCATCACCAACTTCGCCGGGCTGGTGCCCAAGGGCCTCTATGGCGAGCGCGCGTCCAATGCCTTCCTGCGCGCGGTCGAGGGCGCCGGGGGCAAGGTGGTGACGATGCAGACCTACGACCGCAGCTCCGGCTCGATCGCCGCGGCGGTGGCGCGGATGCCCCGGACCTCGCCGTTCCAGGCGGTGCTGATCGCCGATTCGGCCGGCACCGCGGCGCTGGCGGTGCCGGCGATCCGCCGCAATGGCGGCGCGTCGGCGCGCGTGCTCGGCACCGAGCTGTGGAACACCGACGCCTCGCTCGGCAGCCGTCCGGCGCTGAACGGCGCCTGGTTCGCCAGCGTGTCGGACACGCTCTATCGCCAATATGCCACCAAGTACCGCACACGCTTCGGCAGCGCGCCCTATCGCCTGTCGAGCCTCGGCTATGACGCGGTGTTGCTGACCGTGCGCATCGCCCGCGACTGGCGGGTGGGCACGCGCTTCCCGCAGAACCAGCTCGGCGACAGCGGCGGCTTCGCCGGCCTCGACGGCGCCTTCCGCTTCGGCCGCGACGGCGTGGCGGAACGGGCGCTCGAGGTGCAGGAGGTCCGCGGCGGCACGACGGTGACGGTGTCGCCGGCGCCGTCGGGGTTCGCGCGGTAACCCCTTAGGGCCGCACGATCGCCTTCAGGATGCCGTCGAGCAGCAGCACGCCGGCATCCGTGACGGCGAGGCGCGGGCCGCTCCGGGCCAGCAGGCCTTCCGTGACGAGGCGACCCACCGCCGCCTCGTCGAGGATCGTCGGGTCGGGCTCGACTCCCTCGGCGAGCCGCAGCCCCATCAGCAGCGCCTCGATCGCCTGGGTGTGCGTGTCGAGCGGGTCCTCGCTCTCGATGCCGTGGCCGTTGCGGTCGACCGCGGCGAGCCAGTTCTCGGGCTTCTTCCGGCGAAAGGTCGCGAGCCCCCCGCGCCGACCGTGCGCGCCGGGGCCGATGCCGGCGTAATCACGGTAGCGCCAATAGGCGAGGTTGTGGCGGCTCTCCGCGCCCGGCCGCGCATGGTTCGACACCTCGTAGCGCGGCAGCCCGGCGGTCGCGGTCATCGCCGCGGTCGCCTCGAACAGCTCGGCCGCCGCGTCGCCGTCGGGGATCTCCAGCTCGCCCTTGGCAGCGAGGGTGGCGAAGCGTGTGCCCGGTTCGATGGTGAGCTGGTAGAGCGACAGATGCTCGGTCCCGAACGCGAGCGCGCGCGTCAGCTCCGCTTCCCACGCCGCAAGGTCCTGGCCGGACCGGGCGTAGATCAGGTCGAAGCTCACCCTCGCGAACGCCCGCTGCGCCGTATCGAGCGCCGCCAGCCCCTCCGCCACGTCATGCGCCCGGCCGAGGAAGGCGAGCGCCGCATCGTCGAGCGCCTGCAGCCCCAGCGAAATGCGATTGACCCCGGCCCGCGCCAGGTCACCGAACCGCGCCGCCTCGACCGAGGAGGGATTGGCCTCCAGCGTGATCTCGGCACCGTCCGCGAATCCCCAGGCCGCATCGGCCGCCTCCAGCACCGCCGCCACCGTCTCCGGCGGCATCAGCGAGGGCGTGCCGCCGCCGAAGAACACCGACCCCAGCCGCCGTCCCGGCAGCAGCGCCGCCTCATGGGCGAGGTCGGCGAGCAGCGCTTCCCGCCAGCGCGTCTGATCGACCTCGTCGCGGACATGGCTGTTGAAGTCGCAATAGGGGCATTTCGACACGCAGAACGGCCAATGGACGTAGAGCGCGAGCGGCGGGGCGGGGATCATGTCACGCGCGATAACGATCGGGCAAAGATCGGGCAAAGCCGATCCTGCTACCGGCCGGCACCGACGTGTCCGTTCGGGAGTATCTCATGCGTTTTCGTCCAATCCTCATCGCCGCCGCCTTGGCCGCAGCCAGCCCGGCGGTGGCGCAGACCGACCACGATTCGGCGGTCTGGGTCAACGTCACCGCGATGGGATCGATCGACGACCGGCTGGTCTATTTCGCGGAGGTGCAGCCGCGCGTGACCGACGACGTCTCCCGCCTGTCGCAGCTGCTGCTGCGCGGTGCGATCGGCTACAAGCTCACGCCGGAGATCACCCTCTACCAGGGCTATGCCCATATCGAGGAGCCGAGCGGCGCCGGCATCCCCGGCCGCAACGAGGAGCGCAGCTTCCAGCAGCTCAGCTGGTCGTTGCACAAGGCGGGCCGCTCCGACCTGTCCTCGCGCACCCGGTTCGAGCAGCGCTGGCGCTCCGATGGCGGCGGCATGGCGCTGCGCCTGCGCGAGATGCTGCGCTATGAGCACGCGTTGAGCGATCGCAAGCGGGGTGTCGCCGCGCTGGTGTGGGCGGAAGGCTTCTGGGGGCTCAAGTCGGGCGGCTGGGCGGTGGAGGAATTCGACCAGCTGCGCAGCTTCGTCGGCGCGGTCATTCCATTGCCGGGCAAGTCGACGCTCGAGGCCGGCTACATGAACCAGCTCCGCGATGCTCCCGGCGGGCGGACCAACGTGGCGCACATCGCCTCGCTGACCGCCTTCATTCGCTATTGAGGAGTTGCCGGACGTTCATGCGGCCCCGATTAGGGTCGCGGTGATGATCGGGCGGAAGCTGACCCTTGTCCTGACCGCACTGCTGGCGGCCTGCTCGTCGGAAGCGCCGCCGCGTGTCGTCGAGCCGCGTCCGTTCGAGGGCAATGCGCCGCGCGGGCAGGCGCTGCTGCAGCGCGCGGTGATGACGATGCACAACGCCGCGCGCGCCTCGGTCCGCCAGCCGCCGCTCGCGTGGGACGACGGGCTTGCCGCCGATGCCGCCGCTTATGCGCAGGAGATGGCGCGCACCCGCCGGTTCGAGCATTCGCCGCAGCCGCGCGGGAACCCCAATCAGGGCGAGAACCTCTGGACCGGCACGCGCGGAGCCTATCGCTATGACGAGATGGTCCAGCACTGGCTCGACGAGCAGCGCAACTTCGTGAACGGCCCGATTCCCAACGTCAGCCGCACCGGCCGGTTCGGCGACGTCGGCCATTACAGCCAGATCATCTGGTCGCGCACCACCCGCGTCGGCTGCGCGATGGCGTCCAACCGCCGCGACGAATATCTGGTCTGCCGCTATCTCCCCGCCGGCAACATCTACGGCGAGCGGGCGCTGCCCTGACTCGAAGCTCCTCCCCGGCACGGGGAGGGGGACCGCCGCCGAAGGCGGTGGTGGAGGGGGCCCACCTCGACGGAATCGCTTGCGGAGAGCCCCCTCCACCAGCCTACGGCTGGTCCCCCTCCCCGTGCCGGGGAGGAGCTTGATTCTAGAACACCGCCGCCACCAGCTGCCGGAACGCGTCGGCGCGGTGGCTGATCGCGTGCTTGGCGTCCGGGTCCATCTCCCCGAAGGTCTGCTCATGGCCGTTGGGCACGAACATCGGATCATAGCCGAAGCCCTTGTCCCCCCGCGGCGGCCACACCAGCGTGCCGTCGACGCGGCCCTCGAACCACTCGACATGCCCGTCCGGCCAGGCGAGCGCGAGCGCGCAGACGAAATGGGCATCGCGCGGCGGATGAGGCCCGGTCGCGGCGATGTTGCGCTCGACCAGCTCCATCGCCACCCGGAAGTCGCGGTCCGGCCCCGCCCAGCGGGCCGAGAAGATGCCGGGCTCGCCGCCCAGCGCCTCGACGCACAGCCCGCTGTCGTCCGCCAGCGCCGGCAGCCCCGACAGGTCGGCCGCCTGCAGCGCCTTCAGCTCGGCATTGGCGACGAAGGTCGTCCCCGTCTCCTCGGGCTCCGGCAGGTCGAGCGCCTTGGCCGAGACCGGCTGCACGCCATAGGGCCCGAGCAGCGCCTCGATCTCGCGCACCTTGCCGGCATTGTGGCTGGCGATCACCAGCTTGCCCGGCCGGAGCTTGCGGATCGCCTGGGGGGCGTCGCCTTCGCCGCTCACCGTCCGGTCGCCTTGTCCTGGGCCGCGAAGATCTGCGTGCAGCCGATCCGCGCGAGCCGGAGCAGCCGCAGCAGCCCCTCCTCGTCGTAGCAGGCACCCTCGGCGGTCGCCTGCGCCTCGGCGATCTTGCCGTCGTCGAGCAGCACGAAATTGGCGTCGGCCTCGGCGGTCGAATCCTCGGGATAGTCAAGGTCGAGCACCGGCACGCCCTGATAGATGCCGCAGCTCACCGCGGCGACCTTGTGCTGGATCGGATCGACCGCGATCAACCCGTTCGCCAGCAGCTTGTCGACCGCGAGCCTCAGCGCCACCCACGCGCCCGAGATCGAGGCGGTGCGCGTGCCGCCATCGGCCTGGATCACGTCGCAGTCGAGCGTGATCTGCCGCTCGCCGAGCAGCTTGAGGTCGGTGACGGCGCGCAGGCTGCGGCCGATCAGCCGCTGGATCTCCTGCGTGCGGCCCGACTGCTTGCCCTTGGCCGCCTCGCGCTGGCCACGGGTATGGGTGGCGCGCGGCAGCATGCCATATTCCGCCGTCACCCAGCCCTCGCCCTTGCCGCGCAGGAACGGCGGCACGCGCTCCTCGACGCTGGCGGTGACCAGCACCCTGGTGTCGCCGAAGCCGATCAGCACCGATCCCTCGGCGTGGCGGGTGAAGTTCGGCTCGATGGTGATGGCGCGCATCTCGTCGGGCGCGCGGCCGGAAGGTCGCATGGAGGTCTCCGTATCAGTTGCTGCGGCCCTAGACGGCGGGAGCGCAACGCGCCAGTGTCGGCGGATGATCCGAAAGTTGCTTCTGCTGCCGCTTGCCGCCTGTATCTCGGCGGGGGCGCGGGACGACATCGGCCCGCCTGTACCGATTACCTATTCGCGCAGCGGATGCGAAGGCACCTGTCCGGTCTTCGAGGTCACGGTCACCGATCGATCCGGCGTGTTTCGCGGCCGCTATTTCACCCGGGTCAGGGGCGAGCATCGTTTCGCCTTCACGCCGGAACAATATCGCAACTTCGCCGCGGTGCTGGCGCCGTACCGACCCAAGGGCATGCGCTTGATCCTCGCCCGAACGTCCGGTTGCCGCAACGCGCCTACCGATCTCCCGAGCGTCAACGTTCAATGGGGCGAGCGTGACCGGCTCGGATTCTACACCGGTTGCCGAGGTGCGGCGAACGCGCGCATCGGAGCCGCCCTCGGCCGGGCGGAAGCGATCCTGCCGATCGCCGACCTGGTCGGCCCACGTTGAGACCTGCGTCGAGCTATCCTAGATTCAATCCCATGACCCCCTCGATCACCGACCTCACCGATCGCGCGCGGGACGTGTTCCGGCTGGTGGTCGAAGCCTATCTGGAGACGGGCGCGCCGGTCGGATCGAAGACGATCTCGCTGCTGCCGGGGCTCAACCTCTCGCCTGCCTCGATCCGCAATGTCATGCAGGACCTGGAGGAAGCGGGGCTGCTCGCCGCGCCGCATACCTCCGCCGGGCGGATGCCGACCGAATCGGGCCTTCGCCTGTTCGTCGACGGCATGATGCACGCCGTCGCGCCCACGCCCGAGGAGCGCGCCGCGATCGAATCGCGCGCGTCGAACACCGGCCCGATCGAGGAAGCGATCGCCGCCACCACCGCCGCGCTTTCCGGCCTGTCCTCCTGCGCCGGCCTGGTGCTGGTGCCGAAGCGCGAGCCGGTGCTGCGCCAGTTCGGCTTCGCGCCGCTCGGCCAGGGCCGAGTGCTCGCGGTGCTGGTCGGCGAGGACGGATCGGTCGAGAACCGCGTCGTCGACCTGCCGCCGGGCATGACGTCCTCCGCGCTCGAATCGGCCTCCAACTACCTGAGCGCCGCGCTCGCCGGCCGCACCCTCACCGAGGCGCGGCGCCTGATCACGCGCGAGATCGCGGAGGAGCGCGCCCGGCTCGACCGCTTCACCCGCGCGCTGGTCGAGCGCGGCCTCGCCGTGTGGAGCGAGGACCCCGGCCATCGCCCCGTGCTGATCGTGCGCGGCCAGGCCAACCTGATCGATCCGGCGGCCGCCGCCGACCTCGACCGGGTGCGCGGCTTGCTCGACGAGCTCGAGGGCAAGGAGGAGATCGCCCGCCTGCTCGACAGCGCGCGCGAGGCCGATGCCGCGCGCATCTTCATCGGATCGGAGAACAAGCTGTTTGCCCTGTCGGGCTCGTCGGTGATCGCCCAGCCGGTTCGCGCGTTGGACGGTCAGGTGGTCGGCGTGGTCGGCGTGATCGGCCCGACGCGGTTGAACTATGCGCGCGTCGTGCCCATGGTGGATTTCACGGCGGCGACACTGGCGCGCCTGCTCGGTTGAATTTTTGAAAACGGACGCAATGAACGACGAGACCAAGAACCAGTCCCCGCCGAACGGGGAAGAATTGACCGCGGAAACCGTGGACCTGCGCGAGGAAACCGCGGAGGCCGCTCCGGAGGTCGCCGATCACGATCAGGTCGCCAAGCTCGCCGAGGAACTGGCGGAGGCGAAGGCGGCGGTGCTCTATGCGCGCGCCGATGCGCAGAACTCGCTGCGCCGCGCGGAGAAGGAGCTGCAGGACGCGCGCGCCTATGCAGTCACGGCGTTCGCCCGCGACCTGCTGTCGGTCGCCGACAACCTCGCGCGCGGCCTGGCGGCGATTCCCGCCGAGCTGCGCGAGGACGAGAAGCTCAAGGGCCTGGTCACCGGCATCGAGGCGACCGGGCGCGAGCTCGACAACGTCTTCGCCCGCCACGGCATCGCCAAGATCACCGCGATGGGCGAGAAGCTCGACCCCAATCGCCACCAGGCGATGCTCGAGATCCCGAGCGCGGACGCCGAGCCCGGCACGATCGTGCAGGAGATGCAGGCCGGCTATATGCTCAAGGACCGCCTGCTCCGCCCGGCGCTGGTGGGCGTGGCCAAGGCGGCGGATTGATCAAATTAGTCGTCATGCCGGACTTGTTCCGGCATCCACGGTGCCGCAAGCTCAGACATTGGCGATAGGTGGACCCCGGCCCAAGGCCGGGGTGACGCCGAACTTGTGGCGCGCATCGCGTACAATCTCTATCTCGAAGCCATGTCCCGCTTCGAGCATGTCCCGCACCGCCGCGCGATCATCGACCGTCGCGCCATCGCCGATGCGCTCGCCGCGCTGGAGGCAAAGGACACCGCCGCACTCCGCCGCGCCGCCACCGATCGCCTGAAGCAGGCGCTCGACGCCGGCCGCGCCGAGATCGCGCGGCGCTTCGCCGAACACCCCTCGCGCGGACTGGAAGCGGCGGCGGCGGGCGCTTTCCTGATCGACCAGATCCTGCGGCTGCTGTGGGACTTCACCGTCCAGCGGCTCTACCGCAACACCAATCCCACCGCCGCCGAGCGGATGACGCTGATCGCGGTCGGCGGCTACGGTCGCGGCGAGATGGCGCCGCATTCGGACGTCGACATCGGCTTCCTCACGCCGTGGAAGCAGACCGGCTGGTGCGAGCAGGTCATCGAATCGATGCTCTATTCGCTGTGGGACATGGGGCTGAAGGTCGGCCATTCCTCGCGCTCGCTCGACGAGATGGTGCGCGAGGCGAAGAAGGACGTGACGATCCGCACCGCGCTGGTCGAGGCACGCTACGTCTGGGGCGACACCGACCTCTACGAAGAGGCGGCGCGCCGCTTCAAGGCGGAGGTCGAGGCCGGCACCGCGCGCACCTTCATCGCCCAGAAGCTCGCCGAGCGCGACGAGCGCCATCGCAAGATGGGCGACAGCCGCTACGTCGTCGAGCCCAACGTCAAGGAGGGGAAGGGCGGCCTGCGCGACCTCCACACGCTCTTCTGGATCGGTAAGTACATCCACAACGTCGGGAGTGCCGCCGAACTGGTCGACAAGGGCCTGCTCACCCGCGCCGAATACCGCCAGTTCCATCGCGCCGAGAATTTCCTGTGGGCGGTGCGCTGCCACCTTCACCTGATCGCCGGCCGCGCCGAGGACCGGCTGACCTTCGACCTCCAGCGCGAGATTGCCGAGCGGATGCGCTATTCCGACCGGCCGGGGAAGCCGAAGGTCGAACGCTTCATGCAGTTCTATTTCCTGCAGGCGAAGGTGGTCGGCGACCTGACCGGCGTGTTCCTGGCGCATCTCGACGAGCAGTTCGCCGCGCGCGGCCGCCGCTTCTTCAACCTGCCGACGATCCGCCGCCGCCCGCGCAAATTGAAGGGCTTCGTCCTCGACCGCGGCCGGCTCGCGCTGCCGCGCGACACGTTCTTCGTCGAGGACCCGGTGCGCCTGATCGAGATGTTCGCGCTCGCCGAGCAGCACGGCCTCGAAATCCACCCGCTCGCCATGCGGGCGGCCGCGCGTGACGCCAAGCTGGTCGACGACGTCCGCAACGATCCGCGCGCCAATGCCCTGTTCCTCGACCTGCTGACGTCGAAGCAGAGTCCCGACATGGTGCTGCGCTGGATGAACGAGGCCGGTGTGTTCGGCCGCTTCGTGCCCGATTTCGGCCGCGTGGTCGCGCAGATGCAGTTCGACATGTACCACCACTACACCGTCGACGAGCACACCATCCGGGCGATCGGCCTGCTGGCCGCGATCGAGCGCGGCGATTCCAAGGACGACCACCCGCTCTCGACCGGCCTGTTCCCGCAGATCGTGGCGCGGCGCGCGCTCTACGTCGCGGTGCTGCTCCACGATATCGCCAAGGGGCGCGGCGGCGACCATTCGATCTTGGGGGCCGAGGTCGCCGAGCGACTCGGCCCGCGCTTCGGCCTTACGCCTGCGGAGACGGAGACGGTGGCGTGGCTGGTCCGCTATCACCTGCTCATGTCGGCGACCGCGTTCAAGCGCGACCTTTCCGACTTCAAGACCATCCTCGACTTCGCCGAGCAGGTGCAGAGCCCGCAGCGACTGATGATGCTGCTGGTGCTGACCATCGTCGACATCCGCGCGGTCGGCCCCGGCATCTGGAACGGCTGGAAGCGCCAGCTCCTCCACAATCTCTACGAGAGCGCCGAGGAGGTGCTGCGCCTCGGCCACAAGCAGCGCGGCCGCGGCGAGCGCATCGCCGCCAAGCAGGCCGATCTTGCGGCGGCGCTCGACTGGGATGGCGGACGGATGGCCGAGTTCGTCCGCCGCTTGCCCGAAAGCTATTGGGTGGCGGAGCCGCTCGAGGTGCTGGAGGCCAATGCCCGTCTCGTCGAGCGCGCCGGCGGCGAGCAGCTGTTCATCGACGCGCGTCCCGATGCCGATCAGGGCGCGACATTGGTGACGGTCTATGCCGCCGACCACCCCGGCCTGTTCTACCGCATCGCCGGCGCGATCCACGCCGCCGGCGGGAACATCATCGACGCGCGCATCCACACCACCCGCGACGGCATGGCCCTCGACAACTTCCTCGTCCAGGATCCCTTAGGCCGCCCCTTCGACGACGCTGGCCAGCTCGGCCGGATCAAGACCGCGATCACCGAGGCGCTCGCCAACCGCTTCAAGCTCAGCGACCGGCTCAAGGCCAAGCCGCTGCCGCGCCCGCGCGCCGACGCCTTCCCGATCGAGGCGAACGTGCTGATCGACAACAACGCCTCGAACCGCTTCACCGTGATCGAGGTCAACGCCCGCGACCGGCCGGCGCTGCTCCACCATCTCGCGCATGCCTTGTTCCAGTCGCGCGTGACGATCCGCTCGGCGCACGTCGCCACCTATGGCGAACGGGCGGTCGATACCTTCTATGTCACCGACCTCATCGGCGATAAGATCACCGCCGCCGGCCGCATCAAGGCGATCGAGAAGCGGCTGCTGGCGGCGGCCGAGGGCGACGGAGCGCTCGATATCGCCGCCTGACAGGGGAGAGAGACGATGCCCGTGCTCGGAATCGGTGGCTTCTTCTGGCGCGCCCGCGATCCGGATGGCCTCGCCACCTGGTACAAGGAGCATCTCGGCGTCGGCGCCGGCTGTGCCGCCGACGAGGCGGGCGAGCCCAGCGAATGGGCTTGGCAGGTGCAGGGCGGCCCGGTGGTGTTCCAGCCGTTCGGCGCGGCGACCGACTATTTCGCGGCGGACAAGCAGTTCATGCTGAACCTGCGCGTGCGCGACCTCGAGGGGATGCTCGAACAGCTCAACGCCGCCGGGATCGAGATCGTCACAAAGGACGAATGGGACTCGCCCGAGACCGGCAAGTTCGCCCGCATCCACGATCCCGAAGGCAATGCGATCGAGCTGTGGGAGCCGCCGGCCTCCTGATCCTTCCAAATCGGCCGCGGCATCCCACCTGAGGCGAGCGGCCGCCGTCCGGCGGTCCTTCCAGGTGGAGACAGGACATGGAATTCCGTCAACTCGGCCGCTCGGGCCTCAAGGTGCCCGTGCTCAGCTTCGGCACCGGCACGTTCAACCGCGACCATCAGTTCTTCAACACCTGGGGGCACACCGACGTTGCCGAGGCGACCCGGCTGGTCGACATCTGCCTGGAGGCGGGCGTCAACTTTTTCGACACCGCCGACATCTATTCGGCGGGCACTTCCGAGGAGATCCTGGGCGAGGCGCTCTAAGGCAAGCGCGACAAGGCGCTGATCTCGACCAAGGCGACTTTTCGCACCGGCGATGGCCCGAACGACGTCGGCTCCTCGCGCTACCACCTGATCCGCGCGTGCGAGGCGAGTCTCAGGCGGCTCGGCACCGATCATATCGACCTCTATTTCATGCACGGCTTCGACGCGATCGCGCCGGTCGACGAGACCTTGCGCGCGCTCGACGACCTCATCACCAGTGGCAAGATCGGCTATATCGGCGCCTCCAATTTCTCCGGTTGGCATCTGATGAAGTCGCTGGCGACGTCGGAGCGCTACGGCCTCGCGCGCTACGTCGCCTACCAGGGCTATTACTCGCTGATTGGCCGCGACTACGAATGGGAGCTGATGCCGCTCGGGCTGGACCAAGGCGTCGGCCTGATGGTGTGGAGCCCGCTCGGCTGGGGCCGCCTCACCGGCAAGATCCGCCGCGGGCAGGACCAGAGTGGCCGCATCGCCTCGGGCGGCGCGGTCGGCGGCCCGCCGGTCGACGACGAGTATCTCTATACGGTGGTCGAGGTGCTGGAGGCGATCGCCGGCGAGACCGGCAAGACCGTCCCCCAGGTCGCGCTCAACTGGCTGCTGAGCCGACCGACGGTGGCCAACATCGTGATCGGCGCGCGCAACGAGGAGCAGCTCAAGGCCAATCTCGGCGCGGTCGGCTGGTCGCTCACTACAGAGCAGATCGAGCGCCTCGACGACGCCAGCCGCCGCACGCCCGCCTATCCCTACTGGCACCAGATGGACTTCGACGCCCGCAACCCCAAGCCGACGCGGTGGTAGGGGGCCCGACGGATATCAGGTCGCACGCCGAAGCGGTCGTCGCGATGCGACGGCCGCGACCAGCAGCATCGGAACAGCCGGGTTGAAGATCTGGATCGCGATAAGGACGGTCTCGCTGATCCCGCCGGCCAGATACGCCTTGAGCGAAAGCATGAGCACGGCGTGGATCAGGATGCCGCCAAGGAGAGTCGCGGCCACGGCCAGCCCTCCGAGGTCCGGTCGGCGCAGCGCGATCCGGAAAGTCCAGATCGATAGCGGCAGGAACAGAAGGACTGCGGTAACGAGGCCCGGATTGTAGCTGCCGCTCGCTATCGCCGGCCCCAGATGCGCGACAGCGTTGACGGCCGGCACGCTCAGATAGCTCAATGCGATCGCCGGCCAGCGGCGCCCGAGCAAGGCGGAGATCGGGCCGGCCAGCCAGACCACCGGAATATTCACCGCGGCAATGAAGGCGTCCGGGATCGGGCAATGTGTCGCGTCCGCGAAGCCGAATGTGGCGCAAAGCGTGCTACGGAAGGCATAAGGCATGCCTCGCGCATCGATGCCATGCTCCTCGAACTGATGAAGCAGGTAGGCCGCGGTGGCCGCCCAGGCGAGCCAGCTCATGTCCCTGGTCCGCGGCTCTGCGCGGTCGCCGCGTAGATCGCCGAACAGCAGGGCGGCGAGCAGCGCCGCGGCGACGCCAAGCCCTAACCAAGGCCAAAGATGGGAAAGCGAAGACATGAGGCTACGGCCCGGCGTCAACGGGATGGACGGCCGAGCTCACCCCTACCGCTTCTGCCACACCCGCACGTAATCCACCTCCATCCGCGCCGGAAAGGCGGCCGGATCGATCCCTTGGTCCGCACCCCAGCCACCGACCGCGACATTGAGGATCAGATACTGCGGCTTGTCGAACGGCCAGGTCGCAGAGTCGCCCTTATGGTCGTTGTCGAAGCGCATGTAGGCGCGCCCGTCGACGCCGATCAGGATGCGGTCGGCGGTCCAGTCGAGTTGATAGGTGTGGAAGGCGGTGCACGCGTCCGGCACCTGCGCCTCGGCGGTCTTCTGCGTCTTGGCGACGTGGTTGTAGGCCTTGGTATGCACCGATCCGTGGATCGTTCCCGGCGTCTGGCCGACATGCTCCATGATGTCGATCTCGCCGAGCCTGGGCCACCCGGCGCCTGCGTCCGACCCTAGCGTCCAGATCGCCGGCCAGTTGCCCTTGCCGCAGGCGAGCTTCGCGCGGACCTCGAAGAAGCCGTAGGTCCAGTCGGCGACGCCCTGCGTGAACAGCTTGGCCGAGCTGTAGTCCTGCCCGCCATAGTCGGCCGCCTTGTCGACCCGCTCCTTGCGCGTCTCGATCACGAGATGGCCGTCCTCGACCCGCGCATTCTCGCGCCGGCCGGCCGCATAATATTGCAGCTCGTTGTTCCACCAGCCCTCGCGGTTGCGCGAAGTGTCGTAGCGCCATTTGGCGGGATCGGGCAGGCCGGGTGTGTCGAACTCGTCGGCCCACACCTGGACATAGTCCTTCGGCACCGCGATTCGCTCGTCGGTCGCCGCGGGGGCAGGGGGTGTGGCGATCGTCTGGGCGGCGGCGCCCGCGGGCGGCAGCATCGTCAGCGCCGCCGCGAGCCGCCACCGCAGCCGCATCACTTCGGCGCCAGCACCATCAGCATCTGGCGGCCTTCCATGCGCGGATAGCTCTCGACCTTCGCATCCTCGGCGGTATCGTCCTGGACGCGCTTCAACAGGTTCATGCCGAGCTGCCCGTGCGAAAGCTCGCGACCGCGGAAGCGCAGGGTGACCTTCACCTTGTCGCCCTCGCCGATGAACTTGTGGATCGCCTTCATCTTCGTATCATAGTCGTGATCGTCGATGTTCGGACGCATCTTGATCTCCTTGATCTCCTGCGTCTTCTGCGACTTGCGCGCGGCATTGGCCTTTTTCTGGGCCTCGTATTTGTACTTGCCGACATCGAGGAACTTGGCGACCGGCGGATCGGCGTTCGGCGACACCTCGACCAGGTCGAGGCCGAGCTCCTGCGCCTGCTCGATCGCTTCGCGCGTGTACATTACACCCAGGTTCTCGCCCTCGTGGTCGATCACGCGGACCTTGGGCGACTGGATGAATTCGTTGAACCGGGGGCCGTTCATCGGCGGCGCCTGCAAAGGCCGGCGCATCATGGGAGGACGGATAGGTATTGCTCCTGCATTAGTTTCCAGACCCGTAAATATAGTCGCGGACGACGGCTTTTGAAAGCCGCTCAGCCACGACCCGCATGCTTCATGTGGATGAGCGGATAGGGACGGCCCAGCGGGCCGGTCTCCGGACGCCGGAGGTGGGCGAATCTCGGGGTCTTTCCGACTTGGATTGAAGCGCCGTTCGTCCCGAGCGAAGTCGAGGGACATTTTACGTGACGGACTGTCCCTCGACTTCGCTCGGGATGAACGGTCAAGAATGGCGATTCAACCAAGTCGGAAAGACTCCAGCTCAACCTTCATCGGGCGAGGTCCGGCGCCTTCGCCTCCGCGACCAGCGCCGCGACGATGTCGTCGAGCTTGACCACTTCCTGCCGCTCACTGCCCAGCCGGCGGACGGCGATGGTGCCTTCCTCCGCCTCGCGCTTGCCGACGACGAGCAGCGCCGGGACCTTCGCCACCGAATGCTCGCGCACCTTGTAGTTGATCTTCTCGTTGCGCAGGTCGGTCTCGACGCGGATGCCCGCCGCCGCCAGCTTCGCCGCGACCTCGCGGGCATAGTCGTCGGCGTCGGACACGATTGTCGCCACCACCGCCTGCACCGGCGCCAGCCACAGCGGGAAGCGGCCGGCATGATGCTCGATCAGGATGCCGATGAAACGCTCGAAGCTGCCTAGGATCGCGCGGTGGAGCATGATCGGGCGATGCCGCTCGCCGTCCTCGCCGACGTAGCTCGCGTCGAGCCGCTCGGGCAGCACCGTGTCGGTCTGGATCGTTCCGACCTGCCACGTCCGCCCGATCGCGTCGGTCAGGTGGAACTCGAGCTTGGGCGCGTAGAAGGCGCCTTCGCCCGGCAGCTCCTCCCAGCCGAATTGCTCGGTATTGCGCCCGGTCGCCGCCACCGCGTCGCGCAGCGACTGCTCGGACCAGTCCCACATCTCCTCGCTGCCGAACCGCTTGTCCGGGCGCAGCGCCAGCTTGATCGCATAATTCTCGAAGCCGAGATCCTTGTAGACCGTGTCGAGCAGGTCGATGAACTTCGCCACCTCTTCGACCAGCTGGTCCTCGCGCACGAAGATATGGGCGTCGTCCTGCGTGAACTGGCGCACGCGCATGATGCCGTGGAGCGCGCCGTGCGGCTCGTTGCGATGGCAGCAGCCGAACTCGGCCATGCGGATCGGCAGGTCGCGGTAGCTCTTGATGCCCTGGCGGAAGATGAGGACGTGCGCCGGGCAGTTCATCGGCTTCAGTGCCATCAGGTCGGCGGTGCCGCTGAAGATCGCCGCGTCGTCCTCGGTGTTCGGGATCTCGTCGGGCACCACGAACATGTTCTCGCGATACTTGCCCCAGTGGCCCGACTGCTCCCACTGGCGCGCGTCCATCAGCTGCGGCGTCTTGACCTCGGCATAGCCGCCCGCGTCGAGCCGGCGGCGCATGTAGGCCTCCAGCTCGCGCCAGATGATGTAGCCGTTGGGGTGCCAGAACACGCTGCCCTGTGCTTCCGACTGGAGGTGGAACAGGTCCATCTCCTGCCCGATCTTGCGGTGGTCGCGCTTGGCCGCCTCCTCCAGCATATGGAGGTGCGCGTCGAGCTGCTTCTTGTTGAGCCAGCCGGTGCCGTAGATGCGCGAGAGCATCGCGTTCTTCTGGTCGCCGCGCCAATAGGCGCCCGACACGCGCGTCAGCTTGAACGCTTGCGGATCGAGCTTCCCCGTCGAGGCGAGGTGCGGCCCCCGGCACATGTCGAGCCAGTCGCCGCCCGACCAATAGACCGTCAGTTCCTCGTCGTCGGGCAGCTCGGCGGCCCATTCGGCCTTGAACGTCTCGCCCTGCTGCTTCCACCGCTCGATCAGCTGCTCGCGCGTCCACACCTCGCGGCGGAGCGGCTTGTCGGCGGCGATGATCCTGCGCATCTCCGCCTCGATCGCGGGCAGGTCTTCCTCGGTGAAGGGCCGTTCTTTCGGCGCAAAGTCGTAGTAGAAGCCATCGTCCGTCGCCGGGCCGAAGGTGATCTGCGTGCCCGGGAACAGGCTCTGCACTGCCTCGGCCAGCACATGCGCATAGTCGTGCCGCGCGAGCTCCAGCGCATCCTTCTCGTCGCGGCTGGTGACCAGCGCGAGCTGGGCGTCATGGTCGAGCGGGCGCGTGATGTCGCGAAGCTCGCCGTCGACCCGCGCCGCGATCGCCGCCTTGGCGAGGCCGAGGCCGATCGCCGCGGCGATGTCCGCCGGCGTGGTGCCGCGCGCGACTTCGCGCACCGAGCCGTCGGGAAGCGTGATCTGGAGCGTGTCGTTCATCATGTCGTCCTGCGAATCCGGCGTGCCTAATGCACTGGCGAGCGCCCGGAGTGAAGCGGCAGGAACGAGAGGATGGGCGCCGGCTCCTCCCGTTCCCCGGGCGGAGCCTTCGGCCCGTCGGTCAGCGCTGCGTGCCCGAGCCGAAGTCCCCCCGGAGAGCCGGGGTGGTGCTAGTCTCGGTCAGGGCGAGCGGGCGCTGCATGGGACTGATATAGCGGCGCCCCTCAGGCTTCGCCAGCAGTCCTGTTCTCGAGCTGCCAGCCGATGCTCCTCCACAGCTGGTCGGTATGCCCGACGATCGCCTCCAGCATCGCCTTTGCCTCGGGGGTCGAGGCGTCGAGCTTGCCGAACCCGGCAATGGTCTCGCGCCGCAACCGGTCAGCATTCTCGACGGCGTTGGGATCGGTCGACAGCAGCGACAGCCACGCGCCTTCCACCGCAACGCGCAAGGCGACGATCTGCGCATGGAGTTCGGCGATTTCATTCATGGCGGCATTCCTTTCGTTCGCTTGGCCCCGTCACGTCTGGGCCAGCGCGAGTCAAGCACGGGAGAGCGTCATAAGGCCGGCTTGTCGCACTGTCCGAAGCTTCGATTTCCTTCCGCGCGCAATCGCTGCCACATCTGCGGCAATAGAGGAGAGGCAGCATGACCGAAGGTAACGAGGTGATCCTGCGGCGCTGGTCGGCGCGCATCCGCACCGCCGACGAGCGGGCCTATGCCGACTATATCCTCGCGACCGGGCTCGACGACTATCGCGCGACGCCAGGCAACCTTGGTTACCAGATGCTGTTCCGCGCGCTCGGCGACGGGACGAGCGAGGTGACGACATTGAGCTGGTGGACCTCGCTGGCGGCGATCGAGGCGTTTGCCGGGGCGGACCCGACGTTGGCGCGCTACTATCCCGAGGACGACCGTTTCCTGCTCGACCGTCCCGAGCGCGTCGAGCATCACCGCGTGGCGGCGGGATCTGACGTGGTGACGCTGGCGGGCGGATGATAAGCAGCACTACCTGCCGACTCGACGGAGCCATGCCATGCCGGACACGCCCCCGCGGGCCAACGTCACCGCGATCATCCCGTGCAACGATCTCGACGCTGCGGAGGCGTGGTGGAACCGCCTCGGCTTCAGCCGCCCGGCGGATCAGGGCTATGACGACTATCGGATGCTCTCGGACGGCGAAGGCGGCGAGGTGCATCTCAACCAGGCGGTCGAGGGCTGGCTGGTGCCCGGCCGCAATCCCTTCGGCGTCTACCTCTACACCCCGCGCGTCGACGCGATCGCCGTGGCGATGCGCGACGCGATCATCGAACGCGAGAAGCGGCCAACCCGCAAGGAATGGGGGATGTACGAGTTCGCCCTCAACGGCCCCGACGATCTATTGGTCCGGATCGGCTGGCCGAGCGAGCTGATCGCAGCTAGGCCACCCCGAACGGCACCACCATGTTGAGCGCCGCATGGCCGATGCTGGCGCGCCCCAGATAGGGCACGCCCATTTCCTTGCACCAGCGCTCCATCATCTGCTCCAGCGTCTCGCCGAACTCGACTTCGGTGTCGCCGTCGGGCACGTCGGTCACCGCGCCGAGCCGCACCCCGGCGATGCCGCGCAACTGCGTGGCGTTGGCCATCTGGAACAGCATCCGGTCGATCCGGTAATAGGATTCCGATACCTCCTCGAGATAGAGGATATGGTCGGTGAGGTCCGGCACCCACGGCGTCCCCAGCATCGCCGTCAGGATCGCGAGGTTGAATGCCGCCGCCGGCCGCCCGTCGAGCGTCGGCTCCAGTACCTTGCGATCGCGATCGACCAGCCAACCGAGCGCCCGCCCCACCGGCACCCCGCCGCTCGCCTCGCTGACGTTGGAGGCCATCGGCCCATGCACCGGCTTGCCGATCCGTCGAGCGTAGAGTGCACCCAGCATGAAGCCCATGTCGGAAAAGCCCATGTAGCTCTTCTCGCGCGCCGCCGGCCCGAGCTGCGGCATCACCGCCTCGAGAATTCGGTTGGAGCCATAGCCGCCGCGCGCGAACCAGATCGCGTCGACGTCGGGATCGTTGGCGTATCTGAGGAAGGTCTCGGCCCTGAGCGCGTCCGGCCCGGCGAAATGCCCCTCCACCACGAAGCATTGCGGATCGAACACCAGCTCGACCTGTGGATAGTAGAGCGCCGCGAATGCCGACACGCGCGCGGCCCCGGCCTGGCTGATCGACCGTGCGGGGGCGCAGACCGCGATGCGCATTCAGGTCACCTTCCGTTCGACACCAATGCGGCAAGCCTCCCTTGCCCTTGACCGGCGGGACGGATAGCCCGCGCTGATGCTTTCCGGCAAATCCTTCTTCTTCGTCGGCGTCGGCGGCTCGGGCATGATGCCGCTGGCGATGATCCTCGCAGGCCGCGGCGCCCGCGTCGCGGGATCGGACCGCAGCCTAGACCAGGGCCGAGTCCCCGCCAAGTTCGATGCCTTGCGCACGCTCGGGGTCGAGCTGTTCCCGCAGGACGGCAGCGGCATCGTCTCGCCCGATCAGACCGTGGTCGCCTCGGCCGCGGTGGAGGCGACCGTGCCCGACATCGTCGCGGCCGAACGGGTCGCCGCCCCGCGCATGAGCCGCGCCGAGCTGCTCGCCGGCCTGTTCAACCAGGCGGCGCTCCCGATCGGCGTCGCCGGCACCAGCGGCAAGTCGACCGTCACCGGCATGATCGGCTGGATCCTCCACGCCGCCGGCCGCGATCCCACGGTGATGAACGGCGCGGTGATGAAGAACTTCGCCTCGCCGGATGCGCCCTTCGCCAGCGCGCTGGTGGGGCAGGGCGACGCCTTCGTCAGCGAGGTCGACGAGAGCGACGGCTCGATCGCGCTCTACCAGCCCAGGATCGCGGTACTCAACAACGTCAGCCTCGATCACAAGTCCTTGGACGAATTGAACGACCTGTTTGCCGCCTTCATCGCCAAGGCGGAGGTCGCGGTGATCAACACCGGCAACGCCGAGGCCGCGCGCCTCGCCATGACCTTACCGCGCAACCGCCTAATCACGGTGGCGGTGGAGCAACCGGCCGACCTCACCGCCGGCGACATCGCGGAGGAGCCGTTCGCGATCGCCTTCGACCTCACCGAAGGGGGCGAGACGGTGCGCGTCCGCCTGGCTGTCCCCGGTCGCCACAACGTCGCCAACGCGCTTGCCGCGATCGGCGGCGCGCGGGCAGCAGGCATTCCACTTGCCCATGCGGCACAAGCGATCGCCGGCTTCACGGGCCTGCGCCGTCGCTTCGAGCTGGTCGGCGCGGGCGGCGGCGTCGCGGTGATCGATGACTTCGGTCACAACCCCGACAAGATCGCCGCGACGCTGGCGACGCTCCACGCCTTCCCCGGCCGGTTGCTCCTGCTGTTCCAGCCGCACGGCTTCGGCCCGCTCAAGGTGATGCGGCGCGAGCTGGTCGAGACCTTCGTCACCGGCCTCGCCGCCGAGGACGTGCTGGTGCTGCCCGACCCGGTCTACATGGGCGGCACCGTCACCCGCGAGGTGACCAGCGCCGACATCGTCACCGACGTCGCCGCTTCGGGCCGCCATGCCCTCCACATTCCGGATCGCGCCGCCGCCGCCGCGCATCTGGTCGCCGAGGCGCGGCCCGGCGACCGTATCGTCGTGATGGGCGCGCGCGACGATACGCTGAGCCTGCTCGCGGCGGACTTGGTCGAATCGCTCCGCGGCCGCGCCGATTGAGAGGGACTCGCGCCAGCTCTTGGTCTAATCTGTTCCGGCTGGATCAGGAGGCTCACATGCGATTCCCGATACTGCTTGTTGCCGCGCTGTCGATCCCTGGCGCGGCCGTCGCCCACCATGGCTGGAGCAGCTACGATGCCACCAAGGTGGTGAAGATCACCGCCCCGCTCGCCAATGTCTCCTGGGGCAACCCGCACGGCGGGGGCAAGGTGGCGTACCAAGGCAAGACCTGGGACGTAGTGCTTGCGCCGGTCGCTCGGATGGAAGCCCGCGGGCTTACCCGCGAGATGCTGGCGAACGGCAAGCCGGTGACGCTCGAAGGCTATCCGCGCAAGGACGGCACGCCGGAGATGCGGATCGAACGCGTCACCGTCGCCGGAAAGACGGTCGAGCTGCGCTAGTTGCTCGAGAATTTCGCCGCATCGATCGAGGCCAGCGCCTTCGGCATGGCCGCGCGGGAATCGGCGTGGCTCTATCCGGCCGCCAACCTCGTTCACCTCCTCGGTCTCGTCTGCCTGGTCGGCGGCATCGGCGTGGTCGATCTGAGGCTGGTCGGCGCTTTCCGCACGCTGCCGCTCGCCACCCTCTCGCGAGCGCTGACTCCGATCGCGATTGCCGGCCTCCTGATGCTGGCGGCGAGCGGTCCCGTCCTGTTCGCAGCGGACGCTACCGCCCTGATCCGATCCCCGCGCTTCCTGACCAAGCTCACGCTGATCGCCGTCGCGCTCGCCAACGCATTGGCCTTCCGCTTCTGGTGGCGAGCCGGGGAGACGCCGTCCTGGCCTCTGCGGATGCTGGCGGGCGCCTCGCTCCTCCTCTGGCTCACCGTCGCCGCCCTCGGCCGCCTGATCGCCTACGCGTAGGCGGATTAGAGCAGCTGCAGTGCTCCTGCGAAAGCAGGAGCCCAGGCCACAAACGTGCCCATGGTCAAGGCTCCTGCTTTCGTAGGGGCAGGATTCCAACTCGACCTCGTTTTGCTTTGACGTGCAAGCTTTTCAAATTGCAAAGTGTGCTTGACATAATTCGCGCCGGTGAGTAAAGCATCCTTGTCAGAAATTACAGGATGCTTGTCATGCGCTTCTCACCCGCCCAGAAACGGTACAATCGAACGATCCTGCTGCTGAGCAGCGCCTATGCGGTGCTGCTCGTCGGCGCCGTCTATCTCCTGTCGCGGCATCTCGTGTCCGGTCCGCTGGCCTATGTAATCGGCGTCCTGCCCGCGCTGCCGGTCACCGGATTCTTCCTCGCGATGGGACGTTACCTCTTCGACGAGAGCGACGAATATCTGCGCGTGCTGCAGGTGAGGCAGCTGCTGGTCGCGACCGGCGTGATGCTCGCGGCCTCGACGATCTGGGGCTTTCTGGAAGGGTTCGCGCTCGTGCCGCACGTCGTCGCCTATACTTGGCCGATTCTGTGGCTCGGCGGCCTGCTGCTCGGCGCCTGCGTCAACAGGCTGACGCTGCGAGGCCGCGAATGAGGAACCGCCTCAAGGTGCTCCGCGCCGAGTGCGACTGGAGCCAGCAGGATCTCGCCGACCGGCTCGGCGTCTCGCGCCAGAGCGTCAACGCGATCGAGACCGGGCGCTACGATCCCTCGCTGCCGCTCGCCTTCAAGATCGCCGACGTCTTCGGGCTCGCCATCGAAGCCATCTTCGTCAATCCCGCCAAGGAGACCGACCAATGACCCCCGCCGCCAAGGGGCGCCTGATCGCGGCGATCGCGCTGCCGTTCCTGCTGTTCAACGCCTTTCCCAACCACAGCGATTCCTTGCGCCGGGCAGTAGAGGCCCTCCTCGCCACAAAGTGAGTTGACGCTTTCCCGCCGCTCGGCTCCAACGAGCGGCAAGGGGGAATCGCGATGGACATGCAGCAGGGGACCGCGCCGCACAGCGCCTTCGAATTCCACGGCGACTGGCGCGAGTTCGCGCCGATCGCCTTCACCAACCTGCTGCTGACGATCGTCACGCTCGGCATCTACGCCTTCTGGGCGCGTACCCGCGAGCGGCGCTACCTGTGGAGCCGCACCCGCTTCATCGACGATCGGCTCGAATGGACCGGTACGGGACTGGAACTGTTCGTCGGCTATCTGATGGCGCTGCTGTTCTTCCTGGTTCCGTTCGCGCTGCTCAACCTGCTGCTGCAGGGCATGGTGTTGCGCGGCCACCCGGGCGCGGCGGGACTGCTGGTCTTCCTGCTCTATCTGCTGCTGCTCTATCTGGTCGGCGTCGCGATCTTCCGCGCCATCCGCTACCGGCTCAGCCGTACCTTCTGGCACGGTATCCGCGGCGGCAGCGATACGCAGGGGCTCGCCTATGGCTGGCAGCATCTCTGGCGCACGCTGCTCGGCTTCCTCGCATTCGGCCTGATGGTGCCATGGTCGATGACCAGCTTGTGGAACCGGCGCTGGCGCGAGATGAGCTTCGGCCCCTACCGCTTCGAGGCCAACGCCGACTGGAACCACATCATCGGCCGCTATCTGATCTTCTATCTGGTGCCGATCGCATTGTTCGTCGGCCTGTTCCTGATCGGCATGATGACGGCAATGACCGTCGGCTCCAGCCGGGAGCCGAGCGTGATGGCGATCGTGCTGGCGACCGTCTTCATCCTCGGCTTCTACGGCCTGCTCGGCGCGGTCGCGCTGTTCTTCTACTCGGCCTATTACCGCGAGGCGGTCGGCGCGCTGGAGCTGGGACCGCTCGCCTTCGACTTCACCGCGCGGACCAGGGACTGGATCCTCCTGTTCCTCGGCAATATTGGCCTCGTCTTGGTGACGTTCGGCGTCGGCATGCTGTTCGTGCCCTACCGCAACTGGAAGTTCTTCATCACCCACATCGAGGCCTATGGCGAGCTCCACCTCGACGAGCTGACGCAGTCGGAGACGCGCGCGCCGACCCAGGGCGAAGGGCTGCTCGATGCGTTCGACGTGGGTGCCTTCTGATGAAGGCAGGCGATGTCGGCGCCTTCTGACGCGGCGGCCGTCTGGCATTACGACGGCCTCAGCGCCATCCGGCGTGAGGCGCTGCTGGTGCCGGACGGGGCGAGCTTCACGCTGATCGAGGGCGAGGGCGCCGTCGGCCCCTTCGCCTTCGCCGACCTGGTCGGCCACGGCCGCATCGATGGCCGCCACCAATATGGACTGAAGGGCCGCCCCGGCTGGCGCATCGCCGTCGCCGAGCCGATCCCGTCCGCGGTGCTGGTGCGGCTGCCCGGCGAGCAGCGCTACGGCGGGATCGTCGACAGACTCGGCCTCGTCTACGGCACGCTGATCTTCGCCGGCATCGCGGCTCTGGCGCTGCTCGGCCTGTCCTTCGCTCCATCGGTCGCGGCGCGGCTGATGCCGCCAGTGATGGAGCGGCGGCTCGGCGACCTGATGGTCGGCGACTTCGGCGGCCGCACCTGCAAGGCACCCGCCGGCGCCGCCGCGCTCCAGGCGCTGACCGACCGGCTCGGCCCTGCGGTGGGCGATGCCGACATCCACGTGGTCAACGTACCGATCGTCAACGCGGTGACATTGCCCGGCGGCCATGTGCTGATCTTCCAGGGTCTGCTCCGGGATGCCAGGTCGCCCGACGAGGTCGCCGGCGTGATCGCGCATGAGCTCGGCCACGTCGCGCACCGTGACGTGCTGGCGTCGCTGATCCGCCAGCTCGGGCTCAGCGTGGTGCTGGGCGGCCTCGACGGCAACGTCGGCGGCTACACCAATGCGCTGCTCTCCGCCGGCTACAGTCGCAGCGCGGAGGCGAGCGCGGACGCCTTCGCGATCGATGCGCTGAGAGAGGCGCAGGTCTCCCCCCTCGGCACCGCCGCCTTCTTCGACCGGCTCGGCAAGGGGGAGGCGAAGCTCGGCACGTCGCTCCGCGTGCTCGGCTATCTCTCCAGTCATCCGCTGTCGAGCGACCGCCAGCGCCTGTTCCGCGCCAGCGCGAAGGGCGAAGGCTACCGCCCCGCGCTCGATGCGCAGCAATGGGCGGCGCTGCGCACCATCTGCACGGCCGATCCCGACGTCAGCAAGTCCGAGATGCGATTTTAGGCCCCAATTCCTCCCCGAGCTTGCTCGGGGAGGGGGACCAGCCGAAGGCTGGTGGAGGGGAAGAATCCTGCCGTTGCGCATTTCCCCTCCACCCCGCGATTTCATCGCGCGGTCCCCCTCCCCGAGCAAGCTCGGGGAGGATTGAGCTCACGAAATCGCTGTCCTACGTGGGCACAGCCATGACCGAACGCCAGCTCGCCCATCATCACACCCCCGGCGCCGGCCCGACGGTGATGTTCCTCCCGGGCTATGCCTCGGACATGAGCGGCACCAAGGCGCTGGCGATCGAGGACTGGGCACGTGCTAAGGGCCGGGCGTGCCTGCGCTTCGACTATTCCGGCTGCGGCGCCAGCCCGGGCGCGTTCGAGGACGGTACGCTCGACATCTGGCGCGACGACGTGCTGTGGCTGATCGACCATGTCCTCGAGGGGCCGGTGGTGCTGGTCGGCTCGTCGATGGGCGGGTGGATCATGCTGCTGGCGGCGCTCGCCCGGTCGGATCGCATCGCCGGCCTGGTTGGCATCGCCCCGGCGCCCGACTTCACCGACTGGGGCTTTACCCAGGAGCAGAAGATGACCCTGCTCGCCGAAGGCCGGCTGGAGCAACCCTCTCAATATGCGCCCGAGCCGACCGTCACCACCCGCGCCTTCTGGTCCTCGGGCGAGGCCAACCGGCTGATGCACGGGCCGATCGCCATCGACGCGCCGGTCCGCCTCGTCCACGGCCAGGCCGATCCCGACGTGCCCTGGACGCTGAGCCTCGACCTCATGCGCCTGATCCGTTCACCCGACGTGCAGGCGACCTTCGTCAAGGACGGCGACCACCGCCTCTCGCGCGAGAGCGACATCGCGCTGATCCTGCGTACGATCGAAGGCCTGCCATGATCCTGCTGCCGCTGCTGCTCCAGACGGTCGCGCCGGTCGAGACGCCCGAGGCGCGCTTCGACCGCTGCGTCGATCTCGCCACCGGCAGCGATCCGGGGCAAGGCGCAGCCGAGGCGTCGGCGTGGCGTCTGGCGGGCGGCGGCTTCCTTGCCCGCCAGTGCCTCGGCATGGCCTACGCGCGCTCGGGCAATTTCGCCGGTGCGGCAGGCGCCTTCTCCGAGGCGGCGCACGAGGCCGAGGTCGCGCACGACGCCCGCGCCGCCAATTATTGGGCGCAGGCGGGCAATGCGTGGCTGGCGGCCGGTGATCCGGTGAAGGCGCGCACGGCGCTCAACGCGGCGCTTTCCAGCGGTATGCTCACCGGCCTGCCGCTCGGTGAGGCGCAGCTCGACCGTGCCCGCGCCGCCGTCGCCTCGGGGAACCTCGCTGCCGCACGCGAGGACATCGACAAGGCGCTGGCGAGCGCCGCCGACGATCCGCTCGCCTGGCTGCTCTCGGCGACGCTGGCGCGGCGCATGGGCGATCTCGACCGCGCGCGGAAGGACATCGGCGAGGCGCTCAAGCGTTCGTCGGACGACGCCCAGGTCCAGCTCGAAGCAGGCAACATCGCCGCCGCCGCGGGCGACGAGACCGGTGCAAAGGCGGGCTGGCAGAAGGCGGCCGAGCTGGCGCCGGACAGTCCGGCAGCCACGGCGGCACGAAAGGCGCTGGAGCAGTTCGGCGCGAAATAACTCCGTCATCCCGGCGAAAGCCGGGATCTCGTGTCGCATTCCTGTCTCCGCCTGAGATCCCGGCTTTCGCCGGGATGACGGCGACATTATCTGACCTCTCGAGGTCACAGGAGGCGCGCAGCGATGAAATATCTCCACACCATGATCCGCGTCGCCGATCCCGACGCGACGATCCGCTTCTTCGAGCTACTGGGACTCAAGGAGGTCCGGCGCATGGAGAACGACAAGGGCCGTTTCACCCTCATCTTCCTCGCCGCGCCCGAGGATATGAACGGCCCCGGCGAGCGCGCCCGCGCCGAGGTGGAGCTCACCTACAACTGGCCGCCCGAAAACGGCGAGCCCGAACGCTATGCCGGCGGCCGCAACTTCGGCCATCTCGCCTATCGCGTCGACGATATCTACGAGACCTGCCAGCGGCTGATGGACGCCGGCGTCACCATCAACCGCCCGCCGCGCGACGGCCATATGGCGTTCGTGCGCACCCCCGACGGCATCTCGATCGAGCTGCTCCAGGACGGTGTGCTGGAGCCGGCCGAGCCCTGGGTGTCGATGCCGAACACGGGCGAGTGGTGATGGCGCGCTGGCCCGACCGGCGCTTCCTCGACCTGACCGGCGCCGCGGTGCCGATCGTGCAGGCGCCGATGGCGAACTCCGGCGGCGTGGCTCTGGCGGCGGCGGCGCTGCGGGGCGGTGCGCTCGGGTCGCTGCCCTGCGCGATGCTGACGCCGCAGCAGCTGGTGGTGCAGGCGGCGGAGCTGCGCGATCAGGCCGAGGGGCCGATCAACCTCAATTTCTTCTGCCACGAGCTGGTGGAGGCCGACGACAGCGCGTGGCGCGAGTTGCTGGCACCCTTCTATGCCGAGGAAGGCGTGGAGCCGGGCCCGCCGCCGCCGCTCCGCCGGCCGTTCGACGCGGCGATGGCCGAAGCGGTCGAAGCCGTGCGGCCCGAGGTGGTGAGCTTTCACTTCGGCCTGCCCGCGCCCGATCTCCTCGAGCGGGTGCGGCGGGCCGATGCGGTCGTGCTCGGCAGCGCGACGACGGTGGACGAGGCCCGCTGGCTCGCCGATCGCGGCGTCGACGCGGTGATCGCGCAAGGGGCCGAGGCCGGCGGGCATGCGGGCTGGTTCCTCGACGGCCACCGCCCGACGCCGCTTGCCGACCTCCTGCGCGGCATTCTCGATACGGTTTCGCTGCCGGTGATCGCCGCCGGCGGGATCGTCGACGCGCAGAGCGCGGCTGAGGCGCTGACCGCCGGAGCGAGCGCGGTGCAGATCGGCACCGCTTATCTCGCCACGCCCGAAAGCAGCGTCAGCGCGCCGCACCGGGCGCTGCTCGGCACGCCGGTCGAGACCGTCTTCACGACGCTCTTCTCCGGCCGCCAGGCACGGGGCATCCGCAACCGGCTGATCGAGGTGCTCGGACCGACGCACCCGGCTGTGCCCCCGTTCCCCCACGCCTCCGCGGCGCTGGCCCCCCTTCGTGCCGCCGCCGAAGCCGGCGGGCGGGGCGACTATTCACCGATGTGGGCTGGCGCTGGCGTCGCCCGGGCCCGTGCCGAACCGGCCCAGGCCCTCACCGAACGGCTCGCCGCCGAAATCCTCGCGCTTCTGGAGACCGCATCATGACCGACCTCGAGATCGTCCGCGTCCCCGCTTTCGACGATAATTACATCTGGCTGGTCCATGACCCCGCGTCGAACGAGACGCTGGTGGTCGACCCGGGCGATGCCGCCCCCGCGCTGGCTGCGGCGAAGGAGCGGGGCTGGACGATCACCCAGATCTGGAACACCCACTGGCACCCCGATCACGTCGGCGGCAACCAGGCGGTCAAGGATGCGACCGGCGCGCTGGTTACCGGCCCGGCAGCGGAGGCGGCGAAGATCCCGACGCTCGACCGCACCGTCGCCGAGGGCGATACGATGAAGCTCGGTGCCCATGTCGCGAGGGTGCTCGACACGCCCGCCCACACCGCCGGGCACATCAGCTACGTGTTCGACCAGGACGGCCTGCTCTTTCCCGGCGACACCATCTTCGCGATGGGCTGCGGCCGGCTGTTCGAGGGAACGGCGGCGGACATGTACGCCGCCATGCGCAAATATGCCGCGCTGCCGCCGGAGACCCGGGTGTTCGCGGCGCACGAATATACCCAGTCCAACGGCCGTTACGCCCTCGTCGCCGAGCCCGACAACGAGGCGATCAAGGCGCGCATGGTCGAGGTCGACCGCCTGCGCGCGGCGGGCGAGGCGACGTTGCCTACCACTATCGGCGAGGAGCTTGCCACCAACCCCTTCCTGCGCGCATCATCGCCGGAGGAACTGGGCGAGCGCCGCGGAGCGAAAGATGTTTTCCGCGGTTGACTCCGTCATGGTTCACATGGGGACCATGGAGGTTGTGATGAAACCGATTGCCCTGTGTTGCTTACTTCTGGTTGCCGGCTGCACCGCCACGGCCGAGGACGTCGCCCGTGCCGATGCGGCCCAGGCGCGCGAGCAGGCACGGCTCGACAAGACGCTGGCCGGCTATGAGGCCGGCAAGCCGCAGAGCTGCATCAACCCGTTCGGCAATTCCAACGTCTCGATCTACGGCGAGACTTTGCTGTACCGCGACGGGAGCCGCTATTGGCTCAACAAGCCGACCGGCGGCTGCTTCGGCCTGAAGCGCGACGACATCATCGTGACGAAGAGCTACGGCGGCCAGCTCTGCCGCGGCGACATCGTCCGCACCGTCGATCGCAGCAGCGGCTTCCCGAGCGGCGCTTGCTCGTTCGGGGATTTCGTGCCCTACACCAAGCCGCGGAGCTAGGACGATGCGCGCCGGGTTGCTGATCGCACTCGCCCTCGCCGGCTGCGCGGGCGACCAGGAGCGCGTGGCGAAGGCCGAACGGCGCGAGGCGAGCGAGCTTGCCTCGCGCCTGGAGGGCCGCGTGGCGGGCAAGGCGGAGCGCTGCGTCGACGTGCAGCGGCTCCAGGGGCCGCAGCCCTATGGCGGCAGGACGCTGATCTACAACGACGGCTCGCGGCTGTGGCGCAACGACGTCATCGGCCAGTGTCCGGGCCTGTGGGGTGATCCGGTGATCATCGCCGACGTCTACGGCAGCCAGCTGTGCCGCAACGACCGTTTCCGCACCGTCCAGCGCGGTGGCGGCAATATCCCGTCGGCATACTGCCGCCTTGGCGACTTCACGCCCTACACCAAGCCTTAGAGGACATAGCGGCTGAGGTCTGTGTTGCGGGCGATACCGGCGAGCTGGCTGTCGACATAGGCCGCGTCGATCGTCAGCGTGGCGCCGGCGCGGTCCTCGGCGTCGAAACTCACTTCCTCGAGCAGCTTCTCCATCACCGTCTGCAGGCGGCGGGCGCCGATGTTCTCGACCTCGGCATTGACCTCGGCGGCGATCCGGGCGACGGCGCGGATGCCGTCCGGGGTGAAGTCGATCGTCACGCCCTCGGTGCCGATTAGCGCCTTGTACTGCTCGGGCAGCGAGGCTTTGGTGTCGGAGAGGATCGCGATGAAATCCTCCTCCGTCAGCCCCTTCAGCTCGACGCGGATGGGAAGGCGGCCTTGGAGCTCGGGCAGCAGGTCGCTCGGCTTGGCGACGTGGAAGGCGCCCGAGGCGATGAAGAGGATGTGATCGGTCTTCATCGGCCCGTATTTGGTCGCGACGGTGGTGCCCTCGATCAGCGGCAGCAGGTCGCGCTGGACGCCCTCGCGGCTGACCGAACCACCGCGCACGTCCGAGACCGCGATCTTGTCGATCTCGTCGAGGAAGACGATGCCGTTCGCCTCCGCGTCCGCCAGCGCGGTGCGGCTGACCTCGTCCTGGTCGAGGCGCTTGTCGGCCTCCTCCTCGACCAGCTTGGCCCAGGCGGCGGGGACGGGGAGCTTGCGGCGCTTGAGGTTGCCCTGGCCGAACGCCTTGCCCATCATCTCGCCCAGGTTGATCATGCCGACCTGGCCGCCGCCGGGGATCTCGAACGGCATCTGCGGCGCGGCCTCCAGCTCGACCTCGATCTCGGTGGCGTCGAGATGCCCCTCCTCGAAGCGCTGGCGGAAGGCAGTGCGGGTCGCCTCGCTCGCGCCCTTGCCGGTCAGCGCGTCGAGCAGGCGCGCCATCGCCGCCTCCTCGGCCTTGTCCTTGACCGCGGCGCGGCGGCGCTCCTTCTCGAGCCGCACCGCCTCCTCGACGAGGTCGCGGGCGATCTGCTCGACGTCGCGGCCGACATAACCGACCTCGGTGAACTTGGTCGCCTCGACCTTCACGAACGGCGCGTCGGCGAGCTTCGCCAGGCGGCGGCTGATCTCGGTCTTGCCGCAGCCGGTCGGGCCGATCATCAGGATGTTCTTGGGGCTGACCTCGTCGCGCAGGTCCGGCGACAGCTGCTGCCGCCGCCAGCGGTTGCGCAGCGCCACCGCGACGGCGCGCTTCGCCTCGGCCTGGCCGATGATATGCTCGTCCAATGCGCGGACGATGGCTTTGGGGGTGAGGTTGTCGTTCATTCTCTTTCCGTCGCCCCGGCGGAGGCCGGGGCCGCTATGCGATTGGGTATTCCGCGAGCAACGTGGTGCTCAGGTCTCGCTGTCGAGCGTCTCCATGGTCAACCGGTCATTGGTATAGACGCAGACGTCGGCGGCGATCGCCATCGCCTTGCGGCAGATCGTCTCCGCGTCCTGCTCGTAATCGACCAGCGCCCGCGCGGCGGCGAGGGCGAAGTTGCCGCCCGATCCGATCGCCGCGACCCCGCCCTCCGGCTCCAGCACGTCGCCGTTGCCGGTGATCACCAGCGTGACAGCCTTGTCGGCGACGATCATCATCGCCTCCAGGTTGCGTAGGTACTTGTCGGTCCGCCAGTCCTTGGCGAGCTCGACTGCGGCGCGCAGCAGCTGGCCCTGGTGCCGCTCGAGCTTGGCCTCGAGCCGCTCGAACAGGGTGAAGGCGTCGGCGGTCGCGCCGGCGAAGCCGCCGATGACGCTGCCGTCACCGAGACGCCGTACCTTCTTGGCGTTGGGCTTCATGACGGTCTGGCCCTGGGAGACCTGGCCATCGCCGATCACCACGACGCGGCCGTTCTTGCGCACGGAGAGGATGGTGGTGCCGTGCCACACCGGTGTAGTCCCGCTCATGGCGCCGGATATGGAGCGGCCCCGATTGCAATCAAGGCTTCCCACGAACGGCGTAGCGGCGCATCGTTGCTCCAGCGACTCGAACAGCAAGGGGACTTCGAGATGGCTACGACACCTCCACCTGCTCCGACACCTGCGACCGGCGGCATCATCGACCGGATCAAGAACATCCTGCTCTCGCCCAAGCCCGAATGGGACCGGATCGATGCCGAGCCTATGACCGAGAAGGGCATCTTCACCGGCTGGGTGCTGCCGCTCGCGGCGATCGGGCCTGTCGCCGGGCTCATCGGCAGCCAGCTGTTCGGCTACGGCTACGGCGTCGTGTTCAAGCCGTCGCTGCTGGGCAGCCTGAGCTTCGCGATCGTCTGCTATGTGCTGGCGGTGATCGGCGTCTGGGTGCTGGCGAAGATCGTCGATTGGCTGGCGCCCAATTTCGGCGGGACCCGCAATCCGGTCTCGGCGCTGAAGGTGGTCGCCTTCTCCTATACCGCCAGCTTCGTCGGGGGCATCTTCGGCCTGGTGCCGATGCTCGGCATCCTCGGCGTCCTGTTCGGCCTCTACAGCCTCTATCTCCTCTATCTCGGCCTGCCGCGGCTGATGAAGGCGCCGCAGGACAAGGCGCTCGGCTACACCGTGGTGACGATCCTGTGCGCGATCGTGCTCTATATCGTGATCGGCGCGATCGCGACGACGGCCACCGCCAGCTTCATGGGCCCGGCGATGCTCGGAGGCGCCACCACCGCCGGATCGGTCGAGCTGCCCGGCGGCGGATCGGTCGACCTCGGCAAGCTGGAAACCGCCGCCAAGCAGATGGAAGCGAATGCCAATGCCGCGCAGGCAGCGGCGGCCGCCGGTGCGGCGGGCGCGGCCACGGTCAAGCCGATCGATCCCAATGCGCTTCAGGCGCTGCTGCCCACTGCGGCGGCGGGCTGGAACCGCACGGCGATCGAAAGCGCCAGCGCAGGCGCGGCCGGCGTCGCCGGATCGAACGCCAAGGGCGACTACAGCCGCGGCGACGACACCGCCCAGCTGTCCGTCACCGACATGGGAGCGATGGGCGGGCTCGCCGCACTCGGCAGCGCGTTCAACGTCCAGGCCAACCGTACCACCGAGACCGGCTTCGAGAAGACCGGACAGGTCGACGGTCGCATGACCACCGAGAAATGGGACAGCGGGTCGCGACATGGCGAATATTCGACGGTGGTGGCGAACCGGTTCGTCGTGTCGGTGGAAGGGGAAGCGGATAGCCTCGATACGCTGAAGGCGCTGGCGGCGACGGTGAATTTGGGGACGCTGGAGGGAATGGCGAAGTAAAAAGATCCTCCCCGGCACGGGGAGGGGGACCGCCGGCCGCAGGCCGGTGGGGGAGGGGGCCCAGCCACGGACGAAAAACCGATGTGGCGGGCCCCCTCCACCATTCATCTGCGACGAATGGTCCCCCTCCCCGTTCCGGGGAGGATCTTTTTACTTCTCCACTCCCTTCATCTTCCCCCATTGCCGGGCCACGGTGTAGCCGAGGTAGCCGGTGGCGAAGAGCGTGTAGAGCGGCTCGGGGATGCCGCTGAGATAGCCGTTCATACCCTTGGCGATCGCCTCCGCCGTCGCCGGTCGTATCGCGGCGATCAGCCCCATCGGGATGCTCCACAAGAGCAGCGCGTACATGACGTAGAGGAAGCTCGGCCGCGCCCGGCTGGTCCAGGGGTCGGCCGACTGCGCCTCGGCGAGCACCGCCGCCATCTGCGCCTTGACCAGCTCCATCTCCTGGCTGCCTTGGAGCTTCAGCAGCTCCAGCTTGGCGGCGTCGCGCGCCTTGGGGTCGGGGATGATCTTGTCGATGAGGCCGGCGACCGGCCCGATGAGTCCTTCGAGAATGCCCATTGTCCGCTCCGAATGTTGACCGCGGTTGATCCGAAAATGTTGACTAAATTGACTCGAGTGACGGTTGTCGGCGGCACCGCGGAAAGCCGCCGAAAGTCACGAAAGTCGCGCCTGCTTCGCGTACGCGCGCGCGAGTCACGATGAACCGATCCGGTTCGCGAGCCAGCCGTAGAGGAACGCCTCATTGGCTGGCCGGCGTTCGGCGAGGCTGATGTAATATTCGCCTTGCAGCGCCTCGATCGCCTTGAGCAGCACCGCTTCCCCCGCCGCGCCGCGCGTATCGATGAAGCCGGCGAGCGCGGTCAGCGTGCGGGGGCCGATCTGTCCATCGACCGCGATGTCAGGGTAATCGCTTCCGTTGCGGTTGAGCGCGTTGAGCGCGCGCTGGAGAAAGCGGGTTGCAATCGCCGGCCCCATGTTGACGCCGGTGTCGAACAGCTCCGCCGCCACGCGCTCGGCATGATCCGCGACGCGATCGTAGCCTGGCTGGGTCCAGTAGGTGCGGCGGTAGATCGCCGCGGCCTGCTCGCGCGGGAAGCTCCGCATGTCGCCGGCGTAGCCGTGCTGCCGTGCGGTCGCCTGGGTAATGCCCCAGCGAGTCGGACCGCCGCGGTCGGCGGGGTGGTCGGAATAACCGCCCTCGCGGGCGATGACGTCGTCGATCAGTTGGTCGATATCCATATGCGCCTCCTTCGAGTCGCAGATAATAACCAAATAGGTTCAATGTAGGAAAGCTGTTTTGACATGCGGGCTCGCGGGCTGAGCGGTGCTAGCCCGTATACGCATGGAGAGGGGGAAGGTTCGGAAGGAGGAGCTTGTTCACGCAAAGGCGCGAAGGGAGGAAGAAGTGAATTGGTTCACGCGGAGACGCGGAGGACGCGGAGATACGTCGCTGGCCGCACGCTCAGCCGCGCCAGCGGCCTTCAGGCTTGGTGCTTGCCGCAGGCTGAAAGGTCTCGCTGACGCGAGACGGGGACTACAGGCGAGACATCTCTGCGTCCTCCGCGTCTCCGCGTGAACAAAACTTCTTCTCTTCGCGCCTTTGCGTGAACCAATTCCTACGCCTTGACCGGCGGCGCATCCTCCCAACCGCCGCCGAGTGCCTTGAACAGCGTGATCTGCGCGTCGGCGATCTGGGCATCGATCAGGGCGAGCTCGGCCTCGGCCTCGGCGAAGGTGCGCTCGGAGTCGAGCAGGGCAAGGCTGTCGATCTGACCCTCGCGCTGCTGGGCGCGGGTGATGCGGACCGCGACCTCGGCCTCGTTGCGCGCCGCCTGGAGGGCGGTGCGGCGGTCGAGCATGTGCGCATAGCCGGTGAGCGCGGTCTCGGTCTCTTCGAGCGAGCGCAGCACGGTGCCGTCGAAGGTCGCGAGCGCGGCCTGGGTATCGGCCTCCGCTCCGGCGATGCGGGCGCGGGCGCGGGCCTGGTCGGTGAAGGACCAGCTGATCAGCGGGCCGAGCAGCCAGCGCAGGGGGCCGGCGCCGAACACGTCGCTGATGTTAGGGCCGGTCGAGCCGATCGAGGCGCCGAGGCTGATGCGGGGATAGAGGTCGGCGGTGGCGACCCCGATGCGTGCGGTGGCGGCGGCGAGGCGGCGCTCGGCGGCGCGCACGTCCGGGCGGCGGGCGAGCAAGGCGGCGCCGTCGCCGACCGGGATCGGCTTGTCGAGGCGGAGCGTCGCGGTCCGCGCCTTGGCCACGTCGGGGAGGTCCGCCGGCGCGCGGCCGGTGAGCGTCGCCAGGCGGAACAGCGCGGCGTCGCGTTCGGCGGCGATCGAGGGCACCTCGGCCTGGCGCTGGTTGCGCAGCGCCGCGATCCGCGCGGTGTCGAGCCGGGTGGTGAGTCCGACCTGGGCGCGGCGGTCGGTGAGCTTCAGCGAACGGTCGAGCAGGCTGACGATGCGCTCGGCGACCGCGAGCCGCTCGGCGGCGCTGGCGGCGTCGGCATAGGCGCGCGCGGTCTCGGCGACGACCGAGACGCGCACCGCGTCGGCATCGGCCTGGGCTGCGGCGACGTCGCCCCGCGCCGCCTCGACGTCGCGGGTGATGCGGCCGAACAGGTCGACCTCGTAGGAAACGTCGAGCCCGCCGTCGAGCAGCCAGTCCTCGCGCTTCACCCCAGGCCCGGTCTGAATCTCGGGCAGGCGGCGGTAAGTGGGATTGGCGCTGACGCCGACCTCGGGCAGGCGATCGGTGCGCACCTCGCGCAGCGCCGCGCGGGCGCGGGCGAGACGGGCGACCGCGACGCGCAGATCGGTGTTGGCGGCGAGCGCGTCGGCGATCAGCCCGTCGAGGACGGGGTCGTCGTAGAGCCGCCACCACTTGCCCTCGACGGGCGCGGTGGTGACCGCGGGCGTGTTCGTGGAGACGAACTTGCCCGAGGCGGTCTGCGGCGGGGTGGGGGCCTTGTAGTTCGGGCCGACGGCGCAGGCGGCGAGCGCGAGTGCCGAGGCTGTTGCGAGGAAGATACGCATGGTTTGCATCCTGCTTTCTCGATCACCCTCACCCTTCCCGCCGCCTACGGCGGCGGGCCCCTTCCCTCTCCCAGCGGGAGAGGGAGGGAGGCGCCGAAGGCGCCGGAAGGGTGAGGGCGACTGCTGGTTCATTCCGCCGGCTGGAGTTCCGCACCGGCCGTGTCGCCGCCGCGCTTGCGAGCACGCGCTATACGGTCGCCGATCGTGCGGCAGACGACGTAGAAGGTGGGGGTGTAGATCAGGCCGAACACGGTGACGCCGACCATGCCGTAGAACACCGCGGTGCCGAGCGCCTGGCGCAGCTCGTAGCCGGGGCCCGAGGCCCAGACCAGCGGCACCACGCCCAGGATGAACGCGAAGCTGGTCATCAGGATCGGGCGCAGGCGCGTGCGGGCCGCCTCCACCGCCGCTTCGACCACGGTCGCGCCGCGCTCCTCGGCCTGCTTGGCGAACTCGACGATCAGGATCGCGTTCTTGGCGGCGAGCGCGATCAGCACGATCAGGCCGATCTGGGTCAGGATGTTGTTGTCCATGCCCCGGAGGTTCACGCCCGCCATGGCGGCGAGCAGCGTCATCGGCACGATCAGGATGATCGCGAGCGGCAGCATCAGGCTCTCGAACTGCGCCGCCAGCACCAGGAAGACGAACACCACCGACAGCGCGAAGATCAGCGCGGCGATGTTGCCGGCCGCCTTCTGCTGGAAGGCGATGTCGGTCCACTCGGTGGTGAAGCCGCTCGGGAGCCCGGTCGCGAGCCGCTCCATCACCGCGATCGCCTGGCCGGTCGAATAGCCGGGGGCGGTCTCGCCGTCGACCTCGACCGCGGGGAAGAGGTTGTAGCGGGTGACGCGATAGGGGCCGGTCTTGTCGACGAAGGTCGCGACCGCGCCGACCGGCACCATCTCGCCGGTGTTGGAGCGGGTCTTGAGCTGGGCGATGTCCGACGGATCGTCGCGCGCCGCCGCCTCCGCCTGCGCGGTCACGCGGAAGGTGCGGCCGAGCAGGTTGAAGTCGTTGATGTAGGCGGAGCCCAGATAGACCTGGAGCGCCTCGAACACGCGGCTCGGTGGCACGCCCAGCATGTCGGCCTTGGCACGGTCGATATCGGCATAGACGCGCGGCGTGGCGGTGTTGAACAGCGTGAACACGTTGGCGAGCTCGCGCTGCTGGTGCGCCTGGCCGATGAGCTGGCCGGCGGCCTGCTCCAGCGCCTGGTAGCCGGCGTCGCTGCGGTCCTGCACGATCATGCGATAGCCGCCGCCGTTGCCGATGCCCTGGATGACGGGCGGCGGGATCACGAACACGAACGCGTCGTTCACGTCGGCGAGCGCCGCGCGCATGTCGTTCTCGATGTTGCGCTCGGTCCGGTCGGTGCCGGCGCGCTCCGAGAACGGCTTGAAGGTGATATAGGCCGCGCCCGCGTTCGACGCCTGCGTCTGCGAGGCGCCGTCGAAGCCGGCGAACATCACCGCCGCCTCGGTGCCGGGCACCTTGAGCAGCTTGTTCACCACCTTCTTCAGCACCGCGTCGGTCTGCTGGATCGAGCTGCCGGGCGGCAGCTGGATCGCGGCGAGGGCATAGCCCTGGTCCTGCGCGGGGACGAAGCCGGCAGGGGTCGCCCAGAAGATCGCGCCGGTGGCGAGGATCAGCGCGGCATAGGTGGCGAGCGCCGACTTGGGCGCGCTGGTGATGCGGTGGGTGAGGCGCGAGTACCAGTTGCTCAGGCGATCGAAGCCCTGGTTGAAGCGGTCGCCCGCCAGCCAGGCATAGCGCCGCCAGCCGGACGCCGGCGCCTCGGTCGCGCGCGGACGCAGCAGCAGGGCGGCGAGCGCGGGCGACAGAGTGAGCGACAGGATCAGCGAGATCACGGTGGCGGTGGCGATCGTCACCGCGAACTGGCGGTAGAACTCGCCGGTGATGCCGGTGAGGAAGGTGGTCGGCACGAACACCGCGCAGAGCACCAGCACGATCGCGACCAGCGCCGCCGACACCTCGTCCATCGACTTGTGCGCGGCCTCGCGCGGCGACAGGCCGTGCTCGAGGTTGCGCTCGACGTTCTCGACGACGACGATCGCGTCGTCGACGACGATGCCGATCGCCAGCACCAGGCCGAACATCGACAGCGTGTTGAGCGAATAGCCGAGCCCGGCCAGCATCGCGAAGGTGCCGATCAGCGACACCGGGATGGCAACGATCGGGATGACCGCGGCGCGCCAGCTCTGGAGGAAGACGATGATGACGATGACGACGAGGATCATCGCCTCGAGCAGCGTCTCCTGCACCGCGTGCATCGATTCGCTGATGAACTCGGTCGGGTTCCAGATGATGCGGTATTCGAGGCCCTTCGGGAAGCTCTTAGCGGCTTCCTTGAGCTGGGCTTTCACTCCCTCGGCGGCGGCGAGCGCGTTGGTGCCCGGCCGCTGGGTGACGCCCATGATGATCGAGTCCTGGCCCGAGAGATAGGCGTTGACGCCATAGTCCTCGGCGCCGAGCTCGACCCGGGCGACGTCGCGCAGGCGGGTGATCGCACCGGTGGGATCGGTGCGGATGATGATGTTGGCGAACTCGTCGGCGGTCTTGAAGCGGCCCTGCGTCTCGACGTTGAGCTGCTGCGCGGCGCCGGTGTCGAACGGCGGCTGGCCGACCACGCCGGCCGCGACCTGCACGTTCTGCGCACGCAGCGCCGAGACGATGTCGCCGCCGGTGAGGTTCAGCTCGGCCGCGCGGCCGGGATCGATCCACACGCGCATCGCGAAGTCGCGCGCGCCGAACACCTGGACGTCGCCGATGCCGTCGACGCGGGTCAGCCGGTCCTTGAGCTGGGTCAGCGCGTAGTTGGAGACGTAGCTGCGGTCGAGCGAGCCGTCGGGCGACAGCACGTTGATCGCCATCAGCCACGACGGCGAGGTCTTGCGGACCACGACGCCCTGGCGGCGTACCTCCTCCGGCAGGCTCGGCTCGGCGAGTGCGACGCGGTTCTGCACCAGCACCTGCGCGGTATCGAGGTTGGTGCCGAGCTTGAAGGTGACGGTGATCGTCAGCCGCCCGTCGCCGGTCGACTGCGACGACTGGTAGAGCATGTTGTCGACGCCGTTGATCTGCTGCTCGATCGGCGCGGCGACGGTGTCCGCGACGGTCTCGGCCGAGGCGCCGGGGTAGTTGGTGGTCACCGTCACCGTCGGGGGGACGACGTTGGGGAATTGCGAGATCGGCAGGCCGAAATAGGCGAAGGCGCCGATGATCGTGATGATGATCGCGATCACGCCTGCGAAGATCGGCCGGCGGATGAAGAAATGACTGAGACGCATGTCGGGTCTCCTCGGCCCGTCGCGGGCCGGAAAGGGGCGTAATTGGGCGCGGGCGGGACGGCGTTCCGAGCGCAGTCGAGGCGGACGTAGGGCGCCGTCCCGACTGCGCTCGCCGCGGACGGCCGGGTGGGTGGGCCCGGCCGTCCGCTATCCCGTGCCGCTAACCCGCGAGCGTCGCCTGCGAGGCGGCGGGCTGCTCGACCGCGGCGTCGGCGCCGGCGGGCGCCGGCTGCGGCTTGATCGTGGTCGGCTTCACCGTGACCTTCGCGCCGGGCTGGGCGAACTGGATGCCCTGCAGGATCACCTGGTCATTGGGGGTGAGGCCGGAGCGGATCACGCGCAGCCCGGCGACGACCGGGCCGGGCTCGACCGGCTTGGCGGCGACGGTGCCGTCCTTGCCGACGACGAACACGACCTTGCGCGCCTGATCGGTGCGCACCGCCGAATCCGGGATCAGCAGCGCGCGCGTCGTCCCGCCCTGGGCCAGGCGCATGTTGCCGAACATGCCCGGCGTCAGGAAATAGTCGGGATTGTCGATCACCGCGCGCACGCGGACCGTGCCGGAGTGCGAATTGATCGCATTGTCGGTGAAGTCGACACGACCGTTCCAGCGATAGGTCGGCTCGTCCTGCAGCCGGACCTGCACTTCCTGCGCGGCCTTGCGGTCGGCCTGCCGGTCGCGCTGCGCCTTGAGGTACAGGGCTTCCGAGCTGTCGAAGGCGAAGTAGATCGGGTCGAGCGCGTTGATCGTGGTCAGCATCGTGCCGCCGCCGTCGCTCGCCGAGACGAGGTTGCCCGGATCGATGCGGCGGTCGGAGATGCGGCCCGTGATCGGCGCGCGGACCTGGGTGAACTCGAGGTCGAGCGCGCGGCTGCGCACCCGGGCCTGCGCCCCGGCCAACGCCGCGCGGGCGGCGCGGACGCGGGCATTGAGGCGGTCGATGTCGCTCTTCGACACCGCGTCGTCGGCGAGCAGCCGGTTGGCACGGGATAGGTCGGCCTCGGCGAGCGCGAGGTCGCTCGACGCGCTGGCGACGCCGGCGCGCGCCTCGGCGAGCGCCGCCGCGAACGGGCGCGGGTCGATGGTGAAGAGCAGCTGCCCCTGGCGGACGATCGCGCCGTCGGTGAAGTGCACCGCGGTGACCTGGCCGGAGACGCGCGGACGCACCTCGACGCTGCGGCTCGCCTCGAAGCGGCCGACATAGTCGTCCCACTCGTTGACGTCGCGTGCCAGCGGCGTGGCGACGGTGACGGTGGGCGGGGGCGGCGCCGCCGCGGCGGGCGGGCTCTGCTCGAAATAGGCCACGCCGGCGCCGACCACGGCGACGGGGAGCGCGATGATCGCGAGCCGCTGCCACAGCGGCCGGTCGGCGATGCGGCGCGCCGGCAGCGGCTCGCCCTCGGTGGTGTTGATCGGGGAAACCATGTTCATCGGTGAGCCCTTCGGTTGCGCGCGGCGCGCGCGACGCTGATGCTGTCGACCAGCAGTTCGTAGTGATCGAGGGTGAAGCCGGCGGCGACGAAGTCCCGGACGTCCTCGCCGGGCACGGTGTAGCCATAATGCCAGCTCAGCACCGCCATGCGGCGCAGCGCCTCGAGGCGGGGATCGGCGAGCTGCGGGTTGGGCCGCTCGCCGAATAAAGTGCCGAGCGCCGCCGCGACGCGCCCTGGGGTGCGCAGCGTCGACAGGCTGTCACGCTCGGCTAACGCCACCACCGACCATTCGAGCGCGGAAAAGCCCGCGCTGCGGTCGACCGGCTTGGGGGAGGTCCGGTCACGGACGGTGGTGACGAAATCGGTGCCGCCGGTTTCGGCGAAAGCGACATAGGCCATGCTCATGTCTCCCTTGTCCTTGTTCGAGGCGCGCAAACGCCTCCCCATCGCCGCGGCGAGGCCGGCGGCGTCAGTTGCCCATGCGAATCTGTGCGGCGAGAGGCGCAGCTTCCCCCTGCGCAGACAGGCTCGAAGCCTGCCGGTCAGCCGACTAAATCAATACCTGACGAGCGATTGCGTCGGGTCCGTCAGGGTCCGGCGCGAACCGCGAGAATATGGCAGTAGCGCATCGCTTGTCCCTTTGTCGGGGCGTTCCCCTATCAGGAGGGGCCGGCCCGAAGGGACAGCTCCACCTTCTATACTGTGCAGTATAGAAATCCCGCTGCGCTGCGTCAACCGCTTTTTATACCGGTCGATAAATTTTGTCGAGGGGTGGGGTGAAGGTGAGGTTTTTTCCCCTCCGTCACCCCGGCCTTGGGCCGGGGTCCACTCATCCGCGAACACTGAAGAAGAGGAGCTTGCTGCACCGTTGAAGCAGGAGCAGCTACAACGTCAGCTGAGGCACTGTGGACCCCGGCCCAAGGCCGGGGTGACGGAGGGAGGGAATGGTGGGCTGGGATATCACGTCGCTGTCGGCGGAGGATCGTTGCACGGCCACATCGCCATGCTGGTCTCGACGAGCTTCTCGAGCTCGGCGCGGGTGGCGCCGGCGCCGGCTTGCACCGCCATGCCCTGCATGATCGCATAGAGATGGCTGGTGATGCCGGCCGGGTCGATGTGGGCGGGAAGGTCGCCTTCCTCCCGGGCGCGTTTCATACGCTCGACCAGCGCCAGCTTGGCGATGTTGCCGCGCTCCAGCACCTCGTGGCGGATCGATTCGGCTTCGGCGCCGCAGGCCACCGAGCTGATCACGCCCAGGCAGCCGCGCGGCTCACAGCTGCTGGTCTGGTTCTCCAGGCTTCCGCGCAGCATCGATTCGGCGACCTCGCGCGCGGTCGGCTTCTCAAGCGACTGGCCGACATAGGCCATCTTCTCGCACTCGTAGAGATCGAGGGCCTTGCGGAACAGCGATTCCTTGTTACCAAAGGCGGCGTAGAGGCTGGGGCGGGTGATGCCCATCGCCTCGGTCAGATCGGTGAGCGAAGCACCCTCATAGCCCTTGCTCCAGAACACGCGGAGCGCGGCGGCCAGGGCCTCATCGACGCAGAATTCGCGAGGACGGCCTTTGTGCGGCGTGCTCTGCGGCGTCGCGGGCCGGTCAGCGGTGATGGTTTCCATAACGAGCGGTATATAATGGAAACCATAAAGAAAGTCCAGCGCTTACCCGGATTCGGGACGAACCGGGAACGATAGCTTCCTAATGAACCACTGGACGCTACGGCACCGCAGCCCCCGTAAGGGAGCTGCGCGCCGTAAGGGCTTATATAATCAGAAGCTGAAACCTGCCGAGACCTTGATGGTGCGCGGCGGACCATCGGTGCTGTAATCGTTGGCATCGAACGCGCGACCGGGCAGATTCTGCAGGCGCGTGCCGGTGAGCGCATCGAATCGGTTGTAGTTGCGGTCGTTCAGCAGGTTGATGACGTCGACGCGGAACCGCAGCCGGGTCTGGTCGGTGATGAAGCCCAGCGGAACGTATTTGGTCAGCGACACGTCCAGCTGACGATAGCCCCAGCGGTCGCCGTTGCCGTCGACCTCGGTAGCGACGACGTCGCGCTGCGGCGGCGTGCCGACGGTATCGACGAAGGTCTTGAGGACCATCGGCGAGGCGATCTGGAACTTGGCCGCGAAGGTCATGTCGAACGGCAGGTCCGCAGTACCCGCGACGACGATGCGATGCTTGCGCACGCCCGACGAGGCGGTGAACGGATAGTCGTCCATGCTCGGGTAATCGAGGCTGAACAGCTGGCCGAACTCGCGGTTTTCCTCCGCCTTGGTGTAGGTGTAGGTCGCGTCCAGGCTCCAGGGCGACTCGCGCGTGTAGCGCTTGGTCAGCTTGAGATAGGCGCTGTCGGCGCGCGTCTCGAGGCCGTTGGTGCCGATGATGATCGAGCCGTAGCCCGGCGGCGCGAAGCCGAACGGCGATTCGGGTGATCCGCTTGCCGGGAAGAAGGTGCCGTCCGGCCGCCGGTTGCCGAGCAGATAGACGAAGCCGTCCTTGCTCGAGACATGGCTGTAGCCGGTCTCGAGGTCGAGCAGGTTGAAGCGGCCGCGGATGCCCAGGCTGAACTGGTCCGAATAGGGCATCTTGAGGTCGTTGTTGATGAAGCGCAGCTCGCGGGCGCCGCCGCCGGGAACGCCGGCGAGCAGCTGCGCGCGGCCCTCCGCGGTCAGGTAGACGGGGTTCCATGGCAGGCAGGTCGGGCTGGGGCTCGGCGAGCAGGTGTTGTCGGGATCGCCCGTGTTGAAGTTGAAGGTGCGGGTGGCGTACAGGCCCTGCGCCAGCTCCTGCTGGATGAAGTCGAACTGGGTGCGGTCGTAGGACCGGCCGTAGCCGCCGAAGATGGCGAAGCGGCCGGCATCGTCGAGCTCATAGGTGAAGCCGAGGCGCGGCTGCCACGCCCCCTTGAACGCCTTCCGCTCGCTGCCGGTCGAGATATAGTCGCGGATGTCGTAGTTGGTGTTCAGCAGGTTCGGATAGAGCGGCTGGCCGTCCGCACCGGTGGTGACGCCGGTGACCAGCGCGGCGATCGCCGGGTCGGTGACGTAATTGAGGTAGGCGGGCGTGCGCTCGTAATCCCAGCGCAGGCCGAGGTTGAGCGTCAGCCGGTCGGTGACGTCCCAGTCGTCCTGGATGTAGAGGCCGAGCTGGAAGTTCTTCGACCGGATATGCGGATCGCCGTCGCCGACCGGCGCGGAGAACTGCAGGCGGTAGGGGACCTGGTCGTTGAACGCGGTGCCGCCGTTCGGGTCGTAGGTGACGTTGTAGTAATAGAGCGGGTTGAGCCCGCTTTGCTCGAAGGTGTTGAGCGTCACCCACTTCGCCTTGACGCCGACCTTGAACGTATGCCCCTGAAGGCCGGTGTAGGTGAAGTCGTCGGAGACCTGCCAGCCCTTCTGACCCTTGTCCTGGAAGTTGTTGCCGCCGCCGAAGCGCAGGATCTCGCCGGTTCGTACGATCGAGCCGTTCGTCGGGTCCGGAACGCGCGCGTTGAACAGCGTGACGATGCCGTCCTGAGCGGGCCGCGGATTCCACGTCACGTTCTCATAGGCGACCTTGAAATCGTTGATCCAGGTGTCCGCCGTGTGCTGCCAGCGGGCGAGGCCGCGCCATTCCTTGACCTTGGTGATGCTGCGCGTGTCATAGGCGTTGAGGCCGCTGTTGAACTGCTCGTCGTCCTCGTTGCGGTATTTGAGCGAGAATTCGAGCAGGTCGTTGCTCGTCGGCTCGACGTCGATCTTGCCGAAATAGAGATCCTCGTTGAACTCCTTGTTGTAGGAGCCGAAATAGCCGCGATACTCCTCCGGGAAGAAGGAGACCGGCAGCGACATGCCGGGCGACACGTCGCGCGGCTCTACGCGGCGCTTGCCTTCATAGGTCACGAAGAAGTGCGCGACGTCCTTGACGATCGGACCGCCCAGCGCACCGCCGAACTGCATGTCCTTGCTCTTCACCTTTGCGGGATTAGCGCCGAACAGCTCGATCGGGCGGTAATCGCGCAGATCCTGGTTGGTGAAGTCGATGAAGCCTTCGCCGTGGAATTCGTTGGTGCCCGACTTGGTGGCGGCGGTGATCGCGACCGAGCTGACCTGGTCGAACTCGGCCTTGTAGTTGGAGCTGATCACCCGGTACTCGCCGATGGCGAGCTGGGGGAAGGGATTACCCGAGCTGGTGTCCTGGCCGGTGACGCCGTTCTTGAGGACATAGTCCTTCTGCCCGACGCCGTCGATGAACACGTTGACCGAGTTGCTGCCCTGCGCGCCGCCCTGGACGCGCGAGTTGCCGCCGGCGTCGGTGATGAACTGCACGCCCGGCGCGAGATCGGCGAAGGCGAGGAAGTTGCGGTTGATCTGGGGCAGCTGGTCGATGAGGCGCTGGGTGATGGTCACGCCGACTTCGCCGCCCTCCATGCTGCGGATACGGTTGCCGGTGACGATGATGTCGTTGGCGCCGGCCGGGGTTTCGGGCGTTCCAGGCGTTTCCGCGGCGGGCGGCGGCGCCAGGTCGAAGTCGAAGCTGGCGCTCTGCCCGACCGCGAGCGTGAACTCGTCGGTGGAGCGGTTGCCGCTCGGCGTCACCACCTCCAGCCGATAGCGGCCGGGGCGCAGCGACGGGAAGTTGTAGCCGCCGTCGGGCGTCACCGCCGCGGTGCGGCGGAAGCCGGTGGCGACCTCGATCGCGACCACCTGGGTCGGGGCCGCGCCCTCGGCGACGCCGGTGATGCGGCCGCGCAGCGAAGCGTTGTTGACCTGGGCGTGCACGGGAACGGCCGAGACCGCCGAAAGCGCGCTGCCGACCAGCAGCGCCGCCGCGAACCGCGTCAGTCCCCCGCGCGCCGCGCCGCCGTTGCACCGAAATCCGATCATGGTCTCTCCCCTTTGATGTCCGGCCTTGAAACCGGTTACATGTCGTGGCTGTCATCTGCTTGGTCGGCGTTCGCGTCAAGACGCAATTTGGCAACAGGCCGCTGCGCCGCCACGCTCTGTGCCGCGTGCTGGCGCGGCCGGTCCGGCAGGATCGCGAGGAACTTGCCGAGGCGGCCGCGGCGATAGGTCAGCGCCTGGTAAAGGGCGAGGCTCGCCTTGGCCCAGAGCCGATAGCCCGCGAACCAGCCCGTGCGCCTGGACAGGGCGAACAGGCGACGGCTCCAGCGGCTGATCGCGGCGCGCATCCGATAGACGAGCCTGCGGCGGAGCGGGAGGCGGCTCTTGGACGGTGCGACACGTTTGCGCGGGACGAGGCCGGTGCGGTGCCAGGTCAGGCGATAGGCAAGGCCCTCGCGCCGGTGCCTGAGGCCGGCATCCTGGGTCGCGATCACGAAGGCGGCGTCGACCGGTTCGAGCCGCAGCCGGCCGGCGGCGCGGCCCTGCTCGATCATCCTGCGCAGCTTTGGCGTGCGGACCACTACGACGTTGGTACCGCGCCCGTCAGATGAATAGGGCTCGACCCAGGCGTCGCCGAAGGCGATGTCGGCGGTCTCCGCCGTCACGTCGTCGCAAAAGTCGCAGGCCGAGTTCTGGAAGAAGCCGGCGCCCCAGTCGCCTTCGGCCAAATGCCACCAATCGCGGTTGACGCTGCGGCCGTCGCGGAGCGTCAGCTCGGCGTTGTACCAGTTCGCCGGGCGCTCAGGCCATTTGCGGCGATAGTCGATGCCGGCGACCTCCGCCGGCTCGACGCCCATCTGCCGGGCGAAGCTCTCGACCATGCGCGCGCTCTTCATGTGGCCGCAGAACAGGCCGAGCGTTGCGGCGATGCGATCGGCGAGGACGGGATCGGCGGCGCGCTGGAGGTGGACCGCCTTGATGAAGCAGGGGATGCCGACGACGGCATAGCGGCCGGGCACCTCGCGGATCTCGCGCAGCACCCCGGAGAGCTCGATCGGATAATAGCGCGACTTGGCACCTTCGCGGACCGCGTTCTCGGTGCGCGAGATGCGATAGCGGAACAGCCGGCCCTGGGCCTCGGGATCGGCCGCGACGACATGGGCGACGCCGTCGACGATGCCCTGCCGGAGCAGCTCCGCCGCGACCCAGCTGACCAATCCGCCCGAGCTGCCGTTCATGCGGAACTCGCCCTCGCCGGCATGGCCGACATAGGCCGCCTCGAACCGGCCGACCGCCGGATCGTGGACCAGAGCGGAGGGGAAGCGATCGGCGGCGATCTCGTCCTCGTTGCGGGCGGCGGGGGAGAAGGGGCAGGTTCGTGCCAATCGTTCGCTCGGCGATCGCATTATCGATCGTGGAGCGCGAGGCTTCAGCTGGCCGTAGCGGTCCCACCCCATGCGCGCCTCGCCCGCCGCCGCGCAGCCGCCGCAGCCGATGCACAGGCCCGATGCGACGATGTCGTGACGGCTGACAGGGGCGGTCACGCCTCCCCCAGGGCGAGGTCGAGGAAGCGATCGGACCGCTGCCGTGCCTCGCGGATGCGATCGGCGAGATGCGCTGCGAGAGGCGTAGCGAGAAGCTCACCTATCCTACCCGGAGCTGCGTCGGCTTCGACCAGGCGATGTTCTGCACCGAGGCGGCGAGTCAGGTCCCTGAGCTTGATCGAGCGATAGTCGGACGCGACGCAGGCGAAAGGCTTGGCGTTGACCAGCGCGAACACGCAGCCGTGGAAGAAATTGGTCACCACCGCCGCCGATGCTGCGATCAGCCGGCGGAAGTCGTCGGGACCGGCCTCGATCCGCTGCTCGTCGGCCCAGTCGTTGCGATAGCCGACGCTGACGAGGCGATACCCGGCCTTCTCCGCCCAGGTGCGGGCCGCGCTCGCGAACCAGGCGGGAAAGCTGTGGCCGTAGACGGCGACTTCGCGCCGGGGCGGCTCGTCGGTGGGGGGCGGGGGGAATTGCAGGCAGGGATCGAGCACCACCTCCGGCGCCTCGCCGAGCGCGCCGGCCAGCAGCGCGCGGCTGTTGTCGTCGCGCACCGAGATCGCATCGAAGGCGCCAAGACGCTCGGTCCAGCTCGCGTCGATGCCGTCGTTCGCATCATGGTTGCCGAAGCTGGCGGCATAGGCGGCGAGGCGGCCGGCGCGCAGGCCCTCGCCGAAGAAGATCGGCTTGGCCGAATACCAGGGGTGGCGGAAGTTCCACACCTCGTCGCTGCCGACCAGCACCAGGTCATAGTCGCCGGCCAGCGCGGGCATCTCGAGCGGGAAGCAGTGCGAGCGCGGCAGCCGCTCGAAGGCGCGGAGGAAGCGGCGCGCCTTTTCGCCGTAGCGGCCGAGGTCGCGGCGCTCGGTGCGGCGGGGGAGCTGCGGCTGGAAGGCGCAGCGCCATTCGGCCTGGCGGACGCTGCGGCTGTCGTGGTCGAGCAGCACCGCGTCGTGCCCGCGCGCGCGGAGGCCATCGACCAAGCAGCGCGCCTGCCAATAGGAGCCGTAGTTGATGCAGCGGTGGAAGGTCAGCACGCCGATCCTCATGCCGCCCGCGCTTCCTCGATCAGGCCCGCGGTGTAGATGCGGTCGAGCACCTCGGCTGAGGCGATGAACCGCTCGGCGGCGGGGTCGAAGCGGGGCGAGGCCGCAAGTTGGATCGCCCAGGCGGCGGCGGAACGGGCACCCCAGTCGTCGGGCGGGTCGGCGAGGCGTTCGGCACTGGTGCCGGCGAAGCGATCGGCGACGAAGTCGTAGAAGGAGCCGCCGACGTTGCGCAGCGCCGCGCCGCCCTCGGTGCCGTAGAAGGCCGCCTCGATCACCGCATCGCGACCGGCATGGAGGCGCCAGGAGCAGGCGAGCCGCACCGACACCTCGCCGGCGAGGAAGCTGGCGACGGCGAAATCCTCCACCTCGTCCGCGCCGGCCGGTGCTCCGCCCTTGCGCAGGTCCGCCTCGACCGCGATGACGGGCGGGAAGCCGAGCGTCCACAGCGCGAGGTCGACCAGGTGGACGCCGAGGTCGATCACGCACCCGCCGCCCGAGAGCGCGCGGTCGTAGAACCATGGTTTGTCGGGGCCGTAGGCGTTGTGGAAGGTGAGGTCGATCGCGAACAGCCGGCCGAGCTCGCCGCGCTGCACCAGCGGCGCGATCGCCTGCATCGCGGCGGTGTGGCGGTAGGAGAGGTCGACGCCGAGCAGCCGGTCGGCGGCGCGCGCGGCCTCGACGACGCGCTGCGCCTCGGCGGCGGTGCGGCCGAGCGGCTTCTGGCAGAACACCGCCGCGCCCGCGTCCAGCGCCGCCACCGCCTGCTCGGCATGGAGCGCGCTCGGCGTTGCGATCACTACGCCGTCGAGGCCCAACACCAGCATCTCGCCAAGCGAGCCGGCCTGCCGCGCATCCGGTGCGAGCTTCAACGCCTCGGCGGCGCATTCGGGAGAAGGGTCGCAGACCGCCGCCGCCTCGACCGCGCCGGTGGCGAGCATCGCTGCCATCCGGTGCCGCCCGATCCAGCCGGTGCCGAGGAATCCGATGCGCGGTATCATGTCATCATCACCAGCGCCTTGACGAAGCCCTCGGGCTTGTCGCGGGTGGCGTCGAGCGCCTCGCCGAGCCGTTCGAGCGGGTAGCGGTGGGTATAGAGCGGCTCGGGATCGAGCCGGCGGCTCGCCACCGCGTCCACCGCCTCGCGCAGGCCCTGCATCTGCACGTCGGGATCGCGCTCATGGGCGTTGATCACGTCGATGCCCTTCCAGTTCCACATCTGCATGTTCACCTGGCGCGGTCCGTCCTGGTGATAGCCGGCGACGATCAGCTTTCCGCCGAACGCGACCAGCTCGCCGGCGAGGTCGAGAGGCCATTGCTTGCCGACCGCCTCGATCACGCGGTCGCACAGACGATCGCCGGTCAGCGCCTTCACCGCGTCGATGATCCTCCAATGATCGTCCATCGCGATGGTTTCCGCGGCGCCGTATCGGCGGGCGAGTTCGAGCGATTCCGGGCGGCGCGAGATCGTGATCACGCGCGCGCCGGCCGCGCTGGCGAGGCGGGTGAGGATCGCGCCGAGGAAGCCGATTCCGACGATCGCCACGCTCTGCCCGGCGCGGATGTCGCTGCGGCGGAAGACGTTGAACGCACAGGCGATTGGCTCGCCGGGGAAGGGCTTGCCGGCGAGGCCGGGCGGGAGCTTCACGACCATGCCGGCCTCGGCGAGGTCGTAGTCGGCGAAGCTGCGGTAGGAGACGGCGGCGACGCGGTCGCCGGGCGCCAATCCTTCCACGCCTGGCCCAACCGCGTCGACCGTGCCCCAGCCTTCGTGGCCGAGACCGCCCGGATCGCCGGGATAGGTCATCCACGGCAGGCCGGCCCAGGGCTCGAGGTTGGAGGCGCAGACGCCGCAGCCCTCCAGCCGGATGCGGACCTCGCCCGGGCCGGGCTCGGGAACGGCAGCCTCCTCGATGCGGATTTCGCCGGGAGCGGCGAGCACGGCGGCGCGCATCAGGTGGCGCTCCACTGCAACCAAAGCGCTTTCCGGCGATTGGCCTCCCGGAGATAATCGCAATGCCCGATCCGGCCATGCCCGAGATGACCGCGACGCTGCGCGACAACATCGCTCGCCTGACCGAGCGACAGCGTGCCGAGGCGAGCTCGGCCCCATTCAGCCAGCAGCTGGCCGACCGGATCACGCGGTTTACCGGATCGATGACGTTCGTGGCGATTCATCTGATCCTCTACGGGGCTTGGATCGCGATCAATCTCGGCTGGATTCCGGGGGTGCCGCGCTTCGACCCCAGCTTCGTCGTGCTGGCGATGGAAGCGTCGGTCGAAGCGATCTTCCTTTCGACCTTCGTGCTGATCAGCCAGAATCGCATGGCCACGGAGGCAGACCGCCGCGCGAACCTCGATCTCCACATCAACCTGCTGGCGGAGCACGAGCTGACACGGCTCGCGGGGCTGATCGAGCGCATCGCCGAGCGGGTCGGCATTCCCGTCGACGACGCCGAGCTCGAGGAGATCAAGCGCGACGTGGAGCCGGTCGAGGTGCTCGACGCGCTGGACACGCGCAAGCGCGCCGAGGGGCTCGAGCCGTAGCATCGCCGCTCAATCCGCGATGAAGGCTTCGAGCGCGGCGAAGGCCTCGTCGTCGGGCATCTGCCGGGGCGGGTGCTTGCAGAAGAAGGCGGCCGCCGGCTCGATCGGGCCGGCAAGGCCGCGGTCCTTCGCCAGCTTGGCGCAGCGGATCATGTCGATCGCGACGCCGGCGCTGTTCGGGCTGTCCTCGACCGACAGGCGCAGCTCCAGGTTCATCGGCACGCCGCCGAACAGCTGGCCCTCCATCCTCAGGAAGCAGACCTTGTTGTCGTTCTGCCAGGCGACATAGTCGCTGGGGCCGATGTGGATGTTCTCGTCGGCGATGCGCTCGGCGGCGACCGACTGCACCGCCTCGGTCTTCGAGGTCTTCTTGGAGGCGAGGCGCTTCCTCTCCAGCATGTTGAGGAAGTCGGTGTTGCCGCCCGTGTTGAGCTGGTAGGTGCGGTCTAGCTTGACCCCGCGCTTGCGGAACAGGTCGGTCAGCACTCGGTGGACGATGGTCGCGCCGAGCTGCGCCTTGATGTCGTCGCCGATCACCGGCACGCCCGCGCGGCGGAAACGCTCGCCCCAGGCGGGATCGCTGCCGATGAACACCGGCATGTTGTTGACGAAGGCGACCCCGGCTTCCAGCGCGCATTCGGCATAGAACTCGCTCGCCTGCTGCGAACCCACCGGCAGATAGTTGACCAGCACGTCGGTGTCGGTCTCGCGCAGCGCCGCGACCACCTCCTCGCGCGTCGCCTCGGGCTCGTCGGCGGGCAGGAAAGTGCGGTCGTCGGGGAACTCCGCCATATGCTCGGCCACTCCGTCGAGGATGCGGCCCATCCGCACCTTCGTACCCGTCGGCGTGACGCGGTCGGCGAAGACGGCGGTGCAGTTGGGCTTGGCAAAGATCGCCTTGGCGACGTCGCGGCCGACCTTGCGTCGGTCGACGTCCCAGGCCGCGACGACGCGGATGTCGCCGGGGCGGTAGCCGCCGATCTCCCAATGCATCAGGCCGACGGTGTCGTTGGCGCCGGTGCGGTAGTGTTCGAGGCCCTGCACCAGCGAGCTCGCGCAATTGCCGACGCCGACGATCGCGAGGTTGATGCCGCGCGGATGGGGGGAGAGCATGCGGTCCTCCTTTCAGGCGTTGGCGACGGCCGGCCGGTCGGCGACCGCCGGGGCGTAGCGGTCGATCATCCAGGCGCAGAAATCGGCGAACTGCTGAGGGTCGTGCGGCGGGCTGGTGTGATGCTGCCCGGCGCCGAGATGCTCGGGGGTGAAGCAGAAGGTGAGCGTCACCTCGAAATCGGCGAGCGCCTCCATCTGCCGGTCGAACCAGTCGAGTGCATCGGGGCGGAAGCTGTCGGCCCAGCTGAGGCCGGTCCGCAGCTTGCGCGTGCCGAGCCGCTTCATCCACTGGACCGCCTCGTCGAGCCGCGGGTCGTGGAAATGGAACCATTGCATCAGGCCCATCTCGCCCGCGACCTTGGCGTACTCGTCGAGGGCAGGCTTGGGCGTCCCGTCCTCGCGGATCAGGCCCATGTAGAAATGCCGATAGTAGCTCGATCCTTCCGCCTCGCGGTGGCGCGTCTCGGCGCCCCAGGCCATCGGCAGGTCGAACAGCGAATACCAATAGATGTTGGGCACGCGGCCGATCAGCAGCTCGGCGGTGCGCCTGAGGCCGAACACCTGCACCTCCTCGGCGCCGAACGAGCCGACGCCGACCTCGGTCACCCACACCGGCTTCTCGGGCGCTGCCGCCTCGATCTCGGCGATCCGAGCGGGCCAGGCGTGGATCGGCCACAGGTTCCAGTCGAGCGGGAAGCCATGGACCGCGACCACGTCGACCGCGTCGAGCGCGCCGTGCCCGCGCATCCGGTCCAGCCAATGCGGGTCGATCGGGGACATGCCGCCCAGCACCCGCGTCACCGCCGGGTTGATCTCGCGGATCGCGGCACCGGTACGGATCACCGTGTCGGCGTAGATCGCCCAGTCGGGGTCGAGCTCCGGGTCCCAGTGCGACTTGTTGTTGGGCTCGTTCCAGATCATCGCGGCTTCGATCATTCCGCCGCTCCCCGCGCTGGATAGACCGCGGCCGGGCCGTATCGGTCGTAGGGCACCGGGGCCACGCGGCAGAGATAGACCTCGGGCTCCGGATTGGCCTCGATCGCGAAGCCGGCGGCGCGCAGCATCGCCTGGCTGCACGCGGCGTTGGGCGCCCACCAGTTGGTCCAATCGTGCGCGAAGGCGCGCTCGATGAAATGCATCCTGGGATAGGCGGGGTTGTCGAAGAAGCTCGGCGGCTGGGTCGTGCCCGGAACGTGGAAGGGGTGGTCCTCCGGCACCTGCAGCACGTCGGGCGAGCCCTGCTGCATCGTCTGGAACAGCATGAGGTCGCCCGCGACATGCTCGCGGATCAGGTCGAGGGCGAGCAGCGGGTGGCGCAGGTGGTAGAGCACCCCCATGAAGATCACGAGGTCGAAGCGCTCGCCGAGCGCGGCGACGTCGTAGACCGAGAGGTTGCGCAGCTCGATATCGTCATAACCGAGCGTCTCCGCCACCAGCCGCGCCTGGGCGAGATAGCGCTCGTCGGTGTCGATGCCGAGCACGCGCTCGGCGCCGCGCCGCTTCATCTCGACCGCGTAGAAGCCGGCGTTGCAGCCGATGTCGAGCACCGACTTGCCGCTGAGGTCCGCCGGCAGCGCATCGGCGAAGCGCTGGAACTTGAACGCGGGATAGTCGCCCAGGAAATGCTCCGGCGCAGTCGGGATGCCGTCCAGGTCGATGTTCTGGAACCAGGGCGCGAGCGCCTCGATCCGCTCGCGCAGGGCCTCTTTCGCGGAATCGATGCGGGCGATGTTGCTTCTCCTCATGCGTGTCCTCGATTGAGCGTGTGGAGGCGTCCGCCCCAGGGGCCGACGATGAGCGTGCTGACCGAGCCGGGGTCGACGTCGAAGCGCAGCAGGTTGTCGAGCCCGAGCCCGAGGTAATGCGCGACGACGCCGCGGATGATGTCGCAGTGGCTGACGCACAGCACCGCAGCCTTGGGATTGCCGGAAGCGACCGCCTCGACGTGCTTGACCGCCCGTCCGACCGCGGTCGCCATGGTCTCGCCGCCGGGCGGGCAGGCGGTGGAGCGGGTCGCGTTCCAGGATTGCCACGCCTGGTCCGCCTCCAGCTCGGCGAAGCTGCGGCCGGTCCAGGTGCCGAAGTCGATCTCGTCGAGCGCGGCGACGACGCGGACGGTCAGGCCGAGCCGGTCGGCGACCTCCTTCGCGGTCTCGCGGGCGCGTTGCTGCGGGCTGGAATGGATCGCGGCGATCGGCTCGCCGCGCGCGATCTCGCCGGCCAGCCAATGCGCCTGGGCGCGTCCCTCGGCGGTGAGGGCGCCGCCCGCCTGCCGGCCGCTCAGCACTCGCCCGACATCGGCGTGCGCGCAGTGGCGGACGAGATGGATGCGCGCGCTCATGCGCTGCGAAAGGGCCGGGGAAGGATCAACATAGATGCTTCCCAACCGGATCGCGCCGGAAAAGTTCCGAATTAATCCATGTTATATCAATAGCTTAACATAAGTTATCGAAAGCCGGAATCGGGAACAAGATGAAGAAGAAGGTGTTCGGAAAGCCACCTGATCGACACCATCCACCGCTGCCGAGCGCGGCGATTCAGCGAGAGGAACGGCGTGACCGAACATGTCCTGATCACCGGAGGCGCGGGCTTCATCGGCCGGCAGGTGACGTCCGAACTGCTCCGCCGCGGCTATCGCGTGCGTATCCTCGATTGCCTGCTCGAACAGGTCCACGGCGATGCCGGGCGACCCGAGGACCTCGACCCCGAGGCCGAGCTCGTCCGCGCCGACGTGCGCGACGGCGATGCGGTCGCGCGTGCGCTGGACGGGATCGACAGCGTCGTCCACCTCGCCGCCGAGGTCGGCGTCGGCCAGTCGATGTACGAGGTCGAGCGCTACACCTCCGCCAACGACCTCGGCACCGCGGTGCTGTTCGAGCGGCTGATCGACCATCCGGTGCGGCGCGTCGTCACCGCCTCGTCGATGAGCATCTACGGCGAGGGGCTGTACCGCGACATGGCCGGCAACCTGATCGAGGATGCCGAGCGCGGGCTGGTGCGCGACGGGCAGAAGATCTGGAACCCGCTCGACATCGCCGGCCATCCGCTCACCCCGCTGCCGACGCCCGAGTGGAAGCGGCCGAGCCTCGCCTCGATCTATGCCCTGAACAAATATGTGCAGGAGCGCACCACGCACATCATGGGCGCGCCCTACGGCATCGAGAGCGTGTGCCTGCGGCTGTTCAACGTCTACGGTCCAGGCCAGGCGCTCTCCAATCCCTATACCGGCGTGCTCGCGATCTTCGCCTCGCGGTTGCTGGGCGGCCAGCGTCCCCTCGTGTTCGAGGACGGCGAGCAGCGGCGCGACTTCGTTCATGTCGGGGACGTGGCGCGCGCCTTCGCCGATGCGCTGGAGAAGCCCGGGATCAGCGGCCAGACCTTCAACATCGGATCGGGCAAGGACCGCTCGGTGACCGAGGTCGCCATGGCGCTCGCCCGCGCGATGCACCGCAACGACGTGGCGCCGGAGATCGTCGGCAAGGCGCGGGTCGGCGACATCCGCCACTGTTTCTGCGACGGCGCGCTGGCGGCGGAGAAATTGGGCTTCACCGCGCGCAAGGACTTCGACGAGGGGTTGGCCGAGCTCGCCGAATGGGTCGGACGGCAGACCGCGGTCGACCGCGTCGGCCAGGCGCGCGCCGAGCTCGAGGCGCGGGGGCTGGTGGCATGAGCGGCGCGCCGATCCTCGTCACCGGCGGCGCCGGCTTCATCGGCTCGAACATCGCCGACCGGCTCGCCGCCGAGGGGCATCGGGTGATCGTCTACGACGCGCTGCTGCGGCCCGGTGTCGAGACCAACCTCGCCTGGCTCAAGCAGAGCCATCCCGGCCGCATCGTCGAGGTGATCGCCGACATCCGCGACCGGCGCGAGCTCGCCCGCGCCGTGCGCGAGGCGGGGGCGGTGTTCCACATGGCCGCGCAGGTCGCGGTCACCACCAGCCTCGCCGATCCGCGCGAGGACTTCGAGGTGAACGTGCTCGGCACGCTCAACCTGCTGGAGGCCGTGCGCGAGAGCGGCCGGCGCATCCCGCTGGTCTTCGCCTCGACCAACAAGGTCTACGGCGATCTCGGCGACCTCGCCTTCACCCGCACCGCGCGCGGCTATGTGCCCGCCGATCCGGCGATCCGCGCCAACGGCATCGGCGAGGACCGGCCGCTCGACTTCCACACGCCCTATGGCTGCTCGAAGGGCGCGGCCGACCAATATGTGCTCGATCATGCCCGCAGCTTCGGCCTGCCGACCGCGGTGCTGCGGATGAGCTGCATCTACGGCCAGCGCCAGATGGGCACCGAGGACCAGGGTTGGGTCGCGCACTTCTTGATCCGCGCGCTGGAGGGCCAGCCGGTCACCATCTACGGCGACGGCTATCAGGTGCGCGACATCCTCGACGTCTCCAATGCCGTCGAGGCCTATCTCGCCGCCTGGCGCCGGATCGACCGCGTCGCGGGGCGCGCCTTCAACCTGGGCGGCGGGCCCGGCAATGCGGTGAGCCTGGTGACGCTGCTCGACCATATCGCGAGCCTGGTCGAGCGTGACGTCGCCTGTGACAACGCCGAGTGGCGCGCGGGCGACCAGCGCTACTTCGTCGCCGACACCGGCGCCGCGCAGCAGGAGCTGGCGCTCGGGCCCAAGGTGCCGTGGCGCCGGGGCGTCGCCCGGCTTGCGCAATGGCTGGCGGAGCAGCGCGGCATCACCCTCCCGAACGAGGAGCCGCGCGTCGTCCCGCTCCGCACGGCGGCGGCGCTGTGAGCGGGCGGATGCGCATCCTGCTCACCGCCGATGCGGTTGGCGGGGTCTGGCAATATGCCACCGACCTCGCCCGTGCGCTCGGCGGCCGCGAGGTCGAGACGGTGATCGCGCTGCTGGGGCCTCCACCGTCCGCAGTGCAGCGTGCCGAGGCGGCGGCCATTCCGGGCGCGCGGCTGGTCGAGACCGGCCTGCCGCTCGACTGGCTGAGCGACGGCCCCGCGCCGATCCTCGCCGCCGGCGCGGCGATCGCCGAGCTGGCCGGTGACGAGCATGTCGACCTCGTCCAGCTCAACATGCCCTCGCTCGGCGCCGCCGCGCCGCCGCCGGTGCCGGTGCTCGCCGTCGCGCACGGCTGCGTCTCGACCTGGTGGCAGGCGACCTGCTCCGGCGAGCCGCTGCCGCGCGAATTCCACTGGCACCGCTCGCTGACCGGGGAGGGGCTGCGCGCCGCCCATGCGGTGGCGGCGCCGAGCGCCGGCTATGCCCGCATGGTGGCGCGCCTCTACGGACTGCCGCGCGTGCCCGCGGTGGTCCACAACGGCCGCGCCTTCGCGCCGATGGCCAATGGCGCGATGCAGGACTGCGTCTTCACCGCCGGCCGCCTCTGGGATCGCGCCAAGAACGCCGCGCTGCTGGATCGGGTCGCGGCGCGGCTGGCGGTGCCGTTCCACGCGGCAGGCCCGATTGCCGGTCCGCATGGCGAAGCCGCCGACCTCCGGCACCTCCACCTGCTCGGCTCGCTCGATGCCACCGGCATGGCACGGCAGCTCGCCTGCCGGCCAGTGTTCGTCTCCGCCGCGCGGTTCGAGCCGTTCGGGCTTGCCGTGCTGGAGGCGGCCGCCGCGGGATCGGCGCTGGTGCTGTCCGACATGCCCGTGTTCCGCGAGCTGTGGGACGGGGCCGCGCTGTTCGTCGCCGGAGAGGACGAGGCCGGCTGGACCCGCGCGATCGAAAGCGTGATCGGCGACGCCGACCGCCGTCATCGCCTCGGCGCCGCCGCCCGCGAGCGCGCCGCACGCTACACCGCCGATGCGATGGCGGAAGCGATGCTGCGGCTCTACGCGCGCCTGCTCGCGCACCATCCGGCCGGAAGGAGGGTGGCGGCATGAGGATCGTCTATTTCACCCATTCGCTTGCGTCCTGCTGGAACCACGGCAACGCCCATTTCCTGCGCGGCGTGCTGACCGAGCTGATCGCGCGCGGCCACGACGTGCGGGTGTTCGAGCCCGAGGGCGCGTGGAGCCTCGCCAACCTTCTCGCCGACCATGGCGAGCAGGGGCTGGAGCCCTATCGTCGCGCCTATCCCAAGCTGAGCTCGACCGTGCTGGCCAAGGATGCCGACCTCGCCGAACAGGTCGACGGCGCCGATCTCGTCATCGTCCACGAATGGAACGAGCCGGCGCTGGTCGCTGAAGTGGGCCGGCTGCGTGCGGCCGGCGGGCGCTTCACCCTGCTGTTCCACGACACCCACCATCGCGCCGTCAGCGCACCCAAGGAGATGCGCGCCTACGACCTCTCCGCCTATGACGGCGTGCTCGCCTTCGGCGAGGCGCTGGCGGAGGTCTATCGCCGCTGGGGCTGGGGCGAGCGGGTGTGGGTCTGGCACGAGGCCGCGGACCTCCGCCGCTTCCATCCGCCGGCGGAGGAGGGACGCCGCCAGGGACTGGTGTGGATCGGCAACTGGGGCGACGGCGAGCGCAGCGAGGAGATCGCCGCCTTCCTGCTGCGCCCCGCCGAGGAGGCCGGCCTGCCGCTCGACATCTACGGCGTGCGCTATCCCGCCGCGGCGCTGGCGGCGCTCGCACGCCACGGCGCGCGCTATCGTGGCTGGGCGCCCAACGCCCGCGCGCCGGAGATCTTCGCGCGCCACCTCGTCACCGTCCATGTCCCGCGCCGCTATTATGCGACCATCCTGCCCGGCATCCCGACGATCCGCGTGTTCGAGGCGCTTGCCTGCGGCATCCCGCTGCTCTCGGCGCCGTGGGAGGATGCCGAGGGGCTGTTCCGCCCCGGCACCGACTATCTCGTCGCCCGCGATGGCGCGGAGATGACCCGCCATCTCGCCGCTCTCCGCGACGATCCGGACCTGCGCTCATCGCTGATTGCGCACGGCCTGGAGACGATCCGCGCCCGCCACAGCTGCGCGCACCGGGTCGACGAGCTGCTCGCCATCGCCGCCCGCCTCGCCGCTCCAGCAAGGAATGCCGCATGAAGATCGCCTTCTACGGATCGAGCCTGTTGTCCTCCTACTGGAACGGCGCCGCCACCTATTACCGCGGCATCCTGAGGGCGCTCGCGGGACGCGGCTACGACATCAGCTTCTACGAGCCCGACGCCTTCGACCGCCAGCGGCACCGCGACATCGACCCGCCGATGTGGGCGCGCGTCGTCGTCTACCCGGCCACCGCCGAGGGGCTGGAGTCGGTGCTCGCCGAGGCGGGCGCGGCGGACGTCGTCGTCAAGGCGAGCGGCGTCGGCGTGTTCGACCGCGAGCTGCTGGAGGGCATCCTGGCCCGCACCCGCCCGGACGCGATCCGCCTGTTCTGGGACGTCGACGCCGCCGCCACGCTCGACGAGATGCGCGCCGACGCCTCGCATCCGGTGCGCCGGGCGCTGCCGGAGCTGGACATGGTGCTGACCTACGGCGGCGGCCCGCCGGTGGTGGAGGCCTACCGGGGATTCGGCGCCGCGCACTGCGTACCCGTCTACAACGCGCTCGATCCCGTGACCCATTATCCGGTGCCGCGCGACGGGCGCTTCGCCTCGGACCTTGCCTTCCTCGCCAACCGGCTGCCTGACCGCGAGGCGCGGGTGGAGGAGTTCTTCCTCAGGCCGGCCGCCTTGCTGCCCGGTCGCACGTTCCTGCTCGGCGGCAACGGCTGGGACGACAAGCCCATGCCCGGCAACGTCCGCCGCCTGGGGCATGTCGGCACCGCCGACCACAACGCGCTCAACAGCACCCCGCTGGCGGTGCTCAACGTCGCGCGCGATTCGATGGCGCACATCGGCTTCTCCCCGGCGACGCGCGTGTTCGAGGCAGCCGGCGCCGCCGCCTGCCTCATCACCGACGCCTGGGAAGGCATCGAGCTGTTCCTCAAGCCCGACGCCGAGGTGCTGGTCGCCCGCGACGGACAGGATGTCGCCGACCTGCTCGCCGCGCTCACCCCCGAGCGCGCCCGCGCGATCGGCAGGGCGGCGCTCGCCCGCGTCCTGTCCGAGCACAGCTATGCGCTGCGCGGGGCGGAGGTCGACGCGATCCTCCGCAGCCACGCCGCGCGTGCGAGGGAGGCGGCATGAAGCTCGTCGTCCTCGGCCTCAGCCTCGGCTCCTCCTGGGGCAACGGCCACGCCACCACCTTCCGCGCGCTGCTCAAGGCGTTCGCCGCGTGCGGCCACGACATATTGTTCCTGGAGCGCGAGGTGCCCTGGTACGCGGGCGAGCGTCGTGATCTGACCGATCCGGGCTATTGCTGGCTGCAATATTATCCCGACCTCCAGGCGCTGGAGACCTGGGCGGCGACCATCGCCGAGGCGGATGCGGTGATCGTCGGCTCCTATGTGCCCGACGGGGTCGAGGTCGCCCGCTTCGTGCGCAAGCACGCGCGCGGCGTCACCGCTTTCTACGACATCGACACGCCGGTCACGCTCGCCAAGCTCGCGCGCGGCGACTTCGAATATCTCTCGCCGGAGGTGATTCCCGGCTACGACGTCTATCTCTCCTTCACCGGCGGGCCGACGCTCGGCCGGATCGAGCGCGAATTCGGTTCGCCGGCGGCGCGCGCGCTCTACTGCTCGGTCGATGCGGAGGCCTATCGCCCGCTCGACGTGCCGAAGCGGTGGGACCTCAGCTATCTCGGCACCTACAGCGACGATCGCCAGCCGGCGCTCGAGCGGCTGCTGATCGAAACCGCGCGCCGCTGCCCCGACAGGCGCTTCGCCGTCGCCGGGCCACAATATCCGGCCGGTATCGCCTGGCCGGCCAATGTCGAGCGCATCGAGCACCTGCCGCCCGCGCGCCATGGCGAATTCTACGGCGCCTCGCGCCTGACGCTGAACGTCACCCGCGCCGACATGATCGCGGCGGGCTGGTCGCCGTCGGTGCGGCTGTTCGAGGCTGCCGCCTGCGGAACCCCGATCCTGTCGGACCGCTGGAACGGGCTCGACAGCCTGTTCGCGCCGGACCGCGAGATCCTGTTCGCCGACACGACCGAGGATGCGGTCGCCGCGCTCGGCCGCGATGCCGCCGCGCTCGGCGCCGCCGCCCGTGCGCGGGTGCTCGCGGAGCACACTGCTGTCCACCGGGCCCAGGAGCTCGAACACCATCTCACCCAGGCAACAGCGAGGAAAGCGATCATGAAAGTCGAGACTGCACCGCTCACCCTCGTCGCCGGCGGCGCCGGCTTCATCGGCTCGCATCTCTGTGCCGAGCTGCTCGCGCGCGGCGACCATGTCGTGTGCCTGGACAATCTCCAGACCGCGCGCCCGTCCAACCTCGGCGATCTCGAAGGCCATCCCCGCTTCGAGTTCGTCGAGGCCGACGTCACCCATCCACTGCCGCCCTCGATCACCGCGCGCGCGCGGCGGTTCACGCGCATCTACAACCTCGCCTGCGCCGCCTCGCCGCCGCAGTATCAGGTCGATCCCGAGCACACGATGCTGACCTGCGTCGTCGGCACCGACCAGCTCCTGCGCCTGGCCGAGCTGTCCGGCGCGCGGTTCCTGCTCACCTCGACCAGCGAGGTCTACGGCGATCCCGAGGAGCATCCCCAGCGCGAGGATTATCGCGGCCTCGTCAACTGCACGGGCCCGCGCGCCTGCTACGACGAGGGCAAGCGCGCCGCCGAGGCGATGACCTTCGACTTCGGCCGCATGGACCGGGCGGAGGTGCGCGTCGCGCGGCTGTTCAACACCTATGGCCCGCACATGCACCTCGACGACGGCCGGGTGGTGTCGAACCTCATCTGCCAGGCGCTGTCGGGGCGGGAGATCACCATCTACGGCGATGGCAGCCAGACGCGCAGCTTCTGCTACGTCGCCGATACCGTCGAGGCATTGATCCGGCTGATGGAATGCGATGATTTCGACGGGATGGAGCCGATCAACATCGGCAATCCCGACGAGATGACCGTCAACGAGCTGCTCGAGCAGGTCACCGCGATCACGCGGGTCAATCCGCGTGTCGAATATCATCCGCTTCCGATCGACGACCCGCGCCGCCGGCGGCCGGACATCACCCGCGCGCGCAGCCTGCTCGGCTGGGAGCCGCGCGTCGATCTGCGGACGGGCCTCGTCAGCACCTGTGCCTGGTTCGCCGAGGAGCTGGCGCAGGGCACGCCGCCCGAGGAGCTGGAGCTGACCTGCGCGGCGGAGTGAAAAACAAACTCCTCCCCGGAACGCGGAGGGGGACCGCCAGCCGCAGGCCGGTGGTGGAGGGGGCTCTCATCCCGGAACGCCCTTTGCGGCGGGCCCCCTCCACCAAGCCGCTGCGCGACTTGGTCCCCCTCCCCGTCCCGGGGAGGAGCTTGAAGAAACCGTCACCATCGTGAAACTGGTCGGGGCGACAGGATTCGAACCTGCGACCCCCACACCCCCAGTGTGATGCGCTACCAGGCTGCGCTACGCCCCGACCATGGGTCTCGGGGCGGGCCCCGAGGCCGCGCCACTTAGGCCGCGTCTCGCCGCGATGCAAGCGTCGCCGTTGCGCGCGCGGCGATCCGGTGTTAGCTGGCGCCGGATAAGTCCGGGCGATCCGCCCGGCGGGGCCCCTATCCACGCGAGAGCCATGTTCATTCCCCCAGCTTATGCCCAGGCCGCAGGCGGCGCTTCCGCTGACGGCGGACTCGCCACCATCATCTCGATGGCGCCGCTCGTCCTCATCTTCATCGCCTTCTACTTCCTGATGATCCGTCCGCAGCAGCGCCGGATGAAGGAGCTGCAGAACGCGATTCAGGCGGTCAAGAAGGGCGATCAGGTCGTCACCGCGGGCGGCGTCGTCGGCAAGGTGACCAAGGTCGAGGACCGCTTCGTCGAGGTCGAGATCGCCCCCACCGTCAAGGTGCGCGTCGTCAAGGCGACTATCGCCGAGATCACGCCGCTGGGCGGCGCCAAGCCCGCGAACGACTGATGCTCGACTTTCCCCGCTGGAAGATCACCGGGATCGTCGGCGTCCTGCTGATCGCGGTATTGCTCGCGATCCCGAGCCTGCTGCCGGAGCGTATCGTCAGCCAGTCGCCGGTAAACCTGCCGCGCATCAACCTGGGGCTCGACCTCGCGGGCGGCAGCTATCTGCTGCTCGAGGCTGACACCAACGACGTCGCCGCCGCGAAGATCGAAACCATGCGCGACCAGATCGCGACCGAGATGCGGCGGGGCAATCCGACCATCGCGATCGGCGACATCTCCGGCCGCGATGGCAAGCTGAGCTTCATGGTACGGGACCCGAGCCAGGTCGACGCCGCGCGCGAGCGGCTGCTCGGCATCGTCGGCAGCGGCGTCGGCATGACCGGCCAGCGCGAATGGGACGTCGAGGTGGTCGATTCGACCCGCTTCGTACTGACGCCGACCAAGGCGGGGCTCGCCCAGGAAGTCGACCGCGCAATGAGCGTCGCCACCGAAGTGGTCCGCCGCCGCATCGATGAACTGGGCACGCGCGAGCCGACCATCATCCGCCAGGGAACCGATCGCATCGTCGTGCAGGTGCCTGGCCTCCAGGACCCGCAGGCGCTGAAGGACCTGCTCGGCAAGACCGCCAAGCTCGAGTTCAAGCTGGTCGACGTCAACGCCGATCCGCAGCAGGTGGCGCAGGGCATCGCGCCGATCGGCGACGTGATCCTGCCCTTCGCCGACGATCCCAGCGGCCAGCGCAAGATCGCGCTCAAGCGCTCGACGGTGATCTCGGGCGACCAGCTCGCCGACGCGCGGCAGGAGTTCGATCAGCAGAACGGCCAGCCGGTGGTCGCGATCACCTTCAACGGCGAGGGCGGCCGCCGCTTCGCCCGGGTGACGCAGGAGAATGTGAACAAGCCGTTCGCGATCATCGTCGACAACCAGGTGATCTCCGCCCCCAACATCGACGAGGCGATCATGGGCGGCCGCGCGCAGATCCGCGGCGGCTTCAGCGTCCAGTCGGCGAACGAGCTCGCGATCGCGCTGCGATCGGGCAAGCTGCCGGTGGACCTCAAGGTGGTCGACGAGAGCACCGTCGGACCGGACCTCGGCCAGGATTCGATCCGCGCCGGCATCCTCGCCTCCGCGGTGGCGGCGGCGGCGGTGGTCGCCTTCATGCTGGTGACCTATGGCCGGTTCGGCGTCTATGCGAACCTCGCCGTCATCATCAACGTGTTCGTGATCCTGGCGGCGATGGCGATCATCAGCGCGACGCTGACGCTGCCCGGCATCGCCGGCTTCGTGCTGACGATCGGCACCGCGGTCGACGCCAACGTGCTGATCAACGAGCGCATCCGCGAAGAGCGACGGCGTGGGCGCAGCGTCGTCCAGGCCGTCGAGCTCGGTTACAAGGAAGCGAGCCGCACCATCTTCGAGGCGAACATGACCCACGCCATCTCGGGCCTGGTGATGCTGCTGATGGGCTCCGGGCCGGTCAAGGGCTTCGCCGTCGTGCTGCTGATCGGCATCGCCACCTCGGTGTTCACCGCCGTCACCTTCACCCGCATGCTGGTCGCGCTGTGGATTCGCAAGAATCGCCCGACCGACATCAATATCTGAGGCCGAGACGTCATGCGCCTCCTGAAGATCGTTCCCGACAACACCAACATCGGCTTCGTCCGGCTGCGCTACTGGGCGTTCGGGCTCACGCTGCTGCTGTCGATCGCGTCGGTGGCGCTGGTCGGGGTCAAACACCTCAACTTCGGCGTCGACTTCGTCGGCGGCCTGATGATCGAGGAGCGGTTCCCATCGCCGCCGGAGATCGACAAGGTGCGCTCGACGATCGACCGGCTCGGCGTCGGCACCTCGACGCTGCAGCAGTTCAGCGACCCAAGGCTGGTGACGATCCGCCTGCCGGTGCAGGACGGGGCCGACGAAGGCGCGACCAACCGCGTCGTGCGCACGGTGGAGCAGGCGCTGGCGAAGGAATTCCCCGGCGCGACCTTCAGCCGCTATTCGACCGTGTCGGGCAAGGTCTCGAGCGAGCTGGTGCGCAACGGCATCCTCGCGGTGGTGCTGGCGATGATCGGCATCTCGCTGTTCGCGATCTTTCGCTTCGAATGGCAGTTCGGCGTGTCGACCTTCGTCGCCATCCTGCACGACCTGTTGATGACGCTCGGCTTCTTCGCGCTGACCCAGCTCGAGTTCGACCTCACCATCGTCGCCGCGGTGCTGACGATCATAGGCTATTCGATCAACGACAAGATCGTCATCGACGACCGCATTCGTGAGAACATGCGCAAGTACCGCAGCATGAGCATGAGCGACCTCGTCGACCTCTCGGTCAACGAGACACTGCCGCGGACGGTGATGACCTCGGTCACCATCCTGCTCGCGCTGGGGGCGATGCTGTTCCTCGGCGGGCATGTGCTGCGCGGCTTCACCGCGGCGATGATCCTGGGCGTGATCGTCGGCACCTATTCGTCGATCTACGTCTCCTCGTCGCTGCTGATCACGCTGGGCCTGCGCGCGCAGCCGCCGGCGCCGGGCAGCGGCGGCAAGGCGGAGCGGATCGCCGAACAGCCATGAGGATGGACCGGAATGCTGTTGCGTCGGGGCCGGTGATCGCCGGCTTCTCGCACGGCGGCTTCCGTATCGACGACAATGTCTACCGTGCCCTGCTGATCACGCCCGAGCGCGCCGACGGCTGGGAACCGCCGGCGCTGGAGGCGCTGGGCGAAGCGGACGTGGCTTCGGTGCTCGCACTCGATCCCGTGCCCGAGTTCCTCCTGCTCGGGACCGGCGCCACGCTGGTGCGGCCGTCGCCGGCTTTCACCGCAGCCTTGGAGGCGCGGGGGATCGGCGTCGAGGCGATGGACAGCCGCGCCGCCGCGCGTGCATGGGGCGTGCTCCGTGCCGAGGGACGCTGGATCGTCGGCGCGCTCTATTCTCTAGATCAGGAATCGAAATAGCGCCTGTGCTCCTGCGGAAGCAGGAGCGCTGGATCATGGGCGTGTCGCTTGCCGCCTGGGCTCCTGCTTTCGCAGGGGCACGAGGGGTCAACCCGCCCTATCGCCGAGCCTCCACCAGCTGCGCGAGATGATCGCGCAACTGCATCGCATTCGTCTCCCAGCTGAACCGCTCGGCCGCCGCGGCGACGGCGCCCGGATCGGGCGGGTCGAGCAGCACCTCCGCGATCGCGCTGGCGAAGTCCTCCGGCGTGCGCTCGGCGATGCGGCCGGCGGCGGGACGGTCGACCGTCTCACGTGCCCCGCCCGCCGGGGTGATCACGATCGGCGTACCGCTGGCCAGTGCCTCGACCCAGACGTTGGCGAGCCCTTCGGACGCCGAGGCGAGCGCCATCACGTCGGCAGCGGCGAACAGCGCCGGCAACTCGCCGTGCGGCACTGCGCCGAGCAGCTGCACCCGCTCGCCCAGACCCGCCTCGGCGATCCGCTCCTCGAGCGCCGGCCGCTCGGGGCCTTCGCCCGCGATCAGCAGAGTGGTGCCGGGCAGCCGCGCTACTGCATCGATCACCACGTCGTGACCTTTGCGCGGGATCAATGCCCCGACCGAAAGGATCAGCGGTCCGGTGACGCCGAGCCGTGCCTTCTCGGCGCAGCGGTCGCGCGGATGGAAGCGGCTGCGGTCGATGCCGGTGCGGTGGACGGCGACCCTGTCCGCGCGGATGCCGAGCGAGGCCATGTCGTCGCGCATCGCATCCGATACCGCGAGCAGCCCGTCGGCGTCGCGGCCCGCCTGTACCACCTGCGCGGCAGTGGCGGGGGCATGGCCCCAATGATGGATGTCGGCCCCGCGCGCCTTGATCGACACCGGCACGCCGAATCGCCGTCCTAGCGCGACCGCCGCGGGCCCGTCGGGAAAGAAGAATTCCGTATCGATGATGTCGAAAGGGAAGGCGGTGCGCATGTCGCTCAACAGCGGCGTGAGCGCCCGGATCAGCGCACCGGCATGGAAGCGCCCGCCGGTGCCCGGCAGCACCGTGAAGCGCGGTCGCCGCACGTCGAGCCCCCGCCATTGTTCGCGTCGCGGCAGACTGGCGAGGGCACGATAATGTCCAAGCCGGTCGAGCGGGAAAGGCGGCAGCCCGATCGGCGCGACCACGCGCAGCTCGACGTCTGGGAGCGCTGCCAGGCCCCGCGTCTGGCGCTCCACGAAGATGCCGAAATTGGGCCGGCTCGCGTCGGGGAAAAGCGTCGACAGGGTCAGTACGCGCAGCATCGCGACGCGGTCTTACGCGTCGCCGGTTAATTGGTCACTGCACTGGTACGATGATTAGAGCGATTTCGGCTGGATCGAGGAGCGGCATGGCCGCCCCTCGACCATATTCAGGCGAACTTCCTCAGCGGCAGCGGCGACGGCTGCCGGCGCGGTCGATCTCGCGGCCGGCGAGCGCACCGGCGCCAGCGCCGAGCACCGTGCCGAGCGTGCGGTCGCCGCGATTGTCGATCGAGCGGCCGACCAGCGCGCCCGCGACGCCGCCCACGATCAGGCCGGTGGTGCCGTTCGGCTTGCGGCAATAATAACGGCCGTCGCGGCCGCGCCATTCGCGATACTTGTAGCGCTTCTGCGCATCGGCCTTGCCATAGGAGGTGCCGGCAGAGATCGGCACCACCGCCGCCGTCGGAATGACCAACGTCGCCGCGCCGATAGCGAGCAACAGGTTACGCATGACTGGACTCCCTCATCCTTGATTGGATCGTTTCCGTAACGCCACCACCTTGTACGAGGTTGCATGAACCTCCGACAACAAGGCGAATAGAGCAATAGCCGTTGGCGAATCGCTCTCCATCCGGCTATCGGGGCGGCGTGCGTGGGGCATTCGATTCGCCGGCACAACGATCCCCGATATCCACATTATCCACAGGCGCGCGCGCGGTGATCCTGCTTGGCGCGACTCGCCGTCCATGACAGCATCATCCCTGCAAGACGACGAGAGATTGTCGAGAAATCGACAAAGGATCAAAGGCTTGCTCGCCACGATCGAGGTGCTGGTGCCGCAAGGAAACCGCACGGGCGATCGGTGCGATGGGCTCGCCGCCCGATCGACTTCGAGCCGCTTGCGGCGCGGAGCTGGACGGACGGAGAGACCATGGCAGGACGATTGCCCCCGGCGATCGTCGGGCGATGATCGACGAAAGCGAAGCGGCGCTCCTCGGAGCGGCTGGCGGAGCGATCGGCGATCGAACGACGGCGGGGCGACCCGGCGTCGGGTCGATGGGAAGCGAGCCGATATCCTTCGGGATGGCGGTGACGAACCGGAGACGAACGGCGACGGAGCGATCCGGCGCCGAGGTCGACGGAGTGATGCGGCATCTTTCGAGATGCGGTGATCGCCGGAGACCGAACGGCATCGGAGATCCCCTTCGACGCCGCTGGCCGCCGAGGCCGGTGGACACGCGCTTCCCGCGAAGCGCCGCTGCCGGCCCCGGTGACCGAAACAGGTGAAGCCTGCAGCCCTTGCCGGCGCGGGTGGATCCAGCCGCCGAAACCAGGTCGCGACACCCCGTGACCGAAGTCCGGCGACCGGGGGCTGGCAGCGATGCCGGCCCCCTTTTTGTTGGCTGGCCGCTCGCCGCCTGGGATCTGCTGCAAACGTCTCATCGTATTTCCTCCGCTTGTCGCGAAGCCGACGCGGCGGAGTCGCAAAGCTGCGCTCGACTGGACCGGCGCCCGAATCACCGGCGCACCCATGGAGGACGTGATGCAGGACGAGCAGCAGCCGATCGTCGAGCAGGAGACGGATGAGGCCGATACCGCCGAGGAGCAGGACGAGGACGTAGAGGACGCGTTCGACGAGGAGGAGGATGAGGGCGAAACCGAGGACGAGGCCTGATCCCCATCGCGTCCGCGCCGATGACGTCGGCGCGGGCGCGTGGTCGTCACCGGCGCTCCGGGGAACGGGAGCAAGCGGACAGGGGTTCTCTCCAGCAAGCACAGGAGAGCTTCGATGAACGACCGCATGGGAACCCGCACCCAGCCGCGCCCCAATATCTCGACCGAGAATCCGGAGGTCGGGAGTGATACCGATCCAAAGGATACCCTCGACCGTGACCGTCCGGCGCCGAAGGAACATGTCGAGCGCAAGAGCTCGCTGACCAAGGCTGATTGACGCCGCGCCTCACCTCACGATGACGCGCGCCAAGCGCCTCGCCCGCAGTTCGCGCAGGCTGCTCCGGCAGCCGCTGGTGAGCGATTTCGTCGCCAACCTGCTCGCCGCCGGAGTGATCGCGGCGGGGAGCAGGCTGTTGCGCAGCGGCCGCCGTTTCAGGCGAGGTGATGGTTGAGCGTGATCTCCGCCTTGAGCAGCTTTGAGACGGGGCAGTTGGCCTCGGCCTCGGCGGCGAGGCGGGCGAACTCCTCCGGATCGATACCGGGCACATGCGCGGTGAGCTCGAGGTCCGAGCGGGTGATGGTGAAACCGCCGCCGTCCTGCTCCAGCTTGACCGACGCTTTGGTTTCCAGGCTACCCTCGCTGTAGCCGGCCCGCGCCAGCGCGAAGCTCAGCGCCATGGTGAAGCAGCCGGCGTGGGCGGCGGCGATCAGCTCCTCGGGATTGGTGCCCTTCTCGTCGCCGAACCGGGTGTTGAAGCTGTAGGGCGTCCCGTCGAGCACGCCCGATGCGGACGTGAGCTGTCCTTTGCCGTCCTTGCCGAAGCCCTCGTAGCGGGCGGTGGCGGTGCGCGTCGTCATCGTGCGTCTCCTCTTGCTGCTGAGATCCGCTAGATAGGGAGCGCTGACGACAGCGCCATGACCAGGATGCCGGTCGCAGCCGATCAACCCGGCGCCGGACGAGGCGGGCTATCGGCGAGCTGCCTGTCCGGCCGGGCGAGCGCGGGCCGGAGCGCGTCGCGTTCCTCCGGCGGCACGGGAGCGTCCCCGTCCGGCCGGAACGCGTCGGGGGCACGATCGCGCGGTCCGGGACGGGGACGATCAAGGTCAAGATCGGGCGCCGGGTGCCCGTCGCGCACGGCGAGGTCGAGCTCGGTCCCGTCCGGCTCCGGCGTGCCGAAGATGCCGCCGGTGGCGTTCCTGCGCCACCACGCGAAGGCGAGCGCGCCGGCTCCGATCAGCCCCGCGCCGATCGCCGCGGTGGTGAGCCGGGATGAACGGGTGCGGTCGCTGCGGCGGGCCATGCGCGCGCTCCCTTCGTCAGCTCAGCGGCAACGGACGTTGTCGCGGTCGATCTCGCGTCCCGCCAGCGCACCTCCGGCGGCGCCGAGCAGCACGCCCAGCGTCTCCGAGCGGCCCGAGGTGAGCGCGGCGCCGAGCGCCCCGCCGGCGATGCCGCCGACGATCAGACCGGTAGTGCCGTCCGAACGTCGGCAATAATAACGGCCATCCTCGCCGACGTAGATACGGTCGTTGCGGCCGAGGCGGCGCTCGCGGTAGCGGCGGTCGTCGCGATAGTAGCGGTTGGCATAATAGCCGCCGTAGCTGGGATCGGGCCGGTTCCAGTCATAGTAGCGATAGCTTCGATCGCTGGCATAGCCAGGGCCCCCGCCATAGCCGTCGTAATCGCTGCAGCCGGCGACGAGCGTCGCCGCCGCGATCATTCCGAACGCGTACGCACGCATGGCATCTCTCCCATGTTGTTACGGGTTTGTATCGAACGCGCGAGGAGAGGTTCGGTTGCATGACGCAGGTCCGGGCGGATCAGGGATGCGGCAGGCCAAGCGGGTCAGAGCAGGCTGCCCTGCGCGCCCGGCTGATGGCTGGTGCGCATCTCGACCCGTGCGGCCTTTCTCATGGGGCTGATCAGCGGCGGCAGCCGGGGCTGGATACCGTCGAAAAGTTCGGGCAGCGTTACGAACTGGAGCGCCGGGAAACGACCGAACTCGGTCTCGATCATCGGCTGCGACGCCGCCTCGTCGCGCATCCCGCGGGTCGGTCGTGACTTCAGCACGAACAGCCCGAACCGATGCCTGTCGCGTTCCATGACGCGACCGAAGTCGCGGACCATCGTGGGGCCGATGTTGTCGCCTGCCTTGACGCTGATCACCCCGGTTCCGATCCGGCCCCCTTCGGCGAGATAGTTGAACCAGCCGTCGACACCCTTGTCGCCGCCCTTCTTGTCGCGCGGATACCCGCCGACATGCCAGCACACCCATTGCTGGAACTGGTGCGGATCGTCGGTGGCCAGTTTTTCGGCGCTGGCGAGATCGCGCGGGACGCCGACCGTCTCGAAGGAGATACCAGGATAGGCGCTGCGCATCCGGTCCTCGATCATGCCGATGGCGATATGAGTGACGTCGATCCCGATCCATCGCCGGCCGAGCTTCTGCGCGGCATCGACCGCGGTCCCGCAACCGCAGAAGGGATCGAGCACGACATCACCGGGATTGGACGAGGCCGAGATGATACGTTCCAGAAGCGCGCGGGGCTTCTGCGTGGGATAGCCGAGCTTCTCCGCCGACCATCCCCGGATCATGCTGATGTCGGACCAGTTCGTCGTGACCGACGTCCCCTTGGATTCGTCGAGATAGCGCTTGTACATCGGGACGTTGCCCGGCTTCGTCTGAATGACACGGCCGGCGGCGATCAACTCTTCCATCCGCTCGCGCGAATATCGCCAGAACCGCTTGACCCCCATCACTTCATATTCGGGATTGCCTTTGGCTGCGCCGCCGGGGCCGAGCATATTGTCCAGCTTCCAGCGGCGGCCGTCCGGGTCGGCATAGCGATAGAATTTGGCGATATAGGTTTCGTCCAGTGCCGTGAACTGGGGATTCCAGATCCTTCTGTCGGATTTCTGATAAAAGAGGATCGTATCGTTCACGCGTCCGAAGTGCCGGGCGCCCTGACCGACGTCGTTCTTGGAATCACTGCGCTTCCAGATGATCTCGTTGACGAAATTCTCGCCGCCGAACACGGCGTCGAGCACCAGCTTCAGATAGTGGCTCGCGGTCGGATCGCAGTGGAGGTAAAGGCTTCCGGTCGGCTTGAGCACGCGGTGGAGCTCGACCAGCCGCACCGCCATCATCGCCAGATAGGCCATCAGCGGATTCTCGCCGATCGCCGCGTGCATCGCTTCCATCATCACCTGCAGCGCCCGGTTGGTCCCGGCGGCGATGTCCAGCAAAGCTTCCTTGGAACCGTCCCCCCATGTCCAGGTATCGTCGAACGCCTGGATGCTGGCATCGGCGCCGGCGCCGTTCGCGGCCTTGAACAGCACGTTGTAGCCGGCGTTCGAATTGAACGGCGGGTCGAGATAGATCAGATCGACGCTCTCGTCCGGTATGTGCTCGCGCAGCACATCGAGATTGTCACCGTAGAAGAGATGATTGGCGATCTCCACGTCCCGCCTCCCGCGCCCGTAGCCGCGGCGGAACATTGCGTGATCCAAACCAGTCCAAAAGGCATCCTTCATCCGTTTCGGAGCCTCCCCGCTTGAGGGAAGGCTATCGCGCGCCGCAAGGGGCGGAAGGGCGGACCTGCTTCACATCGGAGCGTTCACCGGTACGTGGGAAGACGCTCCTCCGAAACGGAGTCAGTTCCGCCGTCGCTTCGCCGGCTCTCAACAAAGCCAGGCGTGGCGTGCGAGCGACGCCAACTCGTCCTTGTCGAGATGATCCGCCGCGGCCGCGCGCAGATTGGCGTCGACGTGCGCAGGACTCCGCATCCCGACAGCTGCCGTCGAGACGGCGGGGTGGGACAGGCAGAAACGGAGCGCCAGATCGGAGATCGACCGATCGGGTGACCCGACGTCCCCCACCAGACGGCTGACGCGCTGGTCCGTTTCCCTGCGGTGCTCATCGAAGAAATAATCCTGTCGCCAGTCGCCCGGCGGGAACTCGCTCAACCGCGATGGCGATGAGATAAGCGCGCCATAATAGAGCGCAGAGCGTGCGATCACGCCGACATCCTGGCGCAGACACAGCGGAAGGAGATCGGACGCTGCACCCTGGTCGAACACATTGTACATCACCTGCACCGTGTCGACCGCACCGCTGGCGACCGCTTCCAGCGCGGCGTCGACATCGTGGTCGAACAGCGAGATACCGAAGCCGGCGATCTTGCCTTCGTCCCTGAGGCGCTGAAGGGTTTCGAGCCAGTCGCCTTCGCGCAGCCATTCCGGGCACCAGGCGTGGAGCTGTTGAACCCCGAGGCGCTCGACGCCGAGGGTCCGGAGCAGCGCTTCCGTCTCGGCCCGGATGTGATGGCCGGGATAGGCCTGCTGGACCGGGACATGGGGTGAGGGGAGGTCGAACCGGATCAGTGAGGTGGCGCGTGCCAGCACATGGACGTCGGTTCGGTTACGCAGGAGCCCGCCCAGCAGCGTAGCGGTGTCCTTGCAGCCAGCCTCGATCTCGACGGCATTGACGCCGCGGTCCAGCGCGAGCGTAATCGCCGCGCGGGCTTGTTCCGGGGCGACCCGTGCCAGCCCGGCCGTGCCGATCGTCAGCTCCGACAGGTTGAGGCCAGTGCGCCCGAGGCGGCGGAACCGCATCACGGCTGGTCCGATGCTGCCGTTATTACGATTTGCAGTCCGGGACTTCGGCGATTGCCCCAGGACGAGCAATGATAGGTGCCCGGCTGCGTGGGCGTCTCGACGCGATGGATACTGGCGGCGCCGGGCGTCACTTGCCGGACCTGTGCGGAATCGCGAATGAAGGGGAAGGTGCCGGACATCATCGCGGCGAGCTGCGCCGGACGATGTGCCCACAGCCTCTCTACTGCCGCGCCGGTGCGCATCACGCGCGTGTCGAGCCGGCACAGCAGCGGATGCTCGCGGCGCATATAGGCGCGATGGAGCGGCACATCGACATTGGCCGTCGGGGTCACGCACATGCCCGCGGGGCGGCCGATCGGCCAGAGCAGGCGGAACGCGGTCCGTTCATTGACCCGATCGACATGCCAGACGAGGTCGCCGGGCGCGAAATAGGTGCGGATCGCGATGGCGGGGCGGCCGCCGGCCAGTTCGCCCGCGAACGCCGCCAGCGCGACGATGTCGTTGGCCAGTGCCATGCGCTCGGCCGCGAAGGCGCCGGGGCCGAGCAGCTTGTCCGAAACCAGCGCCAGCGCTTCGTGCGAGGCCAGGCGGTTGAAATCGAGCTTGAAGCCGCGGCAGCCGAGCAGCGCCATGACGAAGGCGCGGTAGGGCAGGGTTTCAAGCGGCGGGCGGGGAATCTCGACCGTGCCGAGCGGGGTTTCGGCAAGCAGGCGGCGCGTGGCCGCGGGCGCTGCGTCGAGCGGGGATTGCGGGATCGGCCTGTCGTGGTCTTCGTTCATTTGGCCGGGGATCGCCCACGCACCGCCGCGGCTTCTTCGGGCGAGAGCTTGCGGACGTTCCGGACGAGGCAGCGCCGCATCCCGCTGCCCCCGGCATCGGGCACGAGCAGCTCGGCGGGCCGGCCGGGGCATATGCGGTCGCCCCCGCGCGCGCGGATGCCGATCTTCTGCGCCCAGTCGACATCGGGGCAGCCGGCGGCGAGCGTCAGCTCCCAGCTCTCGCGCTGGCCGATGTTGAGGATCGCGCGATCGGGCCCGGCATCGGAGAAACCGGTGACCTGTGAACCCCAGAAACATGTGCGGCTGGCTTGCGGCGCGGCGGGGGCCGGTGGTTCGGCCATGCAGGCCGCCGCTACTAGCAGTGCGGGAACCAGCAGATATGTCCGGCGCATCGCGACCTCTCCCGATCGAGCGGCACAGCCCGGCGCTCGGCTCCGGGCTGCGCAGCTTAACATGATTTGCGAGGCGTTCCCGCACAGGGAACGCCTCGTCCCCTCACTTCTTGCCGCCGAACTGGATGCGCGCGCCGGCCATGATGCGGCGGCCACCATAGTTCATGCGGAAGACCTTGGGCGTGCCATCGGCGAAGTCATAATAGCCGCCGCTGGAGATGGTCTGCGCTTCGCGGGTCACGTTGCGGCCCTCCAGATAAACCTGGAAGTTCCGGTCGATGTTGTACGAGACCTTGGCGTCAATGAAGGTCGTGGCGTCGGAGAAGCGGGGGATGCCCGGATTGTAGGGCAGGCGGATATTGGTCCACTGATCGCCGGGATAGTTGGCGTTGACCGCGCTGCCGCTGCTGCTGCACGGCGTGATGCAGCGGAACACCTCGCTGCGCTTCTGATAGGCGACGCGCAGGTTCAACTTGCCGTCGTCGTACCAGAGCGACGCGTTGAAATAATCCTTGGACTCGTCGCGCTGCGGCATGATGTCGCCGGACAGCGGATCCGCCATACCCGTCGTCGCGTTCGAGGCGAGCCGCGAATAGTTCACGTCCGCGCCGGTGTATTTCAGGAACCAGGGCAGGAAGGTGAAGGCGGTCTTCGCCTGGAACTCCCAGATGCTGCGCTTGTAGCCCGGGCCGTTTTCCCAGGTCGGGACGTCGAAGGTGAGATCGGCCAGCGGCTTGCCGGTCACCGGATCGACCGCATCGCTGCCCGCGAACGGCTTGTACTGTTCGGTCACCGCGATCGGGTTGCCGATCTGCACGTCGAGCTTGCCGTAGGTGACCGACAGCAGCGTATCCTTGTTCGGATACCATTCGAGGCTGGCGTTGTAGTTCCACGCCGTGAACGGTTTAAGCCCCGGATTGCCGACGCGCCCGGAGCATCCGTAGATATCGTCGTCACCGCCGTCGAGGGCGAGGCGTTCGTCGATGACGCAGGTGCCGGCGGGCATCAGGCGGCTGATGTTGGGACGGGCGACGGTCTTGCCGCCATAGAGCCGCAGGACGACCGACTCGTTGAATCCCCACAGATTGAGGTTGACCGAGGGCAGCCAGTCCGTCGTCGACGCATTCAGCGTGATGTTCTGACGGAAGGTCTGAGTGACGATTGTCGTCGGGTCGCTCGGATTGGGAACGGTGATCGACTGCAGCGTCTGCAGGCCTGAACCCTTGACGTTGGTGAATACGCCGCGGATGCCGACGTTGCCATTGAACAACAGGCCGGCGGGCAGTTGCTGCTCGAATTCGGCCATGGCGTAGATGTTCTTGACCGTCTCCTCGGTATGGCTCTTCGGCTGATCGTACATCTGGCCGTCGCTGCCCATGCAGGTCTTGAGGCAGTCGAAGTTCATGAACTGGGACGCGCCGAGCGCGGAGAACAGTTCATCGGTGCGGATGCCGTCCCAGGCCGGGGGCAGGTTGCCGCGGTTCGGCAGGTCGCCGAAATAGGCTGACCCCGCCTTGTCGATGGTGCGGGCGAACAGTGCGCGCAACTCGTCGGGCGTCAGCGTATCGACGCCGTAGCGAACGCGGCCGAGGCTCGTGCTCGGGACGAAGCCATAGTTGCATGAGACCGTCGAGGTGGCGCTCGGCTGGCACGCGCGCAGCGTGCCGCGGACGAGCGCCGTCGGCACGACGATCGGCGGTTGATAGTTGGGATTACGGGTGCCGTCCGCCAGCAAATAGTCGCCGACCGCGTCCTTGACGGTAAAGCCGTCGTTGCCATTGCCGCGCCAGGCATCGATCACGCTCTTGCGATACTGGCCGCCGATTTTGATCCGGGTGATGAACGGGATCAGCCCGTCGGTCTTGTAGGTGGCGTCGAGCTTCGCGAGCCGCTCCGAGGTTTCGGCGAGCGCGGGCGAATAGGAGACGCTGAAGCCCGGCGTCGTGAGCGGCAGCTGATTGGAGGTATAGGCCGGCGTCGCGGGACCGTTGACGCTCGCTGTGACCGCTGCCTGCGCGATGCAGGTCGCCGGATTGGTGCCGCCGGAGATGCACGGCGCCGGGCGGAGCTGGACGAAATTGTTGACGTCGGTATCGTCGTAGCCGTCGGGAAGCTGGATGTCCCATAGGCCGTTGTCCTGTAGGACCAGCGTCGCGTCGCCATAGAGCGAGTTGCGTGAGGTGCGCATGTCGCCACGGCTCGATTCGGCGATGGTGAGGCCGGCGAAACCTTCGATATCCAGGCGATCGCCGTTATAGGCGAAGCCCGTCTGCGCGAATTTGGTGCGCGTCTTGATCCGGTTCTCGATCTGGTCGATGCCGACCGAGTTGTTGGTCAGCGTCATCTTCGTGACATTGTGATTTTCGTCCACGACGATGCTGTCGGGAATGACGTTCAGCACATTTCCGATCGTGGGGTTGTTGCCCTGGTTGACGAGGCCGGGATAGAGATAATAGCCGGCCGGCGCGGTCGGTGAAACCGAACGGACGCGTGGCGTGCCCGTCGTAGTGTCGACGAAAGTGCCGGCCACGTTAGCGTTGAACAGCGAGACCGGCGTGCGGCTGCGGTTCTGATCGTGGACGTTGCGGCCGGTATAGGTGCCCTTCACGAACACCGTCAGATTGTCGAGCAATTGGTAATCGAACCGCCCGTCGATCGTGTAGCGTTCGTCGGTCTGCTCGTTCATGAAATGGCGGATCAGCGACGGCGTCGCGTCATTCCACTGATTGAGGCAGGTCTGCTGCTCGAGGATGCGCTGCGCGCGCTGGTTGGCGTTTCCGGTCGAGTACGGAAGTGCCGTGAAACAATCCGCCTTGGTCTTTGCGGCGATCGATTTGGTAAGCAGCGAACGCGGTGTTTCGGTACTGTTCGCGAACACCTTGTCGGCGTCGTCAGTGCCGAGCGTGTTGATGTTATACTCGAACGTCTTTTCCGGCGAATTGTCGAAATCGAAATCGCGGGCGTAGTTGTTGTTACTACTGGTGGTGTTCTCGTAGCCATGGCCGTTGTTCTGGATCTTCGAATAGCTGCCGCTGACGATCACGCCGAGGCGGTCGTTGAGGAATTTGCGCGAAGCGACGCCGTTGAAATCGGGCAGCCATTTCTTGCCGAGCGAGTTCATGTTCCCGCCGGCGCGTAGAGAGAAATAGGGCTTGGCGAAATCGAGGCCGGTGCGCGTCTTGATCTGAATGCCGCCGCCCAGCGAGCCTTCGGTCATGTCGGCGGTAGAACCCTTGACGACGTCGATGCTCTTGACGAGGTCGGCCGGCAGCTCGCGCAGGTCGGCGCTGCGGGCGCTGTCGTTGCTGATGGCCAGGCCCGTGGTGCTCGTCATGCCGACGCCGTCGAGCTCGACCCGGGTGAGGTCGGGGCCGTTGCCGCGGATCGCGACGTCGGCGCCCTCGCCGAATTCGTTGCGGCCGAGCGCGACGCCCGGGATGCGCGAGACCGCCTCGGCGACGTTGCGGTCGGGGAAGGAACCGATGTCGTCGGCGACGATCGAATCGGTCGCGGTCTTGGCGCGCTTCTTGCGGTCGTTCGCGGACTGCTGGCTGGCGCGCGAGCCGACGACGAGAATGTCGGCGGGCGAGGCTTCCGAGACATCCGGGGCGACCGCATCGCCACTCTGTCCCGGCACCGTCTGCGCCACTGCTTCGCCGCCGCAGGTCAGCAGCAGACCCAATACCGCCCAGGACGCACTCGCGCCGATACGGCTACGGGTCTTCAGTTGATTCGCCATTCTTCCCCCTCTCCTGTTCGGGCCCGTTGCGAGCGGGACGTTGTTCGTCCCTCGCCCGCCGGGCAGGTCTTTTTCTGGAGATCGCCCCCAACCTCTGATGTCTCACCATATGGTGACACCGATCAATTTATAGAATTATCATATTTTAGACCGGTTGCAACCCTAGCGATTGCACGGGGCGCAACAAGGTTCATGCATATTGTGGAATAGAATTTCAAATAGTACGAATGATCGATAGCTAGACAGCAGTGGGAGGGGACTCCGTGACATCAGCCTCGATCGACCGGCGTGACTTCATCGGGGCAGCGCTGGCCGCGGGAGTCGCGCCTTCGGCCCTGCTGCACGGCGCGTCGGTGACGGCGGCTCCGCGAACCGGGCCCATCGAGGCGGCGGTCGCGTGGCTGGACGGCGGGCCGCCTGCGGATGGGTGCGAGGGGCAGACCTGGGGTGTCGCCTGGCCGCAGGGGCGGGTGCGCGAGAAGACCCGGTTCGCTCTTGCCGGTGCCGATGGTGCCGCGGTGCCTGTGCAGAGCTGGACCACCGCTGTCTGGCCCGACGGTTCCTTGAAATGGACCGCGCACGCGATGCCGGGGGACGCGCAGCTGCAACCTGGCTATCGGCTCACCGCCGGCCGTCCGGCGTCGTCCGCCGAGCCGATCAGCGTCCGCGAGCTTGCCGATTCGATCGAGATCGTCAGCGGCAGCCTACGCTGGGAGATCGGACGGAGCGGGATCGCGCTGATCCGATCGGCGCGGAACGGTGAACGCGTGCTGCTCGAGGCTGTCGAGCTCGTCGGCGAGGCCCGTGTGGGCCAGCCGGAGGGCGAACGGGTTCCGCTGGAAGGAGTGATCGACCGCGCCGTCATCGAGCAGCGCGGCCCCGTCCGCGCGGTGATCCGGATCGAGGGCACGCACCGCGGCAGCGGCCGGACCATCCTTCCGTTCACGATACGCCTCTACGCCTATGCGGGGTCGCGGGCGCTGCGCGTGGTGCACAGCTTCGTCTACGACATCGAGCCGTCGAAGCTTTTCCTCTCGGGCCTCGGGATCGGCGTCGGCGTACCGATGCGCGGCGCGCTGCACGACCGGCACGTCCGGCTGGCAACCGGCGAGGACACGATCTTCGCGGAGGGGGTGCGCCCGCTCACGGGCCTGCGCCGCGATCCTGGCAAGGCGTTCCGCGACGCACAGGTGGCGGGGCGGGCGGTGCCGCCGATCGCGGAGATGCGCGCGCCGGTGGGTGACCTGCTCGAACGGATTCCGGCCTGGGGCGACTTCACGCTCGCGCAGCTTTCGGCGAACGGCTTCACGCTCACCAAGCGGACCGGCGAAGGCCATGGGTGGATTGATGCCGGTGAGGGGCGGCGCGCCCCCGGCTTCGCCTATGTCGGTTCGCCGCAGGGCGGGGCTGCGATCGCAGCGCGCTATTTCTGGCAGCGCCATCCCACGCAGCTCGACATCCGCGACGCGGCGTCGGACCGCGCGCGCCTCACCGCCTGGCTCTGGTCGCCCGAGGCGCGGCCGATGGATCTGCGCCCCTACCACGGTACCATGGGCATGGAGGGATACGACGCGCAGAACCAGGGCCTCGACATCACCTATGAGGATTATGAGCCCGGTTGGGACCAGGCGCGGGGGATCGCGCGGACGAGCGAGCTGACGCTCTGGGCATTCGACGCGACGCCCGAGACGCCACACCTTCAGGCGCTCGCACGGAGCGCCGCCATGCCACCGCAGCTGATGGTCGACCCGGCGCATGTCCATGCCGCAGGTGTGTTCGGCGACTGGGGATTGCCCGACCGCTCGACTCCCCGGCGCGCGGCGATCGAGGACCAGCTTGCCAACCTCATCGACTTCTACGCCGGCGAGGTCGACCGGCGGAGCTGGTACGGCTTCTGGAATCACGGCGACGTGATGCACAGCTACGACGCCGACCGGCATCAGTGGCGGTACGATATCGGCGGCTTCGCCTGGGCGAACAGCGAGCTCTCGCCGGACCTGTGGCTATGGTACGCCGCGTTGCGCAGCCGCGATCCCAAGGCGTTCCGCCTCGCCGAGGCGATGACGCGGCACACGGGGGAAGTCGACGTCTATCACCTCGGGCGCTTCGCCGGCCTCGGCACCCGGCACGGCGTGCAGCACTGGAGCGACAGTTCGAAGCAGCCGCGCATCAGCAACGCGGCCTATCGTCGCATCTTCTACTATCTCACCGCCGACGAGCGAGCGGGCGACCTGATGCGTGTGCTGGTGACGTCGCACGAGGCGCTGCGCACGGTCGAGATCGGGCGGAAGGTGCCGGGCGCCGAACGGGCGCCGCTGCCGGCCGGCACGATCGAGATGACCTTCGGCACCACCTGGGCGGTGCTCGCCGGCGCATGGCTCACCGAATGGGAGCGTACCGGCGACCGGCGCTGGCGCGACCGCATCGTCGCGGGGATGGACAGCATCGGCCGGATGCCGCGCGGCTGGCTCACCGGCAGCGCGCCCTATGATCTCAAGACCGGCCGGTTCCTCGATCCCGGAGCGAAGATCCGGCTGTCGCACCTGAATGCCGTGTTCGGGGCGGTCGAGGTCAATTCGGAGCTGCTGCGGCTGATCGACCTGCCGCACTATCGGGCGGCATGGCTCGACTATTGCCGCTGGTACAACGCGCCGCGCGAGGAGTTCGTCGCCAGATGGGGCGAGCCATTCGGCCCCCGCAACCTGCGCGAGAGCCATTCGCGCCTCACCGCCTATGCCGCGAAGGCGAGCGGCGACGCCGCGCTCGCGCGCAGGGCCGCCGAGGAGTTCTACTCCGGCGACGCGGGGCTGGGGATGAGCCAGGGCGATCCGCGTCGCATGCTGCCGGGCGGCATCATCGAATGGCCGGGCGTCTCGACCAATGCGGCGGCGCAATGGGGCCTGGCGGCCATCCAGAACCTGGCGCTGGTGCCCGAGGCGCTCGACGCGGCCGAGCCTCGTCCGCGGCGCCGGCGCGACTAGCTTCCCGCCGGGCGCACCGAGCTGCTGGCGATGCTCGGCGCGATGGCGATCGTGTCGAGCGCCGGCGGGTGGGCCGGATCGAAGCGCCGCGCCTCCGGCCGCAGGTGCTCGGCAAGGTCCGGCACCGTCTCGGCGATACCCGCCACGACCGCGCGGGCGAGCAGCCATGCGCCCTTGTTGTCGTGGTGCGTCTTGTCCTTGCCGCCGTCGTTGAACAGCAGCGGCGCCTGGTCCGGTCCGAGCGCCTCGTAGAGCGCGATCGTCGCCGGCTGGAGGTCGATCAGCGGCACCTGCTCCTCGTGCGCGACCCGGCGCATCGCCTCGGCATAATCGGCGAGCGTAGGGCGGATGCGGCCCTGCTCGAAGTTGCGGCGCTCGGGCGAGGTCACCAGTACCGGATGCGCCCCGCGCCGCCGCGCCTCGGCGATATAGGTGCGCAGCCAAGCGGGATAGGTGATCCGCGGATCGACATAGGTCTGCGGCCACTCCGCCTTCTGGTCGTTGTGGCCGAACTGGATCAGCAGCCAGTCGCCGGGTTTCACCTGCGAGAGGAGCTTGTCGAACCTGAGCTCGGTGACGAAGGACTTCAGCGTCTCGCCCGATTCCGCGTGGTTCGCGACGGCGATATCGGGGCCGAACAGCGCCGGCAGCATCTGCCCCCAGCTTGCCGCGGGTTCGGCACGCTGGTCGGTGACGGTGGAATCGCCGGCGAGGAACACCGTGGGCACAGTCACCGGCTCGATGTCGATGGCGGCGACGCGCGGGTCGCCGAGGAACTCGAGCGTGAGCTTGTCGTCCCAGCTGTAGCTGCTCGCCTCGCGCGGCTTGAGCCGGACCGCCGAACCACCCGGCGCGTTGGCGGGCGGCGGGGCGAGGGCCGCGGTGCGGACGTTCACCACGAAGCTCGCGGTGACATACTGACCGGGCCGCGTGGCGATATCGCGCAGCATCAGCCGGCGCGCCTCGGCTTTCACCGTCGTACGCGACGCGGCGCGGCGGTCGCCGAAGCGTACCGTCACGCGGTAGTTGCCCTCCGGCACCGCCGCCGAGAAGAAGAACTCGCGTCCGCGGCGTTCCGGTTCATAGCCGAAGCCGCCGGGCTGATAGGGCTTGTCCGCCGCAACGGCGACGCGGCCGGCTTCGGGCCTCGCATCCGGGCGGAGGTCGAAATGCAGCGCCGGGGCGGCCGCAGCCATCAGGATTGCACTCAGCAGCATCAACGCGCCCCGAAGAAATAGGAGAGGTGGGGCGGCTGGTTGTACGCCGTATTCTGCCAGGCGACACCAAGGCGATAGACCGGATCGTGCATCAGCGTGACGACGCGCTCGGTCGTCGGGATGGGCGTCGTGTAGATACGCAACTCGCGGCTGTCGGCGCTGGGCAGCACCAGCTCCTCGCGCCAGTCGCCGAGGATGTCAGCGGAGAGTGCCGGGTTCCGCTTGGTGCCGTTGTTCGAAATCGTGCCGGCGGGCTCCAGCAGCAGCGTCTCGGTGCCGTTCGTCCAGTCCCATTTGGTGATCCGGTTGCCGTCGAGCAGCTCGCGCAGCCGGTCGCCGTCCCACCAGATGCCGAAGTTCGCCGCGCGTGGATGGCCGCCGGGGATCACCTGCCCCTTGGCATCGTAGAGATCGGGCGCGTTGGAGGCCCAGGCCTCGGCGCCGGGATGGCGCGGATCGATGTCGATGGCGATGCCGCGGCCGGTGTCCCGATCGGCCGGCGTCGACCAGAGGATGGCGCCGGTGCGCGCATCGAGCATGGCGGCGCCGCGATTGCCGCTCATCCGCATGTTCTCGTGCACGCCGAACTTCTCGAGGCCAGGGTGATCGGGATCGAGGTCGGAGACATGCATCGCGTCGCCATGGCCGAGTCCCGACGACCACAGCCCCTTGCCGTCGTCGTCGATCGCCATCGATCCGTAGATCACCTCGTCGCGCCCGTCGCCGTCGACATCGGCGACCGAAAGCTGGTGGTTGCCCTGGCCGGCGAACTTCTCGTTGCCCGGCGCCGCGCTGTCGAACAGCCAGCGGCGCACGAGCTTGCCGCCGCGATAGTCCCAGGCGGCGATCGTCGATCGGGCGTAATAGCCGCGCCCGAACACGAGGCTCGGCCGGTGCCCGTCGAGATAGGCGACGCCCGCGAGATAGCGTTCGGAGCGGTTGCCGTAGCCGTCGCCCCAGGTCTCCGCCATCTGCTCGTAGGTCGGCGTATCGGTACGCGGATCGCGCGGCGGGGCATAGGGCTGGGTGGCGAGCGCGCGGCCGGTGCGGCCGTCGAACACGGTGAGATATTCGGGGCCTGCGAGGATGCGACCCTTGAGACTGGCGACCTTGCGGCCGTCGGGCAGCACGGTCGAGCCGGTGCGGTCGGGGACGTCGACCTGATGCTCGCCGCTGCGCCAGTCCTTCGACGCGTCGCCGATCGCCTTGCCGGTACCGTCGATGGTGCCGTCGGCGGTCTTCATCGCCACCTCGGCGCGGCCGTCGCCGTCGACGTCGTAGACCATGAACTGCGTATAATGCGCGCCCGAGCGGATGTTGCGGCCGAGGTCGATCCGCCACAGCCGCTTGCCGTCGAGGGTGTAGGCGTCGATCAGCGTCTCGCCGGTATAGCCGGAGAAGGCATTGTCCTTGGCGATCGTCGGATACCATTTGACGATCAGCTCGTACCGGCCGTCGCCGTCGAGGTCGCCGACCGAGGCGTCGTTGGCGGTGTAGCCATAGGTCTCGCCGTCGGGGGTGATGCGGTCGGCAGGCTTGTCGAGCGGGATGGCGAGATAGCCGCCGGCCCAAGGCGCGACGGCCGCGCCTGGCTTTTCACCGGCGACTGCCACCGTATAGCGCGACGTGGCCGAGCCGGCTTTGTCGAGCACGCTCGTCGCCTCGGTGCCCGAGACCTCGGCGATCGGCTTGCCGTCGCGATAAAGGGTGAAACGCGCGCCCTTGGCGTCGCTGCCGAGCAGCCGCCATGAGACGTGATTGCCCTCGGCCGCCGGCACCGCGACCAGTCCGCGATCGAGCGCCTCGACCTGTCGTCCGGCGAGCGTCGGGGCCTGTTGCGCGAGCGCAGGGCCCGCCACACCTGCTGCCAGCACCGCCAGCATCATTCCACGCATAGATGTCCTCCAGGCGCGGGAGCTGCGAAGCGGGCCGCGCTCCCTCTCGGGATCGCGGCCCGCCGCCCCCTTTAACGAAGCGTCAGCACGACGACCGAAGCTGGCGGCAGCGTCGCGGTCAGCGTGCCGTTCGCGATGTTCGAGGCGGTGAAGGGGGCCGGCTTGACCGTCTCGGGCGCGTCGAAGCTGTTGTGCGCCTGGATCGCGCCGGTGAGCACGCGCCCCTCGACCGCCCCCGCCGTCACGCCGGTCAGGGCCGCGCTGACGGTCGCCGGACGGTTGGGGTCGACGTTGACCAGCGCGACATGGACCAGGCCGTCGGCCCCGCGCGCGGCGGTTGCGCTGACCGAGGGCGCCACCCACTGCTCCTTGTTGTACCAGGGCGACTTGAGCTCGACCGGCAGGAAGGTCGCGTCCTGGAAGGGGCGGTACATCTCGAAGACGTGATAGGTGGGCGTCAGCACCATCTTCGGCCCGTCGGTCAGGATCATCGCCTGAAGGACGTTCACCATCTGCGCGATGTTGGCCATGCGCACGCGGTCGGCATGGCGGGTGAAGATATTGATGTTGAGCGCCGCGACGATCGCATCGCGCATCGTGTTCTGCTGGAAGAGGAAGCCGGGATTGGTGCCCGGCTCGACGTCGTACCAGGTGCCCCATTCGTCGACCGCCAGGTTCACGCGCTTCTGCGGATCATATTTGTCCATGATCGCCGAGTGCTTGGCGACCAGCTCCTCCATCTGGAGCGTCTTCGAGATGGTGCGAGCGTATGCCTCCTCGTCGAACTGGGTGGCGGAGCCCTTCTGCTTCCAGTTGCCGGGCACGGTGTAATAATGGACGCCGATGCCGTCGAAGCTCTTGCCGGCCTCGCGCATCATCACTTCGGTCCAGTTATAGTCGACCGAGTTGGCGCCGCTCGCGATCTTGAGCGTCTTGGTCCCCTGCGGCACCTTGATGAAGGTGCCGTAGCGGCGGGTGAGATCGGCGGCATATTCCGGGCGCATGTTGCCACCGCAGCCCCACAGCTCGTTGCCGATGCCGAACATCGGCAGCTTCCACGGCTCCTTGCGGCCGTTCCGCGCGCGTTCCTCGGCGAGGCTTCCGGCCGGCGCGGTCATATACTCGACCCACTCGGCCATCTCCTGCGGGCTGCCGTTGCCGACGTTGCCCGACACATAGGCTTCGGCGCCGATCAGCTCGGCGAAATCCATGAACTCGTGCGTGCCGAAGCTGTTGGGTTCGGTGACGCCGCCCCAGTGGGTGTTGACCTTGACCGGGCGCTTGGCGCGGGGACCAATCCCTTCGCGCCAGTGATATTCGTCGGCGAAGCAGCCGCCGGGCCAGCGCACGACGGGCACATGCAGCGCCTTCAGCGCCGCAACTACATCGTTGCGATAGCCGCGGGTGTTCGGGATTTTCGAGTCCGGGCCCACCCAGATCCCGCCGTAGATGCCGGTCCCCAGATGCTCGGCGAACTGGCTGAAGATGCGGCGGTCGATTTTCGGTCCCGGTGCGTCGGCCCGGATCGTCGCGGTGACGGCAGGCGCCTCTTGGGCGGAAGCCGTGGACCAAGAAATGGTTGCGGTCGTGGCGAGCGCGGCGGCGATCAGCAGGGTGCGCGCAGCCTTCCTCGAACGAATCTGGAAACAGGAACGACGGTCCATCTTCCCCCTCTCTCTTGCATCTGCCCTGTCGATCGTACTACCTCGACAGGTCTCATTTTTTGTTATTACGTCTCACTATGTATGACTTAGTTGCATAGCGTCGCAAGCGTTAATTGGTCCGGCGCGGCGCACAAGCGCGACCTTTGGGGAGGGTGTCATGGGCAGGATGAGTGCGTTCGGAGTCGCAGCCGCGTTGGCGCTGGTCGTCGTCTCCGCGCCGGCAACCGCCCATGACGCCTCCACCGTCATACGGTCGGATCGGCGGACCTATAACCTCAATCCCGATTGGCGGAGCGTGACGGGCGATCAACCGGGCGCGCAGCAGGCGGACTTCGACGACAGCGGCTGGAGCGCGGTCACGCTGCCCAATGCCTTCAACGAGAAGGAAGCCTTCGCCCGCGACATCAAGGACCTGTCGACCGGCATCATCTGGTACCGCAAGCGCTTCACGCTTCCCGAGGGAGGGCCGGCCGGCAAGGCTTTCCTCGAGTTCGAGGGCGTCCGTCAGGCGGCCGAGGTCTGGGTCAACGGCCGCTCGGTCGCGTTGTCGGAGAATGGTGCGATGGCGTTCGGCGCGGACGTCACTGCGGCGCTGGTGCCCGGCGAGAACGTCATCGCCGTCCGCGTCGACAACGACTGGAAATACAAGGAGCGCGCGACCGGCAGCGGCTTCCAATGGAACAACGACAATTTCAACGTGAACTACGGCGGCATCACCAAGAACGTCCGCCTCCATCTCACCGGATCGCTCTACCAGACGCTGCCGCTCCACGCCGGCCTCGGCACCACCGGCCAATATGTCTGGGCGGACGACTTCGACCTGCCGAAGCATGCGGCGACGATCCATGCAGAGAGCGAGGTCCGTAACGACGGGCCCGAGCCCCGAAGCATCGCCTATCGCGTCGAGGTCCGCGACCTAGGCGGCAAGATGGTCGGCCGCTTCGACGGCGGCACCGCGACGATCGCCCCGGGGGAGACCCGCACGCTGGCCACCGCCGGCCGCCTGTCGGGCCTCAATTTCTGGAGCTGGGGCTATGGCTATCTCTACACGGTGACGACGAGCCTGGTCGAAGGCGGCCGGATCATCGATGCGGTCGATACCCGCACGGGTTTCCGCCAGACGCGCTTTGCGGACGGCATGGTCACGCTCAACGGCCGCGTGATCCAGATGCACGGCTACGCCCAGCGCACCTCCAACGAATGGCCGGCGGTCGGCGTGTCGGTGCCACCGTGGCTCAGCGACTTTTCCAACGGGCTGATGGTCGAGAGCGGCGGCAACCTGGTGCGCTGGATGCATATCACGCCGTCGAAGCAGGACATCGAATCCGCCGACCGCGTCGGGCTGATCCAGGCGATGCCGGCCGGGGATGCAGAGAGCGATACCAGCGGCCGCCGCTGGGAGCAGCGCAAGGAGTTGATGACCGACGCGATCATCTACAACCGCAACAACCCGTCGATCCTGTTCTACGAAGGCGGCAACGAGAACATCAGCGAAGCCCATATGGCGGAGCTGAAGGCGATCCGCGACCGCTACGATCCGCACGGCGGCCGCGCGATCGGCTCGCGCGAGATGCTGGACAGCCGTATCGCCGAATATGGCGGCGAGATGCTCTACATCAACAAGAGCGCGGCCAAGCCGGTCTGGGCGATGGAATACAGCCGCGACGAGGGCGCGCGGCTCTATCAGGACGAGCTCACGCCGCCGTTCCACAAGAATTCGCCCGACTACAACCGCAACCAGGACAGCCACGCCGCGGAGGACGTGCAGCGCTGGTGGGACTATTATCGCGTGCGTCCCGGCACCGGCCGGCGGGTGAGCGCAGGCGGGGTCAACATCATCTTCTCCGACAGCAACACCCATTACCGCGGCGACAACAACTATCGTCGCTCGGGCGAGGTCGACGCGGTGCGGCTCCCCAAGGAAGGTTTCTCGGCGCACCAGGTGATGTGGAACGGCTGGGTCGATCCCGAGACGCCGGCGACCCATATCGTCGGGCACTGGAACTACGCCCCTGGCACGGTGAAGGACGAGACCGTCGTCTCCAATGGCGAGAGCGTGGAGCTGTTCCTGAACGGCCGCTCGCTCGGCAAGGGGCGGCGCAGCAGCGGCTTTCTGTTCACCTGGCCGAACGTCCATTGGCAGCCGGGCATCCTGCGCGCGGTCGCGACGGACGCCGACGGCCGCCGCTCCGAGCACCAGGTCGAGACCACCGGCGCACCGGCGGCGCTGCGCCTCAAGCCGCATCTTTCACCGCGCGGCTTCGTGATGGACGGCGCCGATATCGCGCTGGTCGACGTCGAGGTAGTGGATGCGAAGGGCCGGCGCGTGCCGATCGCCAACGACAAGGTCCATTTCACGCTGGAAGGGCCCGCTGAATGGCGCGGCGGCATCGCCCAGGGCGATTCGTCGGGCAGGCCGCGCCCGGTCGCGGCCGAGGCGTCCGCACCGGTCACGGCCCAGGCGCCGCAGAAGGACGGCGTCACCCATTATTCGGGCACCGCGCGCGGCGAGGACAACTATATCCTCTCGCGCGACCTTCCGGTCGAGGCGGGCGTCAATCGCATCCTGCTGCGGGCCGGCACCCGTCCGGGAACGGTGCGGCTGACGGCGACGGCGGCAGGGCTCAAGAGTGCGACGCTGACGATCCCGACCAGGCTGCCGGCGCCGATGACCGGGGGGCTGTCGACCGACCTCGCAGAGAATTATCAGCCGAGCCAACTCACCCGCGGCCCGACGCCGGACGGCCCGTCCTATCGCGTCACCCGCACCACCTTCACACCTGCGGAAGTCGTCGCCGGCTCGAACCAGCAGGATGCGGCAAAAACGGTCGACGACAACGAGCTGTCGCGCTGGGCGAGCGATGGCCGGCCGGACGCGGCCTGGATCGAATATCGCTTCGACACGCCGGTGACCTTGAGCGAGGTCGAACTCAAGCTGGTCGGCTGGCGCTCGCGCGGATATCCGCTGGAGATCAGCCTGGACGGACGCCGGGTCTGGTCCGGCGAGACCGAGCGTACGCTGGGCTACGCGGTCCAGGCCTTTCCCGCGGCCACCGGGCGCGTGCTGCGCATCACGCAGACGGGACCGACCGCCGATCGCGACGGATTCGGCAAGATCGTGGAGCTCAATTCAGCCCGCGCCGCGGGGGATACCGGCGCCGACGCGGTGGCCCCAGGCTGGCGGCTCGGCATCGTCGAGGCCGAATTCCACGGCCCGGTGTCGCCTCGGAATTAGGAGCATAAGGAAAAGCCCGAACCCTTCATGCCGCTGCTCCTATCGCAGGCCATAGTCTTTCGCCATGCGGCGATATTCGTCGAGCCATGCATTCGCCCGATAATCGCCGCCGCGGCCGAGGCGCGGAGGAGGAGGGGGAGGGGCCGGCGGTGCGGCAGCGCGGGCGAGCCCTCCGGGCGCTTCGGCGCCGTTCAGTCCCTGCGAGAGGAGATCGGGCTTGGGCCCGCCGCCGGCATTGCGGCCGTCGAGATCGAACACCGCCTCCTGGTGCCGGGTCGGCTCCCAGATGAACGTCCCCCAGCCGCGCTTGCCCGGCAGCGCGTGGACCAGGTCGTTGATATAGCGCTTGCGGCTCGAATATTCGGCGACGAGCAGGCCCTTCTCGGGATAGCGCCGGATGAAATTGCGGAAGGTCCGCTCCCAGTCGCCCTGCGCCAGCTGCTGGTAGCAGGAGAGGCCGATCACGTCGAAGTCGACGTTGCGGGCGACGAGCGCATCGGTCCACTCGCGCACGATCGGCCAGTGGCGGCCGAGATGATTGTGGAGCTGGATCAGCACGGCGGGCTCGGCGGCCCTGGCGCCGGCGATCCCGGCGCGCAGCAGCAGGGCCAGTGCATCGAACCCGCCGACTTGCCCTGCGTTGCGGTGATTGGCGTCCGTCACCGGATTGCCGGTCGGCGTCGTCAGCCGCACCCGGCCCTGCGGCCAGAGCATCCCGAAGCTGATCTCGTTGCCGATCACCGCCATGTCGACCGGGGCGCCGCCGGCACGCATCGCGCGAAGGCTGTCGCGGACATGCGCCTCCACCGCGCCGGCCAGTCCGCCGAGGTCGAGCCCGCGCCACGCGGCGGGGACGCCCTGGTGCTCGGGATCGGCCCAGGTGTCGGAGAAGTGGAAGCTGAGCGCCAGGCCCATGTCGGCCGCCTTCACCCGCCGACCGAGTTCGACGGTGCGCGCGAGCCCGCCCCATGCCCTGTCCGGCGCCCGCGCCGAATAGCCCCGCGCAGGATCGACGAACATGCGCAGCCGGATCCAGTTGAAGCCCGCATCCTTGAGGATCGCGATCGGATCGCGCTGGACCCCGCCGACGAAGTAGCGCGCACCCGCCGCCTCGTCCTCCGCAATCCAGGTGATGTCGGCGCCGAGCATATAGGGTCCGGGCCTGGCACCGGTCCGCCGCGCGGCATGAAGCGGTGAAGACAGGGCCGAGAGTGCGAGCAGACCCAGGGCCTCGCGCCGGCCGATCACATGCGTTGCCTTGCCTCGGCTCATCCTTTCCTCACGACACAAAAATGGCCGCCGATACCAGCGGATCGGCGGCCGAGTTGAGGAGAGGGTGCATCAGAAGCGGACGTTCACGCCGGCACTGACGGTGCGTCCGATCCGGGTCTCGAACAGCGTGTCCTGGCGGGTGCTGTCGATGTAGAGCCGGTTCTGCTCGTCGGTCAGGTTCTGCGCCTCGACGATCAGCTTGATGTTGTCGGTGACGTTGTAGGAGGCGGAAGCGTCGACGTAGAGCGTCGGCGCGTTGCCCTGGATGTCGCTGCCCTGCGAGGCCGGAATGCCGCGGATGAACCGGTCGCGCCAGTTCACCGTGCCGCGGATGCTGAACTTCTTGTCCTCGTAATAGAGCGTGCCCGATGCGGTGTTCTTGGACAGGCCGATCAGATCGTCTCGCGTGCTGACGGTGCACGCTCCGCCGCTGCTGGCGAGGCAGTAATCGATCTTCGAGGATGCGTAGGTATAATTGGCCAACGCGCCGAAGTTGCGGAGGAAGCCCGGAAGGAAGGTGAACGGCACCTGCGCGTTGACCTCGATGCCCTTCAGCGGGCCGCCCGGCGTGTTGAACGGTTGGGAGATGTTGAACAGCTCGGTTGGAGCGGTGTTGCTCCCTTCGAGCAGCGCGTTGGGCAGGCCGAGCTCGCTGAACGCGATCTGGCTGTTGATGTTCTGGATGAAGCTCTTGATGTCCTTGTAGAAGAAGGCGACCGACAGCAGCGAGCCGGGCCGGAAATACCATTCCAGCGCCGCGTCGAAGGTGTTGGCGCGGATCGGATCCAGATAGGGATTGTTGATGCTGCCGGTCCGGGTGACCGCATTGACGCCGCTGGTCGGCGCCAGCAGCCCGAGCTCGGGCCGCGCCATCACCTTGGCGCCGGACAGGCGGATCAGCACGTTCCTGGTCGGCTCGATGACGATATTGGCCGAGGGCAGCCAGTCGTCATAGCTGTTTGTCGCGCTCGCGTACCGCCCGATCAGATTGGTGGGGGAGGTGGTGCCGGCGGGCGGCGTGACCTGGATATAGCCTGACGAGCGCATGTCGGTCTTGACGTAGCGCACGCCGATATCGCCGCGCAGGCCGATGCCCAGTCGGTCGCCGAGATCGAAGGTGCCCATGATGTAGGCGCTCTTGATCTCCTCGTTCACGCGGGTGTCGACGCCGCCGCATTCGGACCCGCAGAAGCGGACGCTATCGAAGTCGAACGCCTCCGCCCAACGGTCTGCGTCGATCGCCGCCCAGCTCGCCGGCGCGCCATGGCCCCACAGATTGTCGAGCCCGGTGATCTGCGTGGTGATGTCGGCGAGGCTGGTGCCGGCCGGCAGCGGACGCACCGTCAGGTCTGCGCTGTAGGGACGCAGCGAGACGAGGTGGAATCTGCTTTCGCGATACTGTCCCCCGACCCTGAGGGTGAAGGCATCGCTCACCGTCCACTTGAGGTTGACGTCGCCGGTGAAATTGTCGGTCGTGTTCTTCTGCGGCCGACCCTGGAAGCTGAAGCCGCCGAGCACCGTGCCGTCGGCGAGGCTCGGCGCGTAGGTGAAGGCACCGGGGTTCGCGACGTCGAAGCCGAAGCCGATCGTCGGCACCGTGCCGCCGCCGCGGTAGTCGATCGAGAAATTGTCGCTGTCGATCACGTCCATGAAGGTCTGGAGGCGCTTCTTGCCGTCCCACACCGACTGGTTGAGGCCGAAGACGCCGCTGATCTCGAGCGAATCGTTGAGGCGGCGCTTGAAGTTGAGGTTGGCCTGCTTGAACGTCGACACGAAATGGTCGACCAGCCCCTCGGAGCGGACGTCGACGCCGTCGAACAGGCCGTAGACGAGCGAACCGTTCTCGTCGAACTCGACGTCGCGCACCGACACCATCGGCTGGCCGTTGTTCGAGATCGAGCGCGCGAAGGACAGGCCGGCGATATAATTGTCGCGGCGGGTGACGTCGAAGCGCGAATAGAGCAGGTCGAGCGAGATGTCGGTGGCGTCGTCGGGCTTGAACTGCAGCGTCAGCGTGCCGCCGATGCGCTCCTGGTCCTGCTCGGAATTCACATAGCGCGGAATGCGCGGGAAGAAGGCGCCGCTGCCCGGTATGTTCGGGGCATCCGCCCGGCGCAGATCCTGGATGGCTTGATAGGCCGCGACCGAGCCCGTGCGGGGATTGCCGGTGCTGCAGTTCAGCGCGTCCGTGCCCTTCGCGGCGCTGGTGGCCGGGTTCTGCGGGGTGTAGCCGACCGGCGAGCAGAAGCCGCCGTTGACGTTGGCGGGCAGCAGGTCGACCGCCGAATAGCCGACCTCGCGGAGGTTGCGCTTCTGATAGGCGGCCGAGGCGAGGATGCCGAAGCCGCTGTCGCCGAACTGCTTCGACACTAGCATCGACGCGCGCGGATCGACCTTCTTCGACAGCTCGTTCCACACGCCGCGCGCGGTCGCCGAGAAGACGAACGGCTTGCCGGTGTCGAGCGGCTTGGGCGCGGTGAGGTCGACGGTGGCGCCGAGCGAGCCTTCCTCCACGTCCGCCGAAGGGGTCTTGCGCACGGTCAGCGCCGAGAAGATCTCGGTCGGGAACACGTTGAAGTCGAAGCTGCGGCCGCTGTTGCCCGCGCCGAAGATATCGGAGCCGCCGGTCTGCGACGTGCCCTCCATGCCGTTGATCCGCACGCGAGTGAATTGGGCGCCGAGGCCGCGGACCGAGATGTTGCGACCCTCGCCGCCGTCGCCGCGGGCGAGCGCGACGCCCGGAATGCGCTGCATCGATTCGGCGAGGTTCGAATCGGGGAACTTGCCGATGTCCTCCGCCAGGATGCTGTCGACCGCGGCGGTCTCCTGCCGCTTCTCGGCGAGCGCGGTGCTGAGCGAGGCGCGGAAGCCGGTGACGACGATGTCCTCCTCCTGCGCGGGGGCGGTCGTCTGGTCCGCCGGAGCCGAGGTCTGCGCGATGGCGGGCGAGGTCATCAGCATCAGCGCGAGCGCCGTCGCGGATGCACCCAGTCTCAGGTGCGAGGGCGATGTGAATGACATCTGCAGCATTTCTCTCCTCCCTGTGATTCGCCTCTTCGGGCCGAATATTCTCAAATTATGAGAATAGTATTCATACTATAAGTCATAAAAGTCGAGTTGGCTAGATGGTGCGAGCGGGCGGGGCACGCGGCCGCCGGCTATTTGTGAAGGAGAATGCGCAGGCTCGGCCCAATGCTGTCGCGACCGACGGCAGCAGTGATGCCGAGGCGATCGCCGCGTCGGCTATCGGAGCTCGGATGGGCTCGCGGGCGCCTCGACAACGCGGACAGGGATTCCGCCCTTGACGTTGCGCAGCGTCACCAGCCGGACTTCCTCCAGCGCATTGCCGGGCTTGCCGTCCGACGTGACCGCCAGCGCGATATGGTTGCGGCCGCGATGGTTGAGGATGCCCTCTGGGATCGGAAAAATCCGCTGCGGACCGACATGGGCGATGAACTGCCCCATGTTCCACCCGTTCACGAACAGCAGCGCGCGATAGTCGACCGGCGAGCGGGGCTTGGCGGGATCGCCGAACTGGACGGCGATCGTGGCATCCTGGCCCTTGGGCACGGCGAGGGTGAATTCGGTCCGATACCAGCTGGTGCCCGGCTGTGCCTTGGCGGCCGGCAACCTTGTCGCCGTCCAGCCGCTGTCGTCGAAGCCCGGCAAGTGCCAACCGACGCGCTCCCCGTAGAGGCCGCCGCTGTTGGCGACGCCGCGGATCGGGTCGGCCAGCTCTTCGCCGCCGCGGCGGCCCTGGATCTTCCACGCGATCGGCACGGCGAAGCTGGGGCCGGCCCGCGGCTCGACCGAGACCGAGATCAGCCCGCGCGCCTCCTTGTGGAAATCGTCGGAGTCGAGATCCCAGTTGTGGCCGTTGTTGCGGACCATCACCGAAAGCACATGCTCGCCGGGCGCCCGCGCCGCATCGGGAAGCACGAACTCCGCGACCCCGGTGGTGATCGGCCGCGGCAGCCCGCCGGGCGTCTCGCCCTGACCGATGAACCTGCCGTCGAGGAAGACCTGCACCAGCCCCGATCCGCCCGCGCCGTAATAGAGCCGGATGCGCTCCGCGTTCGGTCCCCCGGCGAAGCGGCCGCGATACCAGACGTCGCCCTCGTGGAAGCCATAGGCGTCCATCAGCATGTTGGGCTGGCCGTCGGGCCTAGCGGTGATGCTGGCATAGGCGCGGTTGTCGATCGCAAGCCAGCCGCTGTCGTCGAAATCGGGCGCTGCCTCGGGCGAGCCGGCCTTTACCTTCCAGCTGGCGAGCGCCGGCAGGACGAAGTCCGCCGGTCCGGCGAGCGGCCGTGTCGCCCTGCGGCTGCCGGCGGCACCGTCCGCCAGCTCCACGCGCGCGCCGTTCCAGGTGACGGTGCGCAGTCGTGCCGGCGCCCATAGCTCGAGTGGCGTTGCGGCCGCGGTGTCGCCGGTGAGCGCCAGCGTCGAGCCCTGCGCTCCGGCCGCGCGGACCAGCGCCGGGCCGCGTACCAGCACCGGCCCGGCCGCGGTGTCGTGACGCCAGAACTGCGCGCCACCAGCCTCGTCGGTCAGCAGCAGGGTGAGCGGCGGCCGCCCTCCGCCCTCGATGCGCACGCGGGCGAGGCCGGCATGGGCATAGTCGAGCATCAGGTCACCTTTCGACGCGTCGAAACGGTGGCGGACGTCGCCCTCGATCACCGTCACCGTCGGCGCGGCGCTATAGCGCAGCACAGTCTCGCCGCGCTCGCCGGCGCGGCCGTAGAGCAGCATCAGGTCGCCGCCGTCCTGCTGGATCGCCGCCTGCAGCTCGGAGGTGGAATAGACCAGCCGCTGGCCGCCCAGCGTCACCCCCGCCACCAGCCATTTCGCGTCGAAGCCGTCGAGCCGCATCGGCTCCGCCTGCGGAAAGCTGTAGCGGCCGTCGGGCAGGTCGGCAGTGATGGTGAAGCGGTCGTCGGTCGCGGCATTGGACGGCCGGTGCGTCACCATCAGGAAGCGCGCGTCGCTCTCCAGGCTACGGTTGTGATAGACTTGGATATCGGGCGAGGAGGCGGTCGCCGGCCCGGCCGGCACCATTCCCGCGAGGTCGGGGACCGAGGCGATCAGCCCGGCGAGCTGCTTCAGCTCCTCGGCCTTGGGGCGAAGCTCGCGCGCCTCCGAGATGGCGGCGCCGTAGTCATAGCTGGTGAAGACGACGGGCGCGGCCAGCCAGCCCCAGCTCGTCCCGCCGAACCCCATGTAGAAGCTCTGGATGTCGATGCCGTTGGCGAGATTGGTGCCGTAGAACACGCGCTGGAACCGCTTGCCGCGTTGGATGGCGTTGCACTCGTATCCGCCGTTCGATCCCCAATAGTCGAACCAGCCGCCGCCGAATTCCGCGAGGAAGCCCGGCGTGTCGGGGGAGGCGGAGGCGCCGCCCTTGGCCCCGCCCGGGCCGTAGAAGCCCCAGTCGGGCGCCGCCGATCCCCGGGTCGGCCGGCCGGCGACGGTGCAGGTGCCGCCGGGATAGCCGTCGAAGGCGTAGAGGTCGTTCGGCCCCTTCACCACGTTCGGCACGGTCGAGCTTTCCGGCACCCAATAGCCGTTGCGGCCCTGATCATTGTGGAAGATCGGCACGGTGATGCCGTCGACACGCGCCTTGGCATAGAGATGGTCCATGTAGCGCCGCTGCGCCGGGGTGGTCAGCGCCAGCTCGTTCTCGATCTGGTGCAGGATCACGGTGCCGCGGTGGCCCTTGCCGTCGCCGTTGATCTGGTGCCGCGCGATGATCGCGTTCACCTGCGTCAGCCATTCGTCGGCGGCGGCGAGATAGGCGGGATCGTCGGTGCGCGCGCGCCCGCGCTGGTTGACCAGCCAGCCGGGGAAGCCGCCGCGCGTCAGCTCTGCATTCACATAGGGGCCGGCGCGGGTGATGACGTAGAGCCCTTCCTCCTCCGCCATCGTCAGCACCCGCTCGACGTCGCGGATGCCGGTGAAGTCGTACACGCCCTGCTTCGGGCTGTGGTAGCCCCAGTCGAAATAGAGCGCGACGGTGTTGAACCCGCTCGCCTTCATCTTCTGGAGCACGTCGCGCCACAGGTCGGGGCTCGGCAGGCGGAAGGGGTGGAACTCGCTCGACCAGATCACCAGCCGCTTGCCGTCGATCATCAGCGAACGCGCGTCATAGGAGACACGGCCGAAGTTCTTGACCGGCGCGGAGAGGTTCTCGGTCTGCCGGGCGGTCTGCGCCGAGGCCTCGTGCGGCAGCAGTGCTGCGGCAAGCAGCAGGGCGAGCGGCGTCAACTTTATCTTGAAGGCATCAACCGCCACGACCGCCCCTCCATTTTCATCATATGATGTTGATATGCAAAATATGGGTATCTCGGGCGAACATTTCCGTCAAACGATGTCGTCTGTCGGCCAGGAACTCGGCCCGTGCGGGAGGCCTGCGCTTGCCATCGCGGCCCATGCGGATTAAGTCGCATGTCACGACACGGCCGCTCCGCGAGGGGCGGCCCTTATTGTTTCCGGAGGATTTTTTCGTGGCCCAGCCGCTGATGCCGCATGCGACCGCTTCCTGGCTGGTCGACAACACCTCGCTCTCGTTCGAGCAGATCGCCGACTTCTGCGGCCTCCATATCCTGGAGGTGCAGGCGATCGCCGACGACACCGCTGCGACCAAGCTCACCGGCCGCGATCCGGTGCGCGCGCACGAGCTCACGATGGAGGAGATCGAGAAGGGGCAAGCCGATCCCGACTATCGCCTCAAGATGCAGAAGGGGCCGGAGCAGGTCCGCCGCACCAAGGGCCCGCGCTACACGCCGGTATCGAAGCGCCAGGACAAGCCCGACGGCATCGCCTGGATCATCCGCAACCACCCGGAGATCTCGGACGGCGCGATCGGCAAGCTGATCGGCACCACCCGCAACACCATCGCTGCGATCCGTGACCGCACGCATTGGAACATCGCCAACATCGTGCCCAAGGACCCGGTGACGCTGGGCCTGTGCTCGCAGCGCGAGCTCGACGCGCTGGTCGCTAAGGCGGCGAAGGCGGCAGGCCTCGAGGCGCCGACCGACGAGCGGCTGGCCGGCGATCGCGAGGCGCTGATCGAGCAGCTCCGCGCCGAGCGCGACCAGGCGACCCGCGATGCCGAGATCGCCGCGGGCGATGGCGAAGAGGCGCCCGTCGAGCATACTGCCGAGACTCTGTTCAAGCAGTAAAGCTTTCTCCTGAGCCCCTCCCGTGAAGGGGAGGGGCTAAGCGCAGCACGTGACCTGACCCGTCCGGAACGATAAGCTCCCGCAACGACGGCCGCCGATTCACTGGCCGAGCGGAAAGGAGCCTGCGGATGTGTGACGAGCTGACCGCCGAAGACAACGACCGCCTGCTGGCGAGCGATGCGCTCACCCGTCGCCGTTTCGGGGTGATGGCGGGCGCCGCTGGTCTAGCCGCGCTGCTGTCGTCCCCCGCCGACGCCAAGGAGGTCGCCGGCCGCGACGTCACCATCGACACTCCGGACGGCAAGGCCGACGCCTATTTCGTCGCGCCGACCGGAGGCAAGCATCCCGGCGTGCTGGTGTGGCCCGACATCATGGGTCTGCGCCCCGCTTTCCGGCAGATGGCGGACCGGCTCGCGCAGTCGGGCTATGCCGTGCTGACGGTCAACCAATTCTACCGTTCGACCAAGGCGCCGATCTTCAGCCCCGGCGAATCCTTCGACCAGCCGGCGGTGCGCGAGCGGATGGGGCCCTGGCGCGCCAAGCTGACTCCGGATGCCGTCGTCAGTGACGGCAAGGCCTTCACCGCCTTCCTCGATGCGCAGCCGCAGGTCGACACCAAGCGCGGCCTGGGCAGCACCGGCTATTGCATGGGCGGTCCGATGGTGCTCCGCACCGCCGCCGCGGTTTCGAACCGGGTGCAGGCGGGCGCGTCCTTCCACGGCGCGGCGCTCGTCACCGATGCGCCCGACAGCCCCCATCTGCTCGCCCCTCGACTCAAGGGCAGCTATCTGTTTGCGATCGCGGAAAACGACGACCAGCGCTCGCCGACCGACAAGGACAAGCTGCGCGAGGCCTTCGCCGCCGCCAAGGTCCCGGCCGAGATCGAGGTCTATGCCGGCGCGATGCACGGCTGGTGCCCGCCCGACAGCCGGGTCTACAACCAGGCGCAGGCGGAAAAGGCCTGGGCGCGGCTGCTGGCGCTGTTCGAAAAGGCCTTGTGACGATCGAGGAGAGGACGATGAGCGATCTGATCTTCTACACCAACCCGCAGTCGCGCGGGCGGATCATCCGCTGGATGCTGGAGGAAGTCGGCGCCGATTACGAGACCAAGGTGCTCGATTTCGAGCGCGGGTTGAGGGGCGACGAGTATCGCGCGGTCAACCCGATGGCCAAGGTCCCCTCGATCGTCCACAAGGGGCGGACGGTGACCGAATGCGCCGCGATCTGCGCCCATCTCGCCGATGTCTTTCCCGACGCGGGCATGGCGCCGCCGACCGACGATCGCGCCGATTATTACCGCTGGCTGTTCTTTGCCGCCGGCCCGGTCGAGCAGGCGGTGAGCAGCCGCGCCGCCGGCTGGGAGCCGAGCGAGCAGCAGCAGCGGATGTTCGGCTTCGGCTGCTACGAGCGCACGATCGACACGTTGGAGAGCGCGGTGAGCGGCCTCGGCGAGCGCTGGCTGACCGGCGATCGCTTCAGCGCGGCCGACCTCTATGTCGGCGCGCATCTCTCCTGGGGCACGGCGTTCGGGACGATCCCCAAGCGTGATGCGTTCATGGCCTTCGTCAATCGGGCGGCGGCGCGCCCGGCGGCGATCCGCGCCAACGAGCTCGACGATGCGCTGATGAACGAGCCGGCCTGACGCGCTTGGGTTCGCATGTGACACGCAAATCCCGTTCGCCCTGAGCTTGTCGAAGGGCTGTCCTTCTTCTTCAAACGCCGGAGAAAGAAAGGACAGCCCTTCGACAAGCTCAGGGCGAACGGGTGGGACGGGAGCCGTTCCGCAGCGCCTCGAGCCGCGCGGGCAGCCGGTCGAGGATCGCCTGCCGCCGCGCGTCGGTGATGCTGGACCATTCCTCCACCTCGTCTCCGCTGCGTCCGCAGCCGAGGCACCAGCCGGTGGCGGGATCGAGCACGCAGACGTTGATGCAGGGGCTCTGCACCCTTGCCGGCTCGGAATATTCGAAGAGATCGTCGTCCATTGATCGCGGGGCGAGCTACGCCCCGAGCTTGACCTCGAGGAACGCCGGCACCGGACCGTTCCAGCCCTCGTCCGGCCCGTCGTCGCGGCTCTGGCGGCGGTCGTCGCGGCGCGGCCGCTTCGCCTCGCGCGCCGGAGCGGTAGGCTCTGCCTCGCGCCGCGGTTTGCGCTCACGCGGCGCCTCAGCCTCGCCGGCTGCCTTCTCGCCGCGCCGGACCCGCTTGGGTTTCTCGCGGTCTTCGGTTTCGACCGTCTCGCGCGGGATGGTCTGGCCGGTGAGCTTCTCGATGTTCTCGATGTTCTCGGCGTCCTCGGACGTCACCAGCGTATAGGCGGTGCCGGTCGCGCCCGCGCGGCCGGTGCGGCCGATGCGGTGGACATAGTCGTCGGGATGCCAGGGCGCGTCGAAGTTGAAGACGTGGCTGACCCCCTTGATGTCGAGCCCGCGCGCGGCGACGTCGGAGGCGACGAGGATGTTGATCTCGCCGCGCTTGAACAGCTCGAGCTCGGCCAGGCGCTGCGGCTGCTCCATGTCGCCGTGGATCTCGCCGGAGCGGTAGCCGTGACGCTTCAGGCTCTTGTTGAGCTCGCGCACCGTGGTCTTGCGGTTGCAGAAGACGATCGCGGTCGAAACATTGTCGCGGTCGATGAGCGCGCGCAGCGTGTCGCGCTTCTTCATCGTCGTGGTCTGGACCAGCTTCTGCGTGATGTTGGTGTTGGTCGTCGCCGGCCGCGCGACCTCGATCGTCTTGGGGTTCGACAGGAACTTGTCGGCCAGCTTCTTGATCGGCGGCGGCATCGTCGCCGAGAACAGCAAGGTCTGCCGGGTCTTGGGCAGCTTGGTGCAGATTTCCTCGATGTCGGGGATGAACCCCATGTCGAGCATCCGGTCGGCCTCGTCGATCACCAGCAGGTCGCAGCCGGTCAGCAGGATGTTGCCGCGCCCGAACAGGTCCATCAGCCGCCCCGGCGTCGCGATCAGCACGTCGACGCCCTTCTCCAGCGCCTTCACCTGGTCGCCCATCGACACGCCGCCGATCAGCAACGCCATCGAGAGCTTGTGGTACTTGCCGTATTTCTCGAAATTCTCGGCCACCTGCGCGGCGAGCTCGCGCGTCGGCTCGAGGATCAGCGAGCGCGGCATCCGCGCGCGAGACCTACCCTGCGCCAGGATGTCGATCATCGGCAGCACGAAGCTGGCGGTCTTGCCGGTGCCGGTCTGGGCGATGCCGATCAGGTCGCGCATCATCAGCACGCTGGGGATGGCGCTCGCCTGGATCGGAGTCGGCTCGGTGTAGCCGGACTCCGTCACCGCGCGCAGCAATTCGTCTGAAAGGCCGAGATCGGCGAAGCTCATGAACGATGTCCGGAAAGGGGCGCGAGGGCCGCGCCTCGATCAGCTTCGCGCGCTCGCGGATTTATCGGCGATTGTCAAGCTATCGGCTTGGGACGAGCGCGCTGAATGACTCGATCCGGCACTCGCCGCCGGCCCGCGAGCGGATCGAATCGCGGCTGGCGCAGACCTTCCCGTCGGGATTCATGCGCACATAGAGGCCGGAGTAGAAATCGAGCGCCGGGCAATCGTCGCCGAAGCGCGCGCGCAGCCGCTTGCCGTTGAGCAGCAGCAGGTCGACCCGGTCGGTCCCCGCTATCGTCGCGCCCGCGAGCGTTTCCACCGGCACGCATTTGTCAGTCTTGCGCTCGACCCAGCGGATCGGCGGCAGCGGGGCGGCGGGCGGGGCGGCAGCGATCGATGCGCGCCCGACTGGCAGCCGCGGGATGCGGATGATCAGCCGCTGCTGGATCGTCACCTCGGTGATCGTCTCCCGCTCGGACTGCATCTGACGACGCTGCTCGCCACCGGCGGCTCCGGGGACGGCAAGCGTGGTGAGCAGGAGCAGCGGAAGGCGAACGTCTGGCATGATGTCGGCGAAAATATGGAATCCTGCGATTGAACCCTGCATGAATTGGCGGCCGAGGCACGCCATGCTAGCGGCGGCCACGCCATGACGCCAGTGCAAGCCCAGCTCGTCGAAGCGCTGCGATCCCGCTTCGGGGCGAGGATCGCGGTCACCGATCCCGTCGACATCGCGCCGTGGCTGACGGACTGGCGCGGCCGCTACCGTGGCGTCGCGCCGGCGCTGCTGGCGCCCGCCTCGACGGCGGAGGTCGTCGCGGTGGTCGAGGCGGCGCGCGAAGCACGGGTGCCGCTGGTGCCGCAGGGGGGGAACACGTCGATGGTCGGCGGCGCGACCCCGCCGGCCGACGGATCGGCGCTGATCCTGTCGCTGCGGCGGATGAACCGGGTGCGGAGCGTCGATCCGGACGCCAATCTCGCCGTCGCCGAGGCGGGGGTGATCCTGGCTGACCTCCATGCCGCCACCGAGGCCGTGGGGCGGCGCTTTCCGCTGACGCTGGGCAGCCGCGGGTCGGCGACGATCGGCGGGCTCGCCTCGACCAATGCCGGCGGCACGCAGGTGCTGCGCTGGGGGACGATGCGGAGCCTGATCGCCGGGCTGGAGGCGGTGCTGCCCGACGGCTCGGTCCATGATGGGCTGGCGGCACTCAAGAAGGACAATCGCGGCTACGACCTCGACCAGCTGCTGATCGGTTCCGAAGGCACGATCGGCGTGATCACCGCCGCGACGCTGCGGCTGGCGCCTGCGATCGCCGCGCGCGCCGTGGCCTGGGCCGCCGTCGCCACGCCGCATGCGGCGCTCCGCCTGCTCCGCCTGATGGAGGCGGAGAGCGATGCGATCGAGAGCTTCGAGATCATCCCGGGCGAGACGCTGGCGGTCGTGCTCGGCCATGTCCCCGACACCCGCTCACCGCTCGCCGGCAAGCACGCCTGGCATGTGCTGATCGAGGCGGTGGCGGGTAATCTCGACCGCGAACCGCCGGCGGTGCTGCTCGAACGCCTGCTCGCCAGGGCATTGAATGAAGGGCTGGTCGATGATGCAACGATCGCTGCGAGCGAGGCGCAGGCGGAGGCCTTCTGGCGCATCCGCCATTCGATCTCGGAGGCCGAGCGGGCGCACGGCCCCCAGCTCGCGCACGACATCTCGGTGCCAGTCGAGCGGATGCCCGATTTCCTGACGACCGACGCCCGCGCGATCGAGGCGGCATTTCCCGGCACCACGGCGAACGGCTTCGGCCATCTGGGCGACGGCAACGTCCATTTCCATGTCCACGCCCCCGCGGGTGCCGACGCGGCCACCTGGTATGCCGAGCAGGCGCCGGCGATTACCCGTCTCGTCCACGACCATGTCGTCGCCGCGGGCGGATCGATTTCGGCGGAGCATGGCATCGGCCAGATGAAGCTGGCCGAGCTCGAACGGCTGGGGCCGCCGGCACGCCTTTCGGCGCTCCGGGCGATCAAGGTCGCGTTCGATCCGGCCGGTCTGTTCAATCCCGGCAAGCTGGTGCGCCTTGCGCCGCCGACTTCGGGCGCATCATAACGGCGATCCGTTCCGCAAGAGGGGAGCATCATGGCACTGGGGCCATTTGTCCGTGACGACCGCTATTCCACCGTCGCGATCGCCTTTCACTGGACGATCGCGCTGCTCGTGCTGTTCAACCTGGCCGTCGGGCTGTTCCACGACGGCCTGCCGCGCGAGTGGCAGCTGATGCCCCTGCACAAGGCGGCCGGCATCACCGTGCTGGTGCTGAGCCTCGGCCGGCTCGCCTGGCGGCTGATGCACCTGCCGCCGACGCGTGCCACCAACATCGCGCCGTGGGAGCACCGCTTCGCGCTCGTCGTGCACTGGACGCTCTATTTCCTGATGATCGCGATGCCGCTGACCGGCTGGGCGATGTCGTCGATCGGTCACGACGGCAACCCGCCGCGGCCGCTCACCTGGTTCTTCCTGTTCGCCATTCCATATCTGCCGGTATCGCCGGGCATGGCGGATTTCGGCCATGAGGCGCATGAGATCCTGGGCTATCTGATGACCGCGCTGGTGCTGCTCCACGTCGCCGCGGCGCTGCGCCATCACCTCGTCCGGCGCGACGTGACCCTCGTGCGCATGCTACCCATATTGCGACCGCGCGAAGGCTGACACACAAAGATACAAATCAGTGCCTTGAAGGCGTGTAACCGTTTGCCTATATCCGTGTTGTACGGCTTCGTGTCCCCCCTTTCGCGAGGTCGTACGGCACGCCTGCGGGCGTGTCTCCTCCCTGAACCTTGGCCGCCTCGGGCTTGTCCCGAGGCGGTTTTTTTATTCCGCGGCGATGGCGGCGGGGGCGATCTCGTCGGCCAGCGCGTCGATGATCTCGCGCAGCAGTCTGGCGGTCGCGCCGAAGCCGGGGCCGGGTTCGCGCAGCTTGGCGTCGAGATAGCTCGACCGGTCGATTTCGACCTGGATCGCATGCACGCCGCGTGCCGGTGCGCCATGGCGATCGAGGATGTGGCCGCCGGGATAGGGAGCGTTGAGCGCGACTGCATAGCCTGCATCGCGCACCACCCCTTCGATGCGATGGACGAATCGCGACCCGGCCGTGCGCCCGAAGCGATCGCCGATCACCACCCGTGCAGCGGACGGGGCGGCGATTGGCGGCATCGAATGGATATCGAGCAGCACCGTCGTGCCGAATCGCGCCCTTGCGGACTGCAGCGCCGCCGCCAGCGCCGCATGGTAGGGCCGGTGATCGGCGACGATCCGCGCGACGACCTCCTCGCCCGACAGCCGCCTGAGCCACAGTTCGCCCGCGCCGCTCACCCGCCGCGGCACCAGGCCGAGTCCGCCCTTCACCTTGGCGGAGACGAACGGCATCGTCATCGTCGAGGCGCCGTCGTCGAGCCGAGGGTCGCGGTCCTGCTCGCCGCGGTTGAGATCGATCCAGGCCCGCGCGCGCCTGGCGATGAAGGCGGTCTCCACGCCCAGCGCAGCCTCCGTCAGCCGATCGATATAGCGATCCTCGAGAGGGATCAGCGAAGCGAGCGGCACGCGCAGCGCCTCCTGCAGCACCGGCGGATAGTCGCGCCCGCCGTGCGGCACCGACAGCACCACCGGGCTCACCGGCTCTACGGGACCGAGGCGCTCGAACGGCGGAATGTCGATCGGACTCACGTCGGCAACGGTATCTGTCCTGCTGCCAACCTGCAACGCCGTGTGGAACGGCTGGAAAATCTTAAGCCCTGGGCTCATAAAAGGAGCTTCGGGAGCGTGTGATGATCAGGATTCTTCTGGCCGAGGACGATACGGTGATGCGCGAGTATCTGACGCGCGCGCTGGAGAGGTCCGGCTATCAGGTGTCGGCCGTGGACCGCGGCACCGCGGCGCTTCCGCTGCTCGAGAGCGAGCGGTTCGACCTGTTGCTCACCGACATCGTCATGCCGGAGATGGACGGCATCGAGCTCGCGCAGAAGGCGGCTGACATCGCACCGGACACGCGCGTCATGTTCATCACCGGTTTCGCGGCAGTGACGCTGAAGGCAGGCAAGACGATGCCGCAGGCGCGCGTGCTGTCCAAACCCTTCCACCTGCGCGACCTGGTGCTGGAGGTCGACCGCATGTTCGAGGTGGGAAACGCGAGCGGATCGATTTAATCGAAGGAAAGCGGCTTGCGCGGGCGCATAGCGCCCGCTAAAGGCCGCGCCTCTCGGGCGTGTAGCTCAGTGGTAGAGCACTGTGTTGACATCGCAGGGGTCGCAAGTTCAATCCTTGCCACGCCCACCATCAAAAAGCCCGCCAAGTCTGACTTGGCGGGCTTTTTCGTTGTGGCGCGCCGGTATGGCGCGCCTATAGCTTGGACATGTTCGTCGCTGTCTATTGGTGGCGGGTCCATCCCGGCAAGGAAGAGCAGTTCCGGAGCGCCTGGCGGCGCGGCACGGAGCTGATCCGAGAGCGCTACGGCAGCTATGGCTCGCGCCTGCACCGGACATCGGACGGGCGTTTCGTCGGCTATGCCGAATGGCCGGACGAGGCGACCTGGCGCGCCGCCTTCGAGCAGAAAATGGTCTACGACGAGCCCGAGACCCGCGCCGCCTTCGTCGACGCCGTCGCCGAGACACCTGCCGGCAACGCCCCGGTGTTCACCATGACCGTCACCGACGACCTGCTGCCGACGGCGCCCTTTCGACTCGACGGGCGGCTGGCGCTCGTGACCGGCGCCGGCCGCGGGTTGGGCCTGGAGATCGCCCGGGGACTCGCGCAGGCCGGAGCGCGGGTGATCCTGCACGGGCGTGACCGAGCCGGGCTGGAAGCGGCGGCGGACGGGATAGCGGGCGCCGCAATCTTCGCGGCCGATCTCGACGATGAGGCGGGCCTGGCCGCAGGGGTGAAGGCGCTGGTGGAGCGCCACGGGCGTATCGACATATTGGTCAACAATGCCGGCAGCCGGGATCGCGGCCCGATCGAGAGCCTGGACCGTGCCGCTTTACGCAACCTGCTCGAGACCAATCTCGTCGCGCCGTTCGATCTTGTCCGGCTGCTGGCGCCGCAGATGACCGCCGGCGGCCGGATCATCAACGTCACCTCGATCGCCGGCCCGGTCGCCCGTGCGGGCGACGCCGGCTATACCGCGGCCAAGGGCGGGCTTGCCGCGCTCACCCGCGCGCTCGCGGCCGAGCTGGGTCCGCGCGGGATCACTGTCAACGCCGTGGCGCCGGGCTATTTCGCGACCGAGGCCAATCAGCCGATGGTGGATGATGCGGCGATCACCGAATATCTCGGGCGCCGGACGTCGCTCGGCCGCTGGGGCAGCCCGTGCGAGATCGCGGGCGTGGTCGTCTTCCTGGCTTCAGCCCAGGCGTCCTACATTACCGGCGAGGTGATCGCAGTGGACGGCGGCTATCTCGCGCACTTCTGAATGCCGGGACTTCCGCCGTCCGCGCGGTTATTGGCCGGTGCGACGCGCCTTCGCTTCGTCGGCCGAAGCGATCTGGGCCGTGGCCTTCGCCGGACAGCGCACGATCGGGTTGGACTGGACCGGCTTGCCTGCGGGCGTGTGGACCTGCTGGACGTGGCAGCCGGCCTTGATCGCGGCGCCGAGATGCGGGTGGCGCGGTGCATCGGCGGCGGGGAGGGCGACGAGCGCCGTCAGCGCTGCGCCGGCGGTGGCGAGAATGGTCATGGGAAAGCTCCTTGCGACGAAAGGGTTTGTCGACCGGAGCTAGGGAGGTCGATTTTCCTGCCCTTGGCGCTATTGTGAAGAAATGTTGCTGGCTTGCTGCATCGCGGCACCGCCGTTGACGGACGGGGCGGCCCACCATACCTCCCGGCGCTCGGATTGACATGACTGCACCGACCATCCTCCTCGTCGAAGACGATCCGCCGCTCCGCACCCTCACCGCGCGCGCGCTGCAGGAGAACGGCTATACCGTCCGCCCCGCCGCCTCCGCGCCGGAGATGTGGCGCGCGTTCGAGGCAGGGCCGGTCGACCTCGTGCTGCTCGACATCATGCTGCCGGGCACCAGCGGCATCGACCTGTGCCGCGCGATCCGCCGCGACAGCGACGTGCCGATCATCTTCGTCTCGGCCAAGGGCAGCGAGACCGACCGCGTCGTCGGGCTGGAGCTCGGCGCCGACGACTATCTCGCCAAGCCGTTCGGCACGCGCGAGCTGGTCGCGCGGGTGCGCGCAGTGCTACGGCGCCAGTCGGGCAACGGCACCGGCGACACGGCCAAGCGCGACCGGGGCGAGCTCCATTTCGACGGCTGGACGATCCACCTGCCGCGGCGCGAGCTCCATTCGCCGACCGGCGCGATCGTCGAGCTGACCGGCGCCGAGTTCGACCTGCTCGTCGCGCTGTGCGACAACGCCCAGCGCGTGATCGCGCGCGAGCGGCTGATCGAGCTGTCGCGCACCCGGCTCGGCGACAGCTCGGACCGCAGCGTCGACGTGCTGGTCAGCCGCCTGCGCCGCAAGCTCTCGGGCGCGGGCAAGGCGGCGCCGATCATCACCGTGCGCGGGATCGGCTACATGCTCAACGTCCCCGTGGAGCGCCGTTGAAGGTCATTCCCCGCCTGCCGCTCGGCATCATCGGGCGCATCTTCGCGATCCTGTTGCTGGCGCTGCTGGTCGAATATGGCGCGACCACCTTCCTCTACGAGCGCGCCAGCCGCTACTCGATCCGCGACGACGAGGCCAACCGGCTCGCCGAGCATCTCGTCATCGCGCGCAAGCTGCTCGAGGAGCAGCCGGCCGAGCATCGCAGCGGGCTGGCGGGCGAGCTCACCACCTCGCGCTATCTCGTCCGATGGAAGGATCATCTGCCGCCGACGCCCAGGGTCGCGCCCAGGCTCGACCGGATGCACAAGCAGATCATCGCGTGGGAGCCGGACCTGGCGCGGCGCGACCTGCGCATCCGGCTGACCTCGCCGGGGCGCAACGCCTATATCAGCGGCACGCTGCGGCTCGACGACGGGACCTGGCTCTATTTCCAGACGCTGGAGCCGCTCCACCAGATCGATTTCGCGGTCGGGCGGGTGCTGCTCGCGCTCACCCCTGCGATCGCGCTGATCGTGATCGGCGGGCTGCTGGTGCGGCAGGTGCTGCGGCCGCTGCGCCGCCTGGCCGAGGTCGCCGATCAGGTCGGTCACGGCGAGGAGGTCGAGCGCGTGCCGGAAGCGGGTCCCGGCGAGGTGCGGCGGGTCATCGTCGCCTTCAATGAGATGCAGGATCGCATCCACCGCCTGATCCAGGACCGCACCGAGGCGCTCGCCGCGGTCGGCCACGATTTCCGCACGCCGCTCTCGCGCCTGCGCCTGCGCGCCGACGCGGTCAGGGACGACGGGCTGCGCGAGGCGATCGAGCAGGACGTCGCCGAGATGGAGGACATGGTGTCCTCGCTGCTCGCCTATCTGGGCGGGGACGGGGACAGCGAGCCGGCGGTCTCGACCGATCTCGCCGTGATGTGCTCGACGATCGTCAGCGACGCCGCGGACCAGGGGCGGCCGGCGACCTACGCCGGCCCGGATCATTGCGAGCTCACCCTGCGCCCGCTCGGGATCAAGCGTGCGATCGTCAACCTGCTCGAGAACGCGCTCCACTATGGCGGCAATGCGCGCGTGTCGCTGGTCGATCGCGGGCATGAGGTGGCGGTCCGTGTCGACGACGACGGCCCCGGCATCCCGGAGGAGGCGCGCCAGCGGGTGCTCCAGCCGTTCGTGCGCCTCGACCGTGCGCGCTCGCGCGATACCTCCGGCTTCGGGCTCGGCCTGCCGATCGTAGTGCGCGCGGTGGACGCCGAGGGCGGCGCTTTCTCCCTCACCAATCGGCCCGAGGGCGGGCTGACCGCCGAGATCGTCCTGCCGCGGCGGTAGCATCGACCTTCAATCCGCCCCCCGCCAGGGGCGGGGGAGGTGTCAGCCGCAGGCTGACGGAGGGGGAGGACTGCGAGCCGCTATCGGGGTGCCTCCTCCCCCTCCGTCATCGCTGCGCGATGCCACCTCCCCCTGGCGGGGGAGGATTGAAAGGCCGCAATCTCCGCAGGCCGTTCACCGCGCCGCTGAAGCGCTTCGGCGGCGCACGTCGCCGGCGGCAATAATTTCTTACGAAACTGCTGCGCTGCGGCAAGAGACGGACCTTACCTCCTCGGCTCTGTTGATCGAGGAGTGTGCACCGTGAACGAACTGATCGGACGTGTCTTCGACTTCGAGAAGCGGGTGTTCCCGAGCCAGGGCGACCTCTATTCGAAGCTCGCGACGCAGGGGCAGAGCCCTAAGGCGCTGATGATCTCCTGCGCCGACAGCCGCGTGGCGCCCGAGCATCTCATGCAGGCGCAGCCTGGCGACATCTTCGTGTGCCGCAACGCCGGCAACATCGTGCCGCCCTTCGCCACCCAGAACGGCGGCGTGTCCTCGACCGTCGAATATGCGGTGGCGGCGCTCGGCGTGCGCGACATCATCGTCTGCGGCCATTCGGACTGCGGCGCGATGAAAGCGCTGATCAATCCCGAGATGCTGAAAGGCATGCCCAACGTCGCCGCCTGGCTGCGCCACAGCCATGCCGCCGAGAGCGTCGTTCGCCAGGGCTATCCCGAGCTCGAGAACGGCGAGGCGGTGCGTGCCGCCAGCCTGGAGAACGTCGTCGTCCAGCTCGCGCACCTCAGGACCCATCCGTCGGTCGCCGCCGGCATCGCTCGCGGCGAGATCGCGCTGCACGGCTGGTTCGCCGATATCCATGCCGGCGTGATGCTCGGCCTCGACGGCGAGACCGGCCGGTTCGTGCCGATGCGCGACGATCGCCCGCTGCCGGTCGCGCTGCCGGCGGCACGGCGTACCGCGAGCGACGTCACCTATGTCCTGGAGGCGGCGGAATGAGTATCGCCTCGCTCCTGTCGCGCGGCAATGTGACGCGCGACTTCACGGCGTCGATCGTCGTGTTCCTGGTGGCGATGCCGCTGTGCATGGGCATCGCCATCGCGTCCGGCGTGCCGCCCGAGAAGGGCCTGATCACCGGCATCATCGGTGGCATCATCGTCGGCGCGCTCGCCGGATCGCCGCTGCAGGTGAGCGGTCCCGCCGCAGGCCTTGCCGTCATCATCTTCGAGTTGGTCCGTGACCAAGGGCTGTCGGCGCTGGGGCCGATCCTGGTGCTCGCCGGCATCATCCAGTTCGTCGCCGGCGTGCTGCGCGTCGGCGGCTGGTTCCGCGCGGTCTCGCCCGCGGTGGTGCATGGCATGCTCGCCGGCATCGGCGTGCTGATCGTCGCCGGCCAGTTCCACGTGCTGTTCGACCAGAAGCCGCTGCCGAGCGGCCTCCAGAACCTCGCCGCCATGCCGGGCCGCCTGCTCGGCCTGTCGCCGACCAGCCTGGAGGGGACCGAGCTCGCCGCGATCATCGCGCTCGTCACCATCGCCGTGATGCTGGGGTGGGAGAAGCTCCGTCCGGCCAGCATGAAGCTCGTGCCCGGCGCGTTGATGGGCGTGGTCGCGGGCACGCTGCTCGCCTGGGGCTTCGGGCTCAGCGTCGCGCGGGTGACCGTGCCCGAATCGATCGCCGGCGCGATCACGCTGCCGGGGCCGGACATGTTCGCGCGCTGGCTCGATCCGAGCCTGCTCGCCGCGGCGGTCGCGATCGCGTTCATCGCCAGCGCCGAGACCCTGCTGTCGGCGGCAGCGGTCGACCGGATGCACGATGGTGTGCGGACCAACTACAACAAGGAACTGCGCGCGCAGGGTGTGGGCAACCTGCTCTGCGGCCTCGCCGGGGCGCTCCCGATGACGGGCGTGATCGTGCGAAGCTCCGCCAACGTCCAGGCGGGCGCGCAGACCAGGCTGTCGACGATGCTGCACGGCGTGTGGATCCTCGGCTTCGTCGCGCTGCTGCCGTGGCTGCTGCGCGAGATCCCGATGGCGGCGCTCGGCGCAGTGCTGGTGGTGACCGGCTGGCGGCTGGTCAATTTCGGCCATGCCAAGCACCTGCTCAAGCACTACGGCATGCTGCCGGCGGCGATCTGGGCGATCACGCTGGTCACGGTGGTGGCGGAGGACCTACTCACCGGCGTGCTGGTCGGCATCGGCCTGTCGCTGATCGAGCTGCTGCCGCACTGGCGTCGCCTCGGCCTCAAGCTCGACCACGAGCATGGCGAGGAGGAGAGCGCGATCCGGCTGGCGGGCACGGCCTCGTTCCTGGCGGTGCCCAAGCTCACCAGCACGCTCGACGCGGTGCCGCAGGGCCGGCCGGTGCGGTTCGACGTCAGCGACCTCGCGGCGGTCGACCACACCTCGGCGGAGATCATCCGCGAGTGGGTCAACCGCCGCCGCGCGGCCGGGGCGCCGGTGCACCTCACCGGCACGCCCGAGCTGACGGAGCGGCTGGCGGCTTAGGACGGATCGACATTTGGGGAAGTGGTCGACATCTCAACCCTCCTCACCGTCACCCCGGACGTGTTCCGGTGGACGCCGGAACACGTCCGGGTGACGGTTGGGCTATGGAAGACCTGCAACCCCAATGTCGATCGGCCCTAGACCGACCGACGTTCAGATGTCGGCCGTTCCTGCTGCAGCTCGGCGGCCATATCGCCCGGGCCTGCGATCGCGACGGCGGACGATCCCAGCCAGCGCGCCATCAGCTCGAGCTCGTCCATCAGTTGCCGCGCGGTCTCGTGGGGCGCGCCGGGCTCGCGATGCGCGTTCTGGACGATGAGAAGGCCGGCCTGACGGTCGGCCTTCAAGTCCACGCGCGCGACGATCCGGTCGCCGAGCAGGAAGGGCAGGACATAATAGCCGTGCACCCGTTTGTCGGCGGGCGTGTAGATTTCGATGCGGTAGCGGAGGCCGAACAGCCGTTCGGTGCGGGCGCGTTCCCAGATCAGCGGGTCGAACGGCGCCAGCAGCCGCCCGCCTGCGATCCGGCGCGGGACTTTCGCATCCTTGTGGAGATAGGCCTGCTGCGGCCAGCCGCGCACCCGCACCGGCAGAAGCGTCCCGTCCTCCACCAGCTCCGCGATCCTCGGGAGGGCGTCGTTCGGCTTCTGCCGGAAATAGTCGCGCAGGTCGGCAGCGGTCGCGATGCCGAGCGCGGCGGCCGCCCGGGCAAGCAACGCGCGATGGGCATCGGGTTCGTCGGGCGTGGGCTGCGCCAGCACCGAGGCGGGAAGGACGCGTTCGGGCAGGTCATAGACGCGCTCGAAGCTGCCGCGCCGCGTCGCAGTGGTGATCTGTCCTGACCAGAACAGCCATTCCAGCGCCTGCTTGGTGTCGCTCCAGCCCCACCAGCCGCCCTTGCCGCGCGTCTCCGCGATGTCCGATGCGGCCAATGGTCCCTC